>JAGXHV010000125.1 GCA_024636005.1 Bacillota bacterium
GACTTAATCGTTTTGATCTGGTTGATGCCAGTCGGGAGAAATGACGCTTTATCCCACAGCATTTGCTGGGAAGATGGATCTGAGAGACCAAGTAGCCCATAAGGCAACCGAATGGTTATTTGATGATCTGAAACCATAATTGAATTTTGAGACACATCAAAAGGTCCGATCTTGAGATGACTCAAATTCACTGTTTTCTCTTCTATTTCAGTGCCGTCTTTCGATAAGTTGGCATTGTTGACCAATTGAATCATCTCTTCATATTCGCTTCTTAGTGCGGTAAAGCTTCTATATCGGCCCTTTAACCAATTGTACCCGGGATTTACGAGAATTCGAGGTTCGCTTGAAAAGTGAATCTCAAACTCATCCACGTATTCAGGGGATTCATCATAAAGGTTCAGCCCAATTTTGAAATCAAGTGTCTCATCAATAGGTTGGTTAAAGTTTAACTTAATCATTAAATAAGCTGCATTTTGTCCCATTTCAATGGACTTCAAGCGTGCAGCGCTGTTTCCATCTTCAAAGGTAATGTCAAAATCGGGTTCGATCGCCTCCACGGCAACAATTCCATAATTTTGCTCCGGATCCAACACATTATGCCATAAGCTTTGGCGGTCATAAGGAATCATGTAGTTTTCAGTCGTCCACGTCTTCTTGGCCCATTCATCAATCCATTCAAACACGATTGCGCCAGAATAACCTTCCCGAATGATAGCTTCTGTCATCCTGTCGATCATATCACTCTGATCTTGGTCCGATATACCGCCATGATTCAAGCCGTCGGGATTGTAGTGTGCAGTTACCATACTCGTTGAAATACCGTACTCTGCGACAATCGCAGGGTACTTTTTATGTTGACTCATGAACTTTTCCAAATAAGCGCCATATTTGAATCGACCTATGACATCGTTATAGGTGTTGTATGCGCTGTCGTTATTCATGAAATCCGGATAGTTGGGATAAATGTGATAAGCACCAAAAAATCCGCTTACCTTATCATCATTGATGCCAATGTTATTGATGTCCACACTGATTCGATCGTTGTATTGTAGGGACTTATCCCCTTGCAAATTCCATTCGCTATCGTGCTCAAGCGGATCCAGGGTCGGCCAATTGACAATACCAACCAAAGGTGCGCTTTCGAACCGCATAGATTCGACACTAAGCGCATAATCACAAGATGCCGCAAGCCAAGCTTCAGTAGGTGTCGCTTCATCAGTGCTGTAGAGATACTCGCCAACAAAACGATACCCCTCATTCAGAGTATCTGTTGCTTCTACCTCTTCGGGTTCGAGTTCTCTGCCTACCAAGTAGCCCAAAATGTAAGGTGAGACATCATATAGATACGCTCCATACGCTCTGAAAGAACGCTCAGGGATGTAAATATCCCCATGGATCGCTCTGATGTTCATTTCGATTTCATTCTTATAAAGTGTATTATATGTCTCCGCAAGATAATTGTTTGCCTCAGGATGTTCTTCTGGCCATATCTCTTGAAGCAAGAATATTGGATCGTCCTTTGAAGCGTTAAATTCATGGAGTGCCTGATAAAATTCAGGTGGAAGCAATGTATAAATTCTTACAGTGTTGTATCCTAAATCGTACATTTGTGTAAGCCAATCCAAATAGAGCGCCTTGTCCTTCGGAAATTCAGTAAATGTTTTCCCCGGTAAAGCAGCACCCAAGTTGACGCCCTTTGAAAAGAAAAGAGCACGCTCATTATTTGAATCGATTTGATATATTTGTGTGCCTTCTGTGACAAACTTGAATCGATCAGCTTTTGCACTTTCATTCCTATACGGTTCGTTGATCGCTTTTCTTAAAAACGGTACAGCAAATTTCCAGTAAGCCTCTTCATCCTGATACTTATCATAGAGCATTTTTCCTTGCATCAGGGGGATCCACCAATCGTTTTGATAAAATGCACCAGGATCATAGTCAAAGAAATCACCTGCAAAATAGTACCCTTGGTACAAATTGAAATTTAGCCTAACAACTGCAGGAAAAGAGGCGGACAGATTCATCGTCTCGAACCGCTGCATTCCGGATTCGGTTAAATCAATTTTAAAATTGGCCTCAGAGTCTGAAGACGGATCAAGAACCTCAAAAACACCATAATAAGGGGATGCTTTACCACCAAATTCGATGGCAATTCCTTTGTCGTAGTCAATATTTTTTCTTAAGACGATGAGGGTTTCGCTGTTTTTTAGGATAATGCCCTCGCCATAAAACGACCACTTCGTTTTGTTTTGAGCCTCATAGCTTTCAATCCAAGCGACCGGTACAGCATTTAAATCTCCCAAATCTTGAAAAGTTCTACCCACATACCCAGACCAATTGACACCCGTACTTTGAGACAACCCCTCTTGATTGTAAGGCTGTTCTGAATACTGGTGAAACAATGCAATCAAGAGCAATTTGTTGTGTTCAACTTCATTGAGTCCTAATTCAGAGAAGGCTATACCGTCGTCGATGAGAATCAAGTCAGGCTGATTTTCATCATTAATGTCTTTAACTTTAAAGTGTGAAAGCGCCCAGTCGATTCCTCTCGAATGATTGAGTGATTGTTTGATGACTACTCGATCAACCGGATCTATCTGATATTTTATGATCGGAAAAATCAAAAGTCCTAATATTAGGATTGATACACCAACCAAAACAATTTTCGCTATGTTAGAAATCAAGCCATACTTCACTATTTGATCCCCTTTCTTTTAATTGAACCCCAACCCGCTCTTCCAAAAATGACTTTAAACTGTCCGTGAATTCTCCAAAAACTAATTAACTGTCTTGGTCCGAAATTTTCGATAATCGCATAAAACATCAGTTTGACGACATCAGAGAATTTATAATATTGCTCCTCCCGCTCGGCGATAAGAACAGAGGCCATAGAGACCACCACACCCATGAGTACAGTTGTTATGAACAGAAGCAGAGCAATCTGTTGGTTCAGTATCCCTAAAACAACTGCCAACGCAACCATCAGATAACCTTGAATCTCAATCATCGGACCAATGGCTTCAAAAATGAAAAAATAGGGGAGTGCCACCATGCCGGTCGTTTTGTATTGTGGCCTAAAGAGCATTTTTTTGTGGAAAAACAAGATGTCAATCAAGCCCCGATGCCATCTGAAACGTTGCGTTCTAAGCCCTTTAAAATCTTCCGGCACTTCCGTCCAGCAGTTCGCGTTAAAGGCATATAAAATTTTGAAATCGCGTTTCATCTCATGCATCAATCTGCTGATACGAACAACCAATTCCATATCTTCACCAACTGTATCCTTGTTATATTGCCCCCTTGAAGTCAAGTAGCCACCAATATTGATCACTCTCTCTTTTCTAAAGAGACCAAAAGCCCCCGAAATAATCAATAGGCTGTTAATTTGCTGCCATCCCAAACGGCCCGCCATAAATGCTCTGAGATACTCAATGGTTTGGAATCTTGCCAAATGATTCCGAGGAAGTCTAATTTCTGTGATTAATCCCTTATCCACTTCACAGTCATTGATCGGACAGATGTTTCCACCCAAAGCAGGCGTTTCGGTACTTTCATCTAAAGTCAATGAAGCAAGGCGCAGTAAGGCTTCCGGCTCTAGTAGGGAATCTGCGTCGATGCCGCAAAAATACTCTTTATTAGCGACGTTGATTCCGGCATTGAGGGCATCCGCTTTTCCACCGTTACTCTTGTCTATGACGACCAATTTTGGACGTGAGGCATTGCGGTAAATACCTCTTATTGGTGCTGTGTTCAAGCTCTTTGTATATTGATAATCTACCCTGATGAGTTTGAAGGCCTCAATGAGGCGAGATAGAGTTTCATCCTTGCTGCCATCGTTGACCACAATCAGCTCGTAATCAGGGTATTTAAGGTTTAATAGGGAACTGACGCTAGCAACTATAGACCCACCTTCATTATAAGCTGGGGCAATAATGGATATGGATGGAATCATATTTTTTCTGAATAGCATAGAAATATTCTTGAAATTCCAAAGCTTTGCCTGTGTCCTAACATTGACATAAGATAAAACCAACAAGGTCAGATAGACTAGGTTGATCAAAACCGAATAGTATGCAAGCAGATAGTTGAAATCAATGACATATTGCTTGATAATCATTCTGTTAGTCGAAACGGCTATGAAGTCAAATCGCCGAATAACAAAGATCAACGGAAATATCAGGACACCTATAATCGTGAGCAGAGCTACGACTCTAATGAGTTTCCGATCCTTTTGATGCGCGCTGACTGGTGATGGGATCTCATAAGGTTCACAACCCCATTTTTGTACGATGTCTTCCTTTAGATATGTTCTGAGTTCAATGCCAATGTTCGTTTCGGGATCAATCGTTTCCTTGAGCATTTCAACGAGAATATTTTCGATGTCAGCATTCTTATTGAGGTTCATGAAACCGATCAATTCGTTTATTTTTCCGATTTTTAGAATTTCCTTCAGTATACTCTTAGCATATAATCCCTGTCTTGATGTCAATTTCATAATGTAGTATTCGATTTTATTGGAAAACACTTGCGCCATTCGCATCTTGACTTCACTGCTCGAGACAGTATCAAAGGCTTCCTCGAGCACATACAATAGTCTTGGATTGGCTTCGATCATTTTGGTCAGAACGCTTACCAATGCTTTTTCATAATCGGTCTCATCCAAGTGGTCGATGATGATTTTGAAGTTCTCGGCACTCGCGGTTTTCGACAACGCCCAAAAGGCATTGGTTTTGATGATTGGATGTGAATGTGAAAAATAACGCTTATGATTGAAATCCAAATAGTAATAGTTGGAGAGTGTTCTACAAGCAGATTCGAGTAACGTTTCAAAATCAGCCTTCAAATAGGAACGTCTATACATGCGGTTTTTATCCAACTCGTATCGTGCATATTTTTCGTCCGCTTCTTTGAATCGCATCTCATAATGGTCGATAAAATCAAACAAATATTTTTTTGTTGCTTCGTTGTAATTTTCACCCGCATACTTCAAATTGAGTTCAATATGCTCAAGATCTCTTGAGGGAATCAGTTTCAGAAAATGTGGCTGGAAATCGTATCCGAAGTCCAAAATATTAGAGATGGCTCTTTCTCTATACCAGCGATTGCTGTCAATCAGAGCATCTATCATCACCGGTAAGGACCCTGGATTCTTTATGTCCGTCAATGCATTTGACATGTATATCTTGACGGACGGTTCGACTTCTCGCATCAGAGCCTTTTCAAGCGAGAGTCTTGATTGTTCGCTTCCGATTAGACCTAAATACGTACACGCTGCCTTACGTTTAATGACTCTTTTTGAATTCAAATGTCGAATCTCTTTTTGCTCGATTGGTTTTAGCTTCGGACTGGACAGTTGGTGCTCCAGATTTTCTATAACGATATTCTGACGGATCTCTTTAATCTCCCTCAAAGACTCGAATGTGCCTTCGAACGTTTTGTTCACTAGAGATAGAATGGTTGCCAACCGTCTGTTATTTCGTTTGTAAATTGCGTCAAGAGTTGAAAATTTGTTTATGGTGATCCGCAACATCAAAAAGAATATGACATATCCAATGACAGCAATCAAGAAAATAATTTGATTTGAGTTTAATTCTAAGTTCATTCCATGAGTCCTCTTATTTTTTTATTTACGATACCAACCAATTCGGACAGCAAGTAAGGTTTCTTCAAATAGTGTATGACGCCAAGCTCAGAAGCGCGTTCTACGCTTTCTTGATCTTTCTGATAGGACACATAAACCACTTCTATGCCTTTTGTTCTTGAGTCTTTAAGCAACTCTTCCCTTAAAAGAAACCCGTCAATCTTGTCCAAAATAACTTCAGTTATGATCATTTTAGGTTGAATTTTTTTCGCTAGTTCTAAGGCTTCATAGCCGTCACCAGCTACAATTACCTCCACACCAAGCTCAGTTATAAAGTTTGAAATGACCTCTGTATTGATCTTATCCGAATCGACGACCAACAATGTAAGAACCGAGCTCTGCACATTTTCAACATCGCCTGAATAACAGAAGTAATTCTTGCCCTTCAGTTTAGAGATTCTCAAGCGATTCAAAGATTTTTCAATATATTGATCAACAGCAACCTCATAAGAAGTCAAATCCAAATTCAATTCCTTGTTGAACACTGCGCCAAGTGAAACGGTCAGCTTACCTAAAAACAAGTCGCTTTGTTCAATCTGATGTCTCAAAGCTTCGACAGAACTTATGACAGCCTCTTCGGAATAGCCTTTAATGTAGAGTCCAAAGTCTGCAGATGTCATTTTATAGACACATTGTTCACCAAAAGCAGAGACAAGCAGGTACACGATGTTTTTAAGGACGGTAATCTCCTCATTTGCACCATACTTGAGCTTATACTTAGAAAAATCATCAATCCCTATGGTCACAATTGTTCCAACATCGCGCCAATCTTCATTTTCCAGTTCATCAATCAACAATGATTTCAGAAAGGTTTCATTATAAAGCCCAGTCAAGGGGCATTTTAGCAACCTTTCGTTTACTGATTGTATTTTCTGATCCAAAGCAATGTTGATTTGTTGCAGCTCCAGGTTCTTTCTCTCGGCATCTTCAAGGCTGGACTGAAAGACTTCGGGAATTGACAACTCATAAGTAGCGCATATATTTCTTAAAAAGGGCTCTGTAACGGTCAACCATCTATAACCCTTTTCGTCGCGAATGCGTCTAAAGATGTCTTCCCATAGTTTATAGGGGTCGCCAACATAAGCATAGATCTCCTGAGACTCATTTATTGAAAAAGCTGCCATGTCGTTGAACAAAGCAACTACTTCTTCATACGGGAACACCATTTTCAAGCGCTGAAACACCTCATTATAAATGATGATGATCCCGCTCGATTTCATAAGGTCTTTCTTTATCGGTCTCAGTAACGATCCACATTCGAGGGTTCTAAGTGCGTGAATGTATTTTTTGGGATCCTCGGTTATAATTGACCCATGTTGTGGAAGGATTATATGAATCTGATAGTTGAGAAGTGTATCCATTACAGGTCTCAAGACTGAGTTTGCAGGCATATAATGTTCGTGGAAAGCGAGCATCTTATCCATGTAATTCTCATCAGCGAAAAGCGTTCTGTTATAAGAAAAAGCACCAAAGAGATCACTTGAGAACAAGGCTTTTAGTGATTCATCATAGGTCACAAAAGCACCTGCAAAGTGCAAATAAGGCGTGAGAAGAAACTTCAATGTTCTCCCAGTTTTAAACGTCAGTGTGTAATCATTCTCTTCAACCAGATAATACTCGGATTTTATGTCATAATATTGAATGATGGTCATCGTGCGCCATGTCGTTACGACTTTTGCATTAATGCCGGCATGTTCAAGCATAGGCATTTGGCTACATAAATCAGGATCTTGATGATGCAAAACGACATATTTGATCATCTGTGGGTCAATTAATGCGTTAATGTTTTCCCAAACGATTTCAAAATCCAGTTTGGAGCCCGGGTCAAATAAGACCGCTTCATCGCCCTCAATGAGGAGATATGGGTTGCAATCCAAACCGTTCACGCTTGAATGATCTCCAATATGGTACAGATTGTCTTTCAATTTATAATATGACATTTCTATCCTCCATAACGTCGATAATACTCTTTTCTTTAATTATACACCTTTCCTACACTCATATCTGCATAATCACAGAGGTTAAAATAAAAAGCACGTGAAAGTCTTACAAATAGACTCTCACGTGCTTTTTGTTTGTGTGCAACTTCGGTGAAGCGTCCGCATAACAAATACGCAAATGGCGTTTCTTTTTTCTCACCTAAAGGTTGGATAAGTCACTCCTTGACTAATAGTCCAAGTATCAATAAAATCCCAATTGATAAACGTCTCTTGTTTCTTCATATCACCTGTTGATTTTGGTATTCCCATTCCGGTATCAATTTGTTCGGTTATACCTTGATCGTAATAACTATTTTCCACAATACCATCTACAAGCAGAGCTATTAAACCTCCACTGCTGGCGCCTACTACTGTTCCTGTAGCGTAAGATTCGCTTATGAGACATCCACTATACCTATTGTCTCCAACCAATCCTCCTGCCCAGTATTGAGTGGCAGTAACATCTCCTGTGGCATAAGACTGAATTATTTCTCCGCATTGGGTTCCTGATGCAATTGCATAGTTCAGTCCTGCTAATCCCCCAATACCATAAGCACCTTGTACTTCTACGGTGGCAAAGCTTCTTTTGATTGTGCCACCATTTCGTCCAACTAAACCACCTGCAGATTCAGTTCCTACTACCGTAGTGTTTCCAATTACAGAGGAATTTTCAATTGTACCATAATTCTCCCCAACCAGGCCTCCTATTGACATAGAACCTAAACCTCCGTCTATACTCCCAGTTCCTGTAAGATGAGAATTCTTAATAATACCACTTGGCATTAGACGTCCTACTAATGCACCTACCCTTGCAACGGCTGAAATTGAAGCGTTTTCTATTGTTACATTTTCTATGCTTCCGCTAACGGTACCAAATAACCCCACATTATGTTCATCGGTATCATAAATACTTAGATTTAAAATTTTAAACCCATTTCCATTATAACTGCCCGAAAAATTATCAGAATACTCTCCTATTTTAGTCCAAGGGTTATCCTGCAAATCTATGTCTGTTGTTTGGATATAATAACCATCCAGGTTATTCCTTACATTATTCAAATCTTCAGCGGTGGATACTAGGATAATGATTTCTAATCCTGAGATCGCATCACTAATTGCCGCTGTTTTAGCTATCTTCTCCGCATCATTTGTTTCTGCTAGGGCCAGTGCTGCTGTTACCGCACTATAATCTACGTAATCGGCTGCTGTCAATAACGCTTCTGCGTCTTTGGCTGCCTGCAGTTCTGAATCTATTGCCGCCGCCACAGTTACCAATCCGGCGATGGCATCATTAATTGCCGCTGTTTTAGCTATCTTCTCCGCATCATTTGTTTCTGCCAGGGCTAGTGCTGCTATTACTGCACTATAATCTACGTAATCAGCTGCTGTCAATAACGCTTCTGCGTCTTTGGCTGCCTGTAGATCTGCATCGATCACCGTTACCAATCCTGCAATGGCATCATCAATTGCCGCTGTTTTAGCTATTTTTTCAGCATCATTTGTTTCTGCTAGGGCCAGTGCTGCTGTTACCGCACTATAATCTACGTAATCAGCTGCTGACAATAACGCTTCTGCGTCTTTGGCTGCCTGTAAATCTGCTGCTATCGCATCTGTCACAGTTACCAATCCGGCGATGGCATCATTAATTGCTGCTGTTTTAGCTATTTTTTCAGCATCATTTGTTTCTGATAGAGCCAGTGCTGCTGTTACCGCACTATAATCTACGTAATCAGCTGCTGTCAATAACGCTTCTGCGTCTTTGGCTGCTGCTAGGCTGTCATCTATTGATGCGGTCACTGTAATAACCTTAGTTCCAGTTGCGCCAGAAGCCACATTAGTAGCTGTGACTGTTACTGCACCCACTCCAGTTGCCATCAGCAGTCCAGTCGTAGAATCAATTGTTGCTGAACCAGATCCATTTGTTATCGACCATGCTATTGTTTTGTTTGTTGCATTTGTTGGTGTTACAGCTGCACTCATTTGTAATGTTTCGCCATTAACCACTGTTGTTGAATCTGATGCCCCTGTTACAGTAATAACACTAACTGATACACTTCCACTAGATCCCCCAGTACTTCCACTACTGGTTGTTGGCAGACTACCCAAAATCTTCGGTGCTGCCATACCTGATGCCACGTTCATTTTTGCTGGTGGAATTTCGAAGGTGATACCACTTACGTTTACGTCTGCATTTTTAACGATTCCCACTCCGGTGATTTTAGCTTTTTCGTTTAATATCAGCGAATTTACAACAGTTTCTTTCGGCATCTGGATTTCCAGACCTGGGGAATTGATTTCAACCTCAGCGAAAGTACCTATCAGAATGATCACGTCTCCGTCTTCAGCATCCAAAACAATTTCATTGAATCCCTCATTACCCGGGGTCAAATCCTCTTCTTCCAGCCTCACCCCAGAATTCGCTGTCACCGATTGGATGGTAGTGCTTCCCGAAATAACAATTCTGATTTTGCCGTTTTCCTTATAAACCGTTACTTTTCCAAGGCTGGAGTCGATGATGATCACACTGTTTTCACCGCCTCCATAAATCAGGGTTTCTCCCTTCACCGTCACATTTTTCAGGGATACATTTCCCTCTCCAACGTTCTTGTCAATGACGAGATTGCCTGCGATTACCATGTTCTGAAGTGTCGTTCCATGCTCAAAAACCGAGACGTTTCCAGCAACTTGCATTACGCCGGAATTCGGTCCGTAGGTCCCTGCCTTTGTATAATCCAGGTCGTTTGTGCTGTAATGCATCGCTTTGTCCAGTGCGACCACGGCTTCACCACGTTTGATATTGATTTTTCCTTGGAATGTTTGGTCTTGGTATCCGTTCATGATTCCCGCAGCATAGGCTGCACCAACGGCTCCCTTACTCCAAGTCAAGCTTCCTGCATCGAGGAACTCTTGGGATGCATCTGGGTTGGCTGTCAGTTTTTTGATTATAGCAATGATCGATGCGGCTTCTTCCCTCGTGATGGGATTTCCGGGTTTCATGGTCCCATCCGGATATCCTGTTATGTATCCAGCAGCGGAGGCTTTTGCCACTGCCCCTGCAAACCAGTCTGTTGATTTCACGTCGCTGAAGGCATTTGTGCCTACCGCTTTGTAGTTAAATATTTCATTTACTAAAGACATGAATTCTGCTCTAGAAATGTTGTTATCCGGTCTGAAAGTACCATCTTCGTACCCTTTGATCGATCCCTGATCCATCCAACTTTGGATGGTGTCTTTTGCCCAGTGTCCTGATATATCTGACGCGTATTTTGTTGTCGATGTTTCTGCTGCAAACACATTCATAGGCACTAGGGTGAACATCACGCAAAGAACTGTTAATAATGCAATTGTTTTTTTGAAATTCCTAGCTTGTTTTTCCATGTTTTTTTCTCCTTGTTGGAATGATTTTGGGGTTATGTACTTTTTTCTATAGATACTTCGGGGATACCATCTCAATATCTGCTAGTTTCCCCTCTTTAACACCTTCAATTAATGTGATATAATTAACTTAGCAACAACTATGACCGCAGTCACATACCGCAGTCATTATATCATGTTATATGTTTATATGTCAATTGAAGGAGATAAAGATTTGAAAAAAGAAAATAAGAACACAAGAACACAAAATGCGATTGAAACAAAAAAAAATATCTCTGAAGTTGCTAGAGAATTATTTAAAGAACTCGGAATAGAACATGTAAGTGTTGATTCTATCGTAAAAGCAGCAGGTGTATCCAAAGGTGCCTTTTACTTACACTTTGAATCCAAGGATGCCCTAGTAGTAGCTCTGATCAATGATTACACAAAGATAGCAGATCTGGATTACAAATCATTTTTGGCAACAGTTTCTGACCACAACTCCGTCCTTGAGATTCTTACTTTATTAGCAGAAAAGATCTCTGATTTTATAGAGTTTAATATTGGAGTCGACAATATGAGGGTCCTTTATAAAGCTCACTTAACAAAAACCATCGATACAACATCTGCGATGAGCTATAACAGGGAACTCTACAAATTGTTCAGTGAAGTCTTGGAAAGAGGAGTCAATCAGAGAGAGCTCCGAGATGACATACCTGTTGATTCTCTAGCAAAACACTTGATTCTAGCCACGAGAGGTATTACTTTTGAATGGTGTGTCCGTTATCCCGATTTCAATTTAAAGGAGCAGGTTCTGGACCACTATAAAATACTTCTGTACGGCTTGAAAAAGTAAATAGGTCTTCAATTTATAAAAAAACCTCACACATTAGTCTTTAACCAAGACATTTGTGTGAGGTTTATTGATTTTCTTAAAGCTCAACCACCTGAAGAGAAACCACCTTTTTTCCATCCGAAACAGACTGCTTTCCAACTTCCTTGAATCCGAATTTTTCATGAAACTTGAGTGAACCAGGATTCGGAGGATTGATATCAATTTCAGCAGTGACGTAAGGAACACCGATTTGCCTAGCATGTTCAAACACGGCTTCATAAAGCTTTCGTCCAAGCCCATTACCATGCATCTTTACTGAAACGACAACCCTGTCTATATAAAGGAACCTGTCATAATGCTCTGAAAACCACAGGTAGTTGACACTGTCATAGTCTTTGCCTTCTCTGATGGTCAAAACAAACGCTTCGACGATTCCATCGACTTCAATGACACTGAGCATCTCGGATTGACCGCGAAGTCGCTCAAGTTTTTCCATGGTCATTGGCGATAGAAAATGTACCGACTCCTCATTGAGTTCGAGTATTCTTGCTAGATCTTTGGTTTCTGATTTTCTAAGTATCATGTTTTTTGCTCCTATACGTTTATATTTTATTTTAATTCAACTGGATGATTGTCAATCTTCAAGCAGCAAAAAAATATCTTCCAGTGATTCATAGCCATCATCAGTGAACACGTACTTCCGGACCTCACTACCGACATCCGCAGTAATCAATCCAATGACTTGCCCAGCATTCTTCTTGAACGTCATTGGAAGCTCACCAAAATACTCTGACTCATACGATGATTTTATGAAATTTTGTCTGTTAAGGTGAATCGCTCTAATGAAATTCAAGATATTGACCTTAATCCGCTCATCAATGGTTAACTCCCCAGCATCCAGAAGTTTACTGGCTTCTATTTCCGAATATTTCATAGCCTTCCCCTTTCAAGATTCATTGTTAAGGAAAATATAAGGCCGCTTATATTTTCTGTATCCATAGTCAATAATCTCATGCCGTACATAGCTAATCCTATCCCACTCAGTCTGTACTCAAGGTTACATCGAAATAAAATAGTCTCACTCCCCAAGCACCCTGTAACCCTCAAACAAGAATCGCAATTTGTCAACCGTCTTTTCACCATGATAATGCCCACAGTACCATTTCTCAAAAGTCAGCTTCTCAAAAATCTCATCCAACCAAACTTCTGTGCTGTTATCCACTGTGTTTTGATCAATCATAGCTAAAAACCATTCTCTCGGTTCATAACGGATAGGTGCAGTATGAGAGAGGACAAAATCCACCGTCCAGTCCATTTCAGCTAACTTCGTTTCCACCCTTTTTTTCATTTCATCAGAAGGTTGCTCATCCTCAAACCACTTGTACCCTTTGTCTAGTCTATAAAATTTGTCAACGCTATACGCTCCACCAATCACAATAGCCCTTTTTGCCTCACCATCCACTTCCAAAGAATATACCTCTCCGTCTTTGGCAAATATTAAACTTGGATATGCAGGTTCCACCAGTACAGTCCCATCGCAAAATGGTTGCTCAATGTATGAAGAAATATTTACAGGATCCTTCTCGTGATTCCCTCTAATAATAAAGAACGTAATCGGCCAAGTGCTCAGTTCCTCCTTCAGCTTTAAATCCTTCTTCCCTTCATAATAGTTAATCCCCGCATCTCCAAGAATGATCAAGATATCATCTTTAGTTGTCGTGAATTTTTCACAGAATTCTTTGATCCTATCAAAACTGCCATGGGGATCCCCAGTTAGGTAAATCAATGGCACTCCTCCTTTGGCTTATCTGCATTAACGTTTTGTCCTATGACTTCATTATAACTTATTTTGTGTCCCTTTTCCAAAAGCAAAACAGAATTTGACATAATTCTCAATTGAGTTTATACTTAAAACAAAGAAACCAAGCTTCTTTGTTTTAAAAGAAAGGAGATCAACATGCACGTCATTGAAACTACTAAACATTCGCATCTAGAAAAAAGGCGCATTAAAATTTCTAGCAAAAGACAAATAACCATACCAATCAAATACTTTGAGACCCTTGGATTTGAAAACGAACTAGAATGTATCTATTCAGATGATATGTTAATTCTTACTCCAATAAGAAATGACAATTCAGCATTTGCAGAAGAAATCCTAGAGGATCTAATCAAACAAGGCTACTCAGGCGAAGATCTTTTGATCGAATTCAAAAAAATCAACCGCAAAGTTAGACCTGCAGTTGAAAAATTGATAAACGAAGCTGACGCAATAGCAAAAAAATCTTCTGTTGATTATACTGATCACACTTACGAAATTTTTGGTGTTGCTGAAGAACCGGAGGATTGATTGTGCCTTCCAAATTACGAGTTGGCATACCGCCTGACTCGACTAGAGAATAAAGAACTGAAGCGATACATGGACTAGTATGTATCGTTTTATTGTCCTTTGGTAGACTAAACGGCGGTAACGACCTATTTCGAAGGGTCTCAAGAATAATACTTCTGGAATTTACTCTTTGGTTTGTCCGGCACAGTCATCTTGATTTTCCCTGCATCAATTAATGGTGATATTTTTGTTCTTATAAAATAGCTAGGCGCTTCAAATCCAAATTTTTCTGCCAGCTCCTCCCTGGATCGGGGTGTTTTACAATAGCCTAAAATCTCATCGTCTAGTTCAACGTCCTTATTTTGAACAATTTTCTTTTTGAAAAATATTACTTTAAAAGTACCTCGCCTATCCATAAAAACAGGTGAAGGCATCCCAGCTTTTTTAAGTTCAGCCATTACAGTAGGGATTCCAGAAAAACGATTTTCTGTTTCAATCATAATTTCTAGTGCTCCCGCTATATATGGATTCCTAGTGTCTGCAGCTGCCTTCCCTAGATCATCAATTGTAATTCTGCCGTATAGTCCTCCTGGATTCTCAAGTTCCAATCTGTCTTCATACATAACCAATCTAATAGGGGCGTTTTCAGTATGAACACTGTAATCTCTGTGAATAAGTGCATTTAGTATGATTTCCCTGACTGCCTTTATTGGGTATTCGGCTTTATCCGCACGGACACCTTCTTCGGTGATAATAGTTTTGATTTTCATGTTTCTTCGAACAAAAGCTATTGTGGCATCAAGCATTTGATTGAGTGTTCCTTCGAACCGTTTGTTATCTACAAAACGTTCTCCATCTTCACCAAGGTCACCTATCGCTTTGCCCTGAACTACCATCGCCGTCACACTCAATTGCGGGAAAAATTCTTGTGGATATTCACCAAGCAACATTAACCCTGCCAAAGTAGGAAGACCATCTTGACTTATGCCTTGAGTTTCTAATATTCGATTATCTTCAAGATTTACAAGATTCATTTTCTGCCTACGAAGCTTAATTAAATATTCAATGATATTGTCTTTTTTCAAATGCGTCATTGTCGCTCTATCAACAGTTCGAAGTTCATCATGCAACCTTCTTTTGAATGCTTCATAGCTATATATTTCATACTCCGTCATAGGCTGATCAGAATCACCAACGCGAATGAAAGAACCTCTCAACCTACCAGCTCCCTTATAAAAGCATGGTTTATCGTAGATATCACACTCTGATATTTCTGCGCTGACCACTATCTTGTCCTCTATTTGTGCTACCGTAAATAGCAGTCTTACCACAGGTTCCATCTGAAGGGATTGTTCCATAACTTTCCTTTGAAGGTCCTGAGCATCGTAAAGTTTTGATGGTGTCCCTCCTAATGCCTTTTTCAGTTCAATATTTGGTTTTTCACATTTTTCAGAAATGATTTTATTGACTAACTGCACTAATTCTTCTTCTAACATATGAAAACCTCCTTATCACATCTTAATCATACTCTGTTTTTAATCAAACATCGACATTTTAAGCAAATGTTTTTTTATTTTAGTGAAATTATATTAATTTTAAGTAAATGTTATGGATTTTAACTAAAAAACATTTCATTAAAACGCAAAAAAGCCCACCACATTGTGATGGACTAAATTGATTTAATGGATTGAAAGCTTTGCTGCATAAGAAAAGGGAATGATGCAATGACTGCATCCAAGATTTCTGAAAAATCCTTTTGACTTACTTCGAACTTATCTCTAATTGCAATGATTTCTTTAGCTGTTAATAGACCCACTTTTGCTCTAAAAGCATCTTTCATTGCCAGGTTATTTGCCTTGATTATAACTTCTGTTTCAAGACATTCATCTGCATGAGCGCAATACTCATATGTTGCATCAAAGGATACTTCCTCACCCTTGAACTCTTCTGAATCTTCTATGATAACTGTTTGCACTTCATGTTCTTCCATACAGATGAGGCATAATTTCTTTTCATTTTTTATTGGTTTCATTTTTTTACCTCAAACTTTCTTATATGGAAAGTCACTATCTTCGAAATCCCACTCAAAGTCTCATCTCATCAAGCGTAATCAACTTAATATTCGGATCAGACTTAGAACTTTCCATCAGCTCGTTTGCAAATCCAGATTTAGAAAACAAAAAATACCATGTTTCTTTTGCATCAGGCATAATCTGTGTGTTCAAATCAATCATCTTATTGAGTATTTTAATTCCGACTGGGCTTGAAGTCCATTTACACTCACCTATCAGCAAATTGCTGTCTTGATCAAATGCAACTATATCAACCTCTTCAGACTTTTCCCACCAACGACCCAACTTCGTGAAGTAAAATGGGGCTTGTCCGTCGCCTTTAAGCCTAGACATAAACTGCTTGCATACCTTCTCAAAAATACTGCCCATAAAACGGTTCAAATCTGGCTTTATGATTCTTTCAACAATATGATGAGTACCCGAATCAATCAATTCTGACATATATGGAAACATATAAGTGAAATAAAATCTGAAATATGAATCCTTCAAATAGTAAAGACCTTTTCGACTCTTAGCCATTTGTTTGATTGGCATATTCACAGGATACTCTTTTTCAACCAGTCCAAGTTCTATCAAATTGTTCAGGTAATAAGTCAATTTTGTTCGATCAATAGCCGATTTTTGTTCGATTTCGTTAATCGTTGTGCTTCCAAGAGCAATCGCCTGTATGACCGTGAAATATGACATGACTTCTCTAAGTTCCTGTCTTAACAGAAACTCGACTTCATTAAATAATATTGATCCTCTTTCCAGTGCAATCCTCTCAATATTCTCAAAAAATGACATCGTCTGATCAATTTGTATAAGATAGTGTGGCACTCCACCAAATACACCATAATACTCAACAACACCTTCGAATGGGGTCTCATATAGTAAATCAGTAGTTTCATAAACCGATAGTTCTTCAACTTTATAAGTCCCAGTAAGTCTGCCATACAGAGGATTTTTAACTGACAACAACTCCTTTTCAATAAATGCCATAGATGACCCACAAAGAATTAGCATCAATTGTGAATTTTTCAAATTGAAGTCCCAAATGTTTTGAAGAATAGAAGGAATCGAAGGATTTCCGTTGACCATATATGGAAACTCGTCTATCACTAATAAAACCCGTTGCTCTTTAGATTGATTCGCAAGAAATTCAAAAGCTTCTTCCCATGATTTAAAAGTGTTTATGAATTTTTCGAATTCACTCCCCTTTAGTATTTCTTTTGAAAACAACTCCAGTTGATTCTTATCAACCGTCTCAATTGCAGAATAAAAAATATGCCTTTTGTCTGAAGAAAACTTCTTAAGGATTTCAGTCTTTCCGATTCGTCTTCTGCCATAGATTACTAGAAATTCCGATTGATTACTTTTGTATCTTTTATCTAAATAAGCCAATTCCTTTTTTCTTCCTGCAAACATGGTATGCCTCCACAAATCTTATTGATTTTATTATAAATCATTTTTTGAAAATTGTCGAGTCATGATTAGACTAAACTTAACTCTACAATTTTACAAACTTTTCCGAGATCAAAAAAACCGCCGTTTGCGTACCAGGCAGGTACGCAAACGGCGGTTTCTTGTTTAAGGAAAATATAAGCGCCGCTTATCTTTTCATTATTCACTTCATTTTTTAACTACATTTCATTTTTGATTTCATCAAGCGTAATCAACATAATTTTCGGATCACAACAATCTGATTCCCACTCGGTACCCATGGTACTACATACACTATTTATCCCTTAGGTAATCAAAAGAAAGAGATTTCAAAAATAAAATATTATCAAGTTTTATTTGTGCAGTGCCTTTATAATCCTGCAATTCATTAGAAAAATAAATTGTTATTCCTGCTTGTTTGATAAGTTGGTAATTTTCAAGTGAATGATCTGGGTTACCTAATTTCATCAATGGAGTAGGGATAGAGGCTCCTGTGCATCCACCCAAACTACGCTTACCCATATAAATTACTATTTCTCCACCTTTCTCATTGATATAACTTGTAGCTTTTGTTGAGATACTAAATTTCATAAAAACGCCCCTTCCTTTCGATTCGCTCAGGACAAATCGCATAAATGAAAGTGTCCAGCTAATTATTTTTTAGGCTATATCCTTTCTATATGCAAATTTCATTCCATACAGGATAATTAAAAAATCATCTACCCTATTCATGACATTAATTCAAAGTTATATTTACCTAAGGCTTTTAAATTGCCCTTCATTGCTTCGATTATTTTTATGTCTAGGAGAAAAAAATGATTAATTAATTTTACTATTTTATACTATTGAGCTACAAGAAAAATTAACAACTAATTAGTGCTGTATGATATAGCACATGTGACGTGTGAAAACTTACACCTAAGAGGAATTATTACAAATTACAAATTACAAAACAAAACCTGGGTTTAAAATGTGTACGCTTGTTAAGACTGAAATTCAATGAAAGCTTTCTGATATTTTGATTTAAACAAAAATAATATATGATATTTTCATATATTATACGAGGAGAATACCATGAATACACTGGACACTATAAATTCATGATTCTGAGGTTTAATTTCAAAACTATTGGACGGATAAAGCAAACATCTATTCAGAGTTCTTTGAACCTTCCGACTCGGAAATGTATCTTTTGAAAGACATACTCGGTAACGATAAACCCTACTACTTGCCGGATCGGATTGAGTTTCTCAAATATTCTGATGTTCAGCATTTGGGAACCAGGTACGCAAATGGCGGTTCGCAAACGGCGCTAATTTTTTAGTGCAGTAACTGGCACTACATAAACCCCATCATAATCTTGATAGTGATATAATTTTGCATTAAATGACTCAGTATATATTCGTAAATCTCTCTCACATAAAGATTCAAATAGAGTCAAATACAATGAAATAGACAATGCAAAGATAAAAGTCCGAATCGCCTCATTCACCTCTAATGTTGGTTCTTGTTTAAGGAAAATATAAGCTTCGCTTATATTTTCTGTATTCACTTCATCTTTTTAACTACATTTCATTTTTGATCGATATTTCAATGGTTTTTGAAATGCAATTCAAAAACTAGCATTTTAAACCACAACTTTGACTTATACTGCTTATCTAAATAGATATCCGTCCAAATCTTTAAGTGCTTCCTTCAACTCAGAATTTCTCTCACTTTGGATTACTTTCTCTAAGAAAATAGCATCGTCATCAGTTGGTTCGCTTCCCACCTGATATGATAAATCCAGTAATTCCCAAAGGTGTCGACTTTTCTTTGAATTGTGACTCATACAGTATTCTTCAATCAATATTCTTGAATATTCATTCATATCTTATAACCTCTTATCAGTTATTAGTAAACTTTTATAAACTTTTTATAATCTCATCGTACAAGTTGAAACTTGGTTGGCATCTTGGTTGGCATCTTGATTGATAGCTGGGGTAGTAGCTGGGGTGGTAGCTTCAGCGGTCACTTAACCAGGATTTGAGTTCCAATTTACTAGGTTGCTTACTGAAAAGTTCAATCATTTTAGGAAAGGATGCATATAATGACATTAGATCCACATAACGATCATTTGAAAAAAGTTTAGGATCATAATCCCACAGTTGAAGCTCCACCAATTGTGTGTCTTTAATTAAATCTATATTTTTAACAATTTCAATCTCTTGAGCATCAAACTGTTGTCTATCTAATGCTGCTACTGGATGACCCGGTGGATTGATCATTGATAAGCCTGCC
>JAGXHV010000126.1 GCA_024636005.1 Bacillota bacterium
AACTTCCTGTAGCTGTTTGATGTCATCAAATACTACCATGCCAAAACCATAAACCACTTCCCCGTCATCGTCAAGAACAGGAATTCTGTGTACAATGGCTGTATGACCGTTTGAAAACTTGTGTTTATATGCAATTTCCGGGTTTTTACTTTTTATGACATAAGGAAATCTGGTATTGGGATCGACCTCAGCGACCTTTTTTCCAATCAGCTCATCTCGGGGATGATCCAAATACTCAGCAAACGCCTCATTGATCATCACGATTTCCGTGTCTTTGTTCACCATTATAAACGGCACTGAAATCGGATCGAAAATCTGATGCAAACGCGTCATAAATGTCGAATCCATAAAACCTTCCTTTTTGCCGGCATAAGTACTCATTTTGTCACACCCCTTGTTTTCTACTTTGATTATTTATATTATATAACGTTTGCAACTTTCATGCCACAAAAAAGCCATCTGTCACAACATTCTGTGTCAGATGGCCCAATTTTAAATTAATCGAGTATAACAAGTGTTCCAGTAGTTCCCTCAATACCTTCTTTTGCTTTTTCAAGAGAAGTGATCAAAGCTTTTCTACCCGGTTTTGATTTTGCGAATTTGAGCGCTGCCTGTACTTTAGGCAACATGCTTCCTGGTGCGAAATGCCCCTCTGCAATATACTTTTCTGTATCTTCAAGATTCATTTTGCTCAACCATTTTTCATCTGGTTTTCCAAAATTGATTGCCACTTGTTCAACAGCAGTCAAGATAATCAAATAGTCAGCATCTAGTATCTCAGCAATTTTCTCAGAAGCGAAATCCTTATCAATAACAGCAGGAATTCCTATGAGTTTATTACCGTCTTTATAAACAGGTATACCACCACCACCGACAGTGATCACAACATGACCCTTTTCAACCAGTGCGGAAACCGTTTCCTTCTCTGCTACATCAACTGGCTGAGGAGATGCAACTACGCGTCTGTATCCTCGACCTGAATCCTCTATCATGACATATCCTTTTTCACTGACCATTTTGTCTGCTTCTTCCTTAGAATAGAAAGCTCCGATCGGTTTTGTCGGATTGACGAATGCAGGATCATTTTTATCTACAATCACTTGAGTGATTACGGTAGCAACAGGTATGTTCATATTTCTATTAAGAAGTTCTTCCCTGATAGCATTTTGCAAATGAAACCCAATATATCCCTGACTCATTGCACCGCATTCAGGAAACGGCATTTCCGGTGTACCCGCAGGAGAATTTGCAGCAGTGGACATAGCAAGATTAATCATACCCACTTGTGGGCCATTGCCATGTGCAAGAATTACTTCATGTCCAGCTTCAATAAGGTCCACAATCGGCTTTGCCGTGTCTTTAACGAGTGCCAATTGCTCTTCAGGTGAATTGCCAAGTGCGTTACCGCCCAGTGCAACTACAATTTTGTCTTTCATTTTCATCGCTTACCTCCACATCATATACTTATAAATTTCCAATCGTCGCCACCATAATGGCCTTAATGGTATGCATTCTGTTCTCTGCTTCTTCAAACACTACAGAATGTTTGCTTCTGAAGACCTCATCCGTGACTTCCATCGCAGTGAGACCAAATTTTTCTTCTATTTCACGTCCTACTTCTGTCATTGTATCATGGAACGCTGGCAAGCAATGCATAAAGATGACATTGCTATTTTTGGTTCTTCTTAACATATCCATATTGACCTGAAAAGGTTTTAATAGTTTTATACGTTCTTCAAATAAATCCTCTTCTCCCATGGATACCCAAACATCGGTATAGATCACATCGGCATTTTCCACTGAATCCAAATCTTCACTGAATTCAAGTACTGCACCGGTATAATCGGCTACAACCTGCATTTCATCAACAAGCTCTTTAGTTGGCCATAACTCTTTAGGTGCAAGTGCTACAAAATGCATTCCCACAAGTGCTGCCCCAATCAAAAGAGAATTGCCCATATTATTTCTGGCATCGCCGGCATAAACGAATTTCACTTTATTAAGCGGCTTATCCACTTGTTCCATTATGGTCAAGAAGTCCGCCAGAATTTGAGTGGGATGATACATATCAGTGAGACCGTTCCACACTGGGACACCAGCATGTTTTGCAAGGGTTTCAACGGTTTTTTGACTATATCCACGGAATTCGATGCCATCATAGTATCGACCCAGTACTTTGGCAGTATCCTCAACACTTTCTTTTTTACCCATCTGACTATTGGTCAGAAAGGTCACATTTGCACCTTCATCACAAGCTGCTACCTCAAACGCACACCTTGTCCTTGTGGATGTTTTCTCGAAAAGCAGGCATATATTTTTATGTTCAAGTAGGTTTCCTTTGATTCCAGTGAGTTTTCTAGCTTTCAAATCTGCTGATAAATGCAACAGATATTTTATTTCTTCAGGGGTTAAATCTTTTAAAGTGATCAAATGTCTTCCTTTTAAATTCACTGGCATTGTTCGTTCCTCCTTATTTTACAATCAGTAATTTATCTGATGATATCATCCCTATAAAGTGGCATGGACATACAACGAGGTCCTCCGCGACCACGTGAAAGTTCTGAAGATGGGACTTCATGCAATATGATCCCTTCTTCTTCAAGCAAACGGTTGGTAACATGATTTCTGGAATAAACAATGACTTCACCTGGTGCTAGAGCAAGTGTGTTCGATCCATCGTTCCATTGCTCTCTACCAGCGTCAATACCACGCTTGCCACCACATCGGATCAACTTCACATTTTCCACATCCAAATACTTACTCAAAATACGGTCAAGTGGTTGAGTTTCTTGATCAATGGAGTACTTTCCAGGTTCACCGGTTCTCTTCAAAGAATATACTGTGAGTGGTCCTTCAATCTCAGGGTGAATTGTGAACACATTATGATCCACCATTGTGAATACAGTATCCAGGTGCATGAAAGCACGCTCTTTTGGTATATCAAATGCCAGTATGGTTTGGAATGGCTGTCCATTTGAAAATATATTTTTGGCAAGAATTTCAATGGCATCTGCATCAGTGCGTTGCGATATGCCAATCGCTATGACTTTTTCACTGAGCACAAGGATATCTCCGCCTTCTATGGCATATTTTTCATCGCGGTTGTACCAGAATGGAGGATTGCTTTCCTTTAGTTTGGGATGATGTTTGAATATGTAACCTGCAAACAATGTTTCTCTGCGTCTAGTAAGTGTACGCATGTGGTTGAGCGCAATTCCATCTCCAATAGTTGAAAACGGATCTCGAGTAAAGTAAAGGTTAGGCATCGGATCGACTATAAAAGGATAAGCTTGATCCATTCTGTCTGCCAAAGAACTTCCATGTGTAATTTTAAGCTCTTCTCTTCTAATACCCGCCATCATTTTATCAACCATTTTGCGATTGTCATCAAAATCAAGATAATACTCTTTGACTTGCTTTAATCGAGTTTCTTTCCTAATTCCGGACTCTTTTAAAAAATCGTCGATAAAACTCTCTTTTAGAGCATGGTCCGAAATGGTTTCGGCCATCAAATCCTCAAGATAAAAAACTTCAACACCATTTTTTCTGAATACGTCGGCGAAGGCATCGTGTTCTTCCCTTGCCACTTTCATATACGGAATATCATCAAAGAGCAACCTCTTCATCAGATCCGGAGTCAGATTTTCAATTTCTTCTCCAGGTCTATGCAAAAGGACTTTCTTTAATCTTCCGATTTCTGAATAGACATGCAACCCTTTGGCATTCATTATAACACCTCTTTCTTATTGGAGTTGGTATAAATTGGCAGATTATTCATGTGTATTACCTTTGATTTCAGTATACCACTTTTATCATTTTATAATCAATACCAGATATTACAATGGTTTGGTAACTTTCAGAGTTTTCAAACTATTCATTGCATATTCATCCATTGAATAATATGGAATTATATGGTTATTAATTCCTGTGCCAGTTGCCAAAGCACAACATTTCATTTTTTAAATTTCCGAATAGTCAGAATTGTTTGAATTAATATGAATATTAATTCATAAACATCTTTTTGAGCAAAAAAAAATAAGGGCTGCCCTTATTTTAAGAAACTTGTATTGCATCTGCGGTACCAATCACTGTCACTTCGACCGCTTCTGTTAAAATATCCGAATAACTAAAAGACATCGTTCTCTCTGCGTCGGTTCCCTGATCTATTCTCACTGTGAATATACACGGAAAAACATTTTCAATAGTGCCTTCACGAACTTTGACTTTTCTTTTACCCTTATTGGTTCTAAGGATGACCTTTTTGCCTAAACATTCCATCACATTGCTTTTAATAGTGTCTAATGTCTGTCGCGTCGCCAAATACACCACCATCCTCTCAATCGCTATTACAATTGTAACATCAATTCCATAAAAAGTCAATTATTATACAATCATTTACAACGGTTGTCAATACGTAACTCTTTATATTTTATTTTGATATTTAATTATTATTTAATAATTTCTTAAGAGTTTTTATCTGGGAACTTGTTAAAATGAAAATAGCCATATTCTTTATACATATGTTTCTTAAAATGTGAAGGGATTGATTATATATGATTAAATTATCAAGTATTATTTTTGTAGGATTATTGGCTACACTGTTTTTAATGAGCTTTTTGACCATCTTTCTGCCCACTCTGGGTTTATTGACTGTGCTTATAAACATTTTTGCTGTACTATTATTGATTACGGGTATAATATTAATTATATCCCTGATTGTTGATCGATATAAAGATTCAAAGAATGAAGGGGATGACTATAAAAAATATTAAGTCAAATTGGGAGGTTCATTATGTTGCTTGTCACTACACCCGATATCCCTGGTGTTAAGATTTTGAAGACGATCGGTCTTGTCAGGGGCAGTACAATTAGAGCGAAGCATATTGGCAAGGATATCTCTTCTGCATTCCGGCATCTAGTAGGTGGCGAAATGAAGGAATACAGTGAAATGCTGAAGGAAGCCAGACAAATCGCTACCAAACTCATGGTGGATGAAGCAGAAAGTCTAGGTGCCAATGCGATTATTAACATGCGATACACGACATCATCTGTTATGCAGGGCGCTGCAGAAATCATGGCTTATGGCACTGCAGTAATCATAGAAGACTAGAATTCAGTAAAAACGCTTTGTGGCGTTTTTATTTTTTTATGTTAATTTAATGTCAACATTATGGAATTCTGTTGAATTTATCAATAGTTTTAGTTATAATATGATGTAGGTTGTTTGCAAAACACTTAGGAGGTGGCTTATGAGGAAATTATTAAGCTTAATGCTCGTTTTGGTATTGACGGGAAGCTTATTTATCGGATGTACGAAAGAAGAACCAGTAGTTGAAGCACCTGTTACAGAGCCTGCTACTGAAGAGCCTGCTACTGAAGAGCCTGCTACTGAAGAGCCTGCTGTTGATGGAGAGTATGCTGATGGCATTTACTTCGCAACTGAAGATTCATTCTCAGAAGAATCAGGTTGGAAAGCTACTTTGACACTTGAAGTTGTAGATGGAAAAATCGCTTCTGCTGATTGGAATGGAGCAAACATCGCAGCTGGAAAAGATAAGAAAACAGCTTCTATCGACGGCGATTACGGTATGGTAGCATACGGTAAAGCTCAATCAGAATGGCACGAGCAAGCTGCTTTGGTTGAAGCATACTTGATCGAAAACCAGACATTGGCTGGCATCAACTACACTGACGATGAAGGCAAAACTGACACCATCGCAGGTGTATCTGTTTCAGTAAACGACTTTGAAGCTTTAGTTGCAAAAGCACTTTCTACCGGTCCTGTAGGAACTGGTATGTACAAAGATGGAGCTTTCTATGCAGAGCAAGCTGATTTTAGTGATTCAGGTTGGAAAGACACTGTATCTTTCACAGTAATCAATGGCAATATCGTTGCAGCTAACTGGAACGGTATCAGCAACGACGGCGACAAAGACAAGAAAACTGCTTCTATCGATGGAGATTACGGTATGGTTGCATACGGTAAAGCTTCATCAGAATGGCACGAACAAGCAATCGAAGTTGAAAACTTCTTAATGAACACTCAAGAAGTAGATGCAATCACTGCAGATGCAGTAGCTGGCGTATCAATCGGCGTTGATGGTTTCATGGAACTTGCTAAAGAGGCACTTGAATTAAGATAATCAATTATTAGATAGAGACCGCAAACAACAACCAAACAAAATATTTAGGAGCCTTCTCAAATGAGAAGGCTCCTTTTTATTGTCTTTTTTATTTGGTTTTAATTTCGTACTTGTTATTCGTGAGCATAAACTTCGATTCAATCCCAGAGGTCATATAGATTGATCCATCATCGAGTATGAATAGAGCATCAACACCTTCAAGTGATTCAATAAATTCATACCCCTTCTCAAATCCCATCAGAAAAGCCGATGTTGAAAGTGCGTCTCCATCTACGGAAGCACCCGTGACAATTGATATGGAAAGCAGATTGTTTTGCTCCGGATAACCTGTCATAGGATTGATCAAATGATGATATCTCACATTATCTTCAATAAAGAACCTCTCATAAACACCTGATGAGACAATTGCATTGTCTTCAAGATTCAATATACCCACTAATCCACCCATTTCAGACTGTGGATCCCTTACCCCTACTGACCAATGATCACTGTTTGGTTTCAGACCTACAGTCAATACATTTCCGCCTAAATTGATAATGGCACTTTCATAACCATTTTTTTGAATGACTTTCTTGACTTCATCAGCTATATAGCCTTTGGCAACAGCGCCCAAATCCATAACCATACCTTCTTCAGGTAAATAGACTGTTTTATCGTCAGGATCGAGTTCTATCTTTCTATAATCCACTTTGTCCATTGCTGCTTTTAGTTCATCATCTGGTGGAATGGCGGCATCGTCCGATCCTATCCCCCAAAGATTGACCACCGGACCAATCGACACATCAAATAGTCCACCAGACTCCTCCCCATAATGCAAGGAAAGAACTATCAAATCATACAGCGCTTCCGGAACTTCAACAGGAGCCACTCCTGCATTGTCATTGACTTGATCGACATTTGTCTTCTCTATATTTTTAGACATCATCTTCTCAAAATCGTAGATCGTATAAAAGATCTCATCAAAGACATCTGTTGGAACTTCCTCATCATCATATATGCTTATAGTGATATAGGTGCCAATCTGATAGCTTTCTTGAGATGTAATGGTACTTTTCGTCTTTTCGTCCTCGACAACTTTTGATGCCGATCTGACGAAAGGCACTTCGTCTTCTTCTGGAATGACTTCTTCCGGTGGATTCTCCACCTTTTGACACCCCACCACAATGAGCATCATAACAAAAAGCAACATGATCCCTTTAAAAATCTTCATTTTTCTCTCCTTCTATTTGTCTTTCATATTCATCATTTTCAATTGAGCAGTACTATTATACCATAATGTTTGTTAATCATGACACAAAAAAATCCCAATTCAGTGAACTGGAATTTTTTTCTCGTCATGTCAAAACTTCCTGAACTTTTCTATGCCCCACCCTGTAAATCTGATCATATTTTTTCTTAGTTTCAGAAAAGATGACATGACTTACATTGATTACCGTAATATCTTTAAGGCTCAGTAAAGTCAACTCAATTTCCTTTGCCACGGTTTCATCCAAACTGGAGAAAGCCTCATCCAGAAAAATGATTTGTGCTTCCTGTAGCAAACCTCTAGCTATAGCAATTCGACTTCTCTCTCCACCGGAAATGTTTTTCCCATTGTCTAGAATCATTCTACTCATACCATCTGGGTGACTGGAGACAAAGTCATCCAAACCAGCACGATGTATAGCTCTTTCAAGCGCTTCATCAGTGCATTCTTTGTGAAGAGCGATATTGTTTTTCAGAGTATCTTCAAATAAGAACACCTGTTGTTCCACATTTGAAATCAATTTGTAAAAAGAAGCTTTTTTGATTTGTGCAATGTCATTGCCATCAAGCAACATTCTGCCACCGTTAGGTTTCACATATTTTCTAAACAATCTCAGCAATGTGGATTTCCCACCACCACTCGGTCCCACCAATAGGTATTTGCCTCCTTTTTTAAATTCGAGATCAACATCTTCGAATATGCTTTTCTCCTCATATCCAAATGCGACGGATTCAAACCTAAAAGACTCTCTGAAGGCATCTACTTCCAAGATTTCCTCTTGGTGCTCCTCGCGTTTCAACCCTTGGTCAAGTTTCTCAAACAACCCTTTTGTGGATATGATCTTAGGCATCCACTCACCGATTTGTGAAAGTGGGAACATGGTTTTTTCCATATTGTTCACTACCAATATCACTCCACCAAATGTAATTTCGCCTTTTAAGGCCATATATACCGAGAAGCCCACAATACCGAACATCAATAAAGTCATCATGAGATTTTGTAACGCGCTTATGAAAGTGAAAATCTTATCGATCACATATCCTTTGTCTTGGATGGCTTTACTCTTCACTTCAAAATCGGATTTCACTTTAGACGATAGGTTGTTAGCCTTAATAATCTGAAATGCTCCTAAAAACTCTTTGATGTATACAGTATAATTGCCAAACAGTATACTCCTTTGTGAATGATGCTTCTGAACAGGTTTTCCAAGCAAACTCGATAATACTGCGCTCAAAACACCAAAGCCCGCGCCAACCACAAGAATCACAGGGTTGACATATGCGATGACAGCAATCCCTACCATGAAAGACGCCACTCCATACGCAACTTCATAAACACCTTCAACATAGTTGTTTTCAATTGTGTTGACATCATTGGTCATGGCTGAGATATGGTTGGCAGCATTTTCTGAATGAAATGAACTGATGTCTTGATAAAACACCTCATTGATATAGTACCATTTCAGATTGGTGACGGCTTTCCTTTTGTACATGGCTTTTGAAAACACCAGCAAAAGTTGAAATGGTAATATCAAAACAGTAATCATCAAAAGATACTTCACTTCATCCAAAAACAATTCACGATTCCCGCCTAGTGCCGCATCAATGGTTTTCATCATTTTGATCGAAAGCAATCCTTCCACGGACAGAGCTAAGATTGCGACAAAAATTGTGCCTGCAAGATAAGGCAATACCTTCCAATATGCTTTTTTCATCAGGCGACAACCTCCTCAAAATACTCGAATCCAGAATAAGTCGTCAAATGCCCGTTCTTCAGTTCAAGTACAAAGTCATACAGTTCTGACACGTCCTCATAGGTTCTATGGGAAACTGCAATCAATGTGCACTCCATTCTCAGCAAAGTCTCCTCAATTTTTCTGCCCAGTTCAGCATCAAGACTGGATGTGGCTTCATCTGCAAATAGGACATCCACATCTTTTGCTATGGCTCTAGCAATCGAAATCCTTTGCCTTTGGCCACCTGATAAATTTTTCCCATTTTCACTCAAATCCATATTTATGAAATCCAAATCCCATTCTGCCATATCACTCAGACCAGATCTTTTTACAGCATCTTTGACCCGCTCTTTATAATCAGGCTTAAATAATGAAATGTTGTTGTATAAAGTGTCTTCAAATAAAAAGACGTCTTGAAAAATAAATGAGACTTTATCATTGAACTCAGAAATCTTGATATCCTTTAAGTTCACACCGTCAATTTCTATTGTTCCTTCATAATCGTCGTATACTTTGGACATAAGCTTGATCAATGTCGATTTGCCCGAGCCACTTGCGCCTTTAAGAAGGTACTTTTTACCTTTTTCAATCCTGAGATCGATATCGCTTAACACCTTTCTATCTTCAAATTGAAAAGAAAGATTCTTTATTTCAATGCATTGATTGAATACGAAAGGCAAGTGACCCTCCGAGACAGTATTTACACCAATTTCATTACCGGCAATCTTATCATAGATTTTAACTGAGGCTTTAAGTTCGTTGATCATAGGCATGACCTGTTCAAGAGGCCAAACACAGCCATTTGCAAGTTGGATCATAAACGTCATTCTAGTGATTGATAGTCCCTGATTCAATTGTTCCAGCATATATATCAATATGACGACAAAAATGCCCGTTCCCAGTAGCCTTGTAATACTTCTTTGTCCCTCTGCAAAAACACCATAATGCATTTTTTTGCTTTCAACTCGATCAATCATTTTCAGAGTTTTACCAAGAAAGATTTCTTCAATGTTATTGAGTTTCAAAATTTCAAGTCCGTTGAATGTATTCGCAACATTGACAGTAAATGCCTCATTTCTTCCGGAAACTTCCTCTTGAAGTTCTATGGTTTTCTTTTCAAACTGTTTGGAGATCAAGAAAATAACTACTGATACCGCGAATATGGCCAGTGCGAATCTCGGATCGAGAATCAGAAGTACCACAAGGGAAACCACATATACGCCTCCTCTGAAAATGATATTGATGAGTTTGAAAAAGAAGTTCTGCTCAAACAGATTGATATCGTTAATCAAATTGGAGACGTATACATCTTTGGATTTCTTACCGAACCTTTCCAGATTGTACCTTAATATTTTGTCAAATGCCTGAAGTCTAATATCCAAAATAGTATCCCTCATGAAACGGATTCTCAGGAATCGTGACAGGATATAAAGCAATGTGGATATGATCACAAAACTTGCAGCAATGTAAATGGCTATATAAAATTCTCTCATACTTTGAGATTCCACGCTTCCAAGCAGCCTGGCAAAAACATAGTTGTTTAACATTTGAGTGATGACTGGAATCAAACAGGCGGCTACATACACAGTAAACGCCTTTTTTCTTTTTTTTAGCAAATCCTTCATATGGCTCCGCCTTTTGTTTATTTCTTATCCAGTAGTATTTTCCCAGAAATGGTATTTATTTTTATTATTTTATGATCTGAACGATTATCGATCGAGATGTGTTTCTTCCCTGCGATGTTTTTATCCACAACAGCAAATCCGCTTGTATCAATTGAGCCTGAAACCGAATCAAAGTAAAGATTATACAGCTCCGGTTCAGGGACATTAACGGAAATTTTACCCGAAACACTATTGAGAGTGATCTCATCCAAAGTTTCACTACCATCAATTTCTATATTGCCTGATATGGTCTTACATTCCGCTTTGTTGTAAATTCCAGAAGACTTTACTTTTCCAGATGTGGAATTCAAATAAATTCGCGCTGCCTTTACATTGTCTGCAATGACATTTCCAGAAGTGGACTTCAATTGGATGACTTTTGCCTTGAGGTCAGTTGCCACAATTTTACCACTGACACTTTTGGCCTCGAGATCAATGGCTCTTAGACCAATCATGGAAATATTGCCCGAGACAGTTGAAAATTTTCCCCTGTCCACATCATACTCAAGCGGAACTTTTACATTGATGAAAATTGGACTGAGGCCGCCTGTACCGCTCTTGAAGAAATCAAATATATCTGTAAGATTTGTTACTCTAGTCTCTTTAATGGATATATAATGCGCTTCCTCATAAAAGTGAAGCCACTCTGGTTTGGCGACCAATTCTCTTGTCTTGTCATCAAAAAGCTCAATGGTGACATCATCAACGTTCGATCTTTCAATATTGATTTTACAGGTGGTAAGGGCAACGTCAAAACTCATCATCACGGATTGTTCGATTCGGTCAGATTCCTTCTCATAGACTTCTGACTCATCCCTTATATCGCCTTCAATCCGCTCGGTCTGTTCAAGGGCTTCAATCAGTTCAAGACCTTGTTCAACAGAAATCTTGCCGGATTCTATCATTTTTAATATTTCAAGTTTACTGCTCATTAGACACCTCCTACACGAGTGAAATTTCTACCATTTGTCCATCGTCTGTTTCAATATTGATGACCTCACC
>JAGXHV010000127.1 GCA_024636005.1 Bacillota bacterium
CATAAACAACAAAGGTTATGGAACTGATAATCATTATAGAGCCATAAGAGAATTTGGTATAATCAAAGAACACAGAAAAAGTTTCCTAAAAAATATTTTGTAGTGGTGAACATTATGAGAATTACAAATCAAATGGTGTTGAAAAATTTAATGAACGCCTCACAAGCGGTCGGCAAATCTGGTCTGACGCCCGAACAAAAAGCACTCATTGGTAAAATGATCGAAGGACAGATCGTTAAAACTGATGGTGCGTTTTTGACGTTGAATTCAGATGGTGTTGAACTCAGCCTGCGCAATCAGACTAACCAAACCCTTGAAAAAGGTGACTGGATCAGCGCTGAGATCATTGATATCAAAGAGGGTTCCTTGGTTGTGAACATCAAACCAGCAGCTGAAAGTGATCAAAAATTACCTATTCTACTTTCCAAGTTGAATCTGACAGCAAATGAAGACAACATCAAATTGGTGGATGCACTTGTCAAAAACAGTATTCCAGTCACAAAGGAAAACGTTGCTCTGATGAAACAATCCATGCTCGAAGTGAAATCATTGTTAGGTGAGTTTGAAAAACTGTCTCCGCCACAAAAAACTTGGGTACTTGAAAATATGGAAACTCCAGTGAAAACGCTTGTCATGCAGTTGATAGAACAATCCGCACCAAAGTCGAATCCCGTTCAATTTCCTGTTGATCAGGTCGTCGTTGAAGGTAATGCAGTTAAAGAAATGCCTATAGATATCAAAATACAACCTTCAGGGACCAATCCAGAGCTTCAGAGTAAGGAACTTGTGGCAATTTTAAATGATATCATGTCATATCAAGTAGATCCAAAGTCAAAAGAAGTCGGTGATGCCGTTGTAAAATTGCTCCAAACTTTCGATTTTGAAAAAGACAGCACACTTTTAAAAAAAGAATTGGTACTCAACATTAAAAATATGATGTTAATTGAAAATGACTTGAATCCCGTCAAATCCATAGGAGATAGTTTCGCAAAAATCGCAGATATTGTAAGGGCAATGCCAACAGATCGTGATTCCATTGTTGCGCTTTTAGCTGCTTTGTCAGAGGATCAACCCATTATTGATAAACTGGACATTTTATCAAAGCTTCTCCTATCGGAAAATCTCGATGATGAGTCCAAATCTCAAATCAGCAAAGAAGTTCTGTTTGTAAAAGAAGCTGTTCAAATGACAAAGTCAACCAACGATACATTCGTCATGATGCAAATTCCTGTTATGATTGAGAATGAGAATAAAACGGTAGATCTCTATGTGAAGACAAAAAATAAAAAAGTGGATCCTGATGAGATGAGTCTGTTGATTGCACTTACTACAAATCAGTTCGATGAAGTACGATGCCTAATCAACAAAACTGGAAATCATTATCGATTGGATTTTAGTTTTAAGGAAGAATCATATAAGGAACAATTCAAGGCGATGGAAAAAGAGTTGAGAAGTGCCATAGGCTCACTGGGCATACAATCATTCGATGTCATCTTCAGTTTGGTGAGATCAGATTTTGTCATGGAATCAAAAAACGAATCAACGGATTTCACGACAATTGATATCAAGGTATAAGAGGTGTTCTATGAGTATAGGTAAGAAAAAACTTGCGACAGCGCTTAAATTCAATCCAGAAAGTGACATCGCACCTCAAGTTGTCGCAAAAGGGTTTGGGTTGATCGCGGAAAATATAATCAATCGGGCAAAAGAAAATGACATCCCGGTATATGTGGATGAAAAATTGAGTGCACAACTATCAAACCTTCAAATTGGAGATCAAATACCTTACGAGATGTATGAAGTCGTCGCTGAAGTTCTGATTTTCATTAGTCAAGTTGATAATAAAAAAAGGTGAGGAATAGTGAATAAAAGAAAAATAGGAAGTAAAGGGGAACAACTTGCATGTGATTATCTCAGTGTAAATGGTTTTTCCATAGAACTGAGAAACCACTATACACCTTATGGTGAAATTGACCTTATAGGCTTTAAAGAGGGAACGCTCTATTTCATAGAGGTCAAATTCAGACGTACAGATTCTTATGGGACGGCCAGGGAATCACTGAGTTACAAGAAGAAAAAAAACATGAGAGCATCGGCAATTCATTATCTGAAAAACAGGACCGAAAAGTATGTTCCATTTAAGATTTCCTATTTAGGAATTACCTTGACCGATGGATTTAATGAATTCGATTTCATAGAAAATATTTTCGAATGAAATGGAATATATTTTTTTTGACAAACTTCCATAATATGTATAAAATATAAACAAATGTAAATGGAGGTTGTATGTATAGTAAAGTAAAGTCCGCTGTCGTGGTTGGTCTTAAGGGCTCGGTCATTGAGATTGAAACACAAATATCAAGAGGAATGCCATATCATGTCATCGTTGGGCTTCCAAGTCAAGTGATCAGAGAATCAAAAGATAGAGTGAAATCCGCTCTAAAGGAATCTGGAATACGTTTTCCGGATGACAGAATCACTCAAAACATGTTTCCAGCACACCTCAAAAAAGAAGGCGCTCATCTGGACCTACCCATTGCCATGGGAATCATGTGCTGCATAATTGAACCTAAAGTAGATCTACAGGGCATAGGGTTTATCGGGGAACTTTCACTAGAAGGGCGTATAAGGCCAGTCACAGGTGTACTAAGTCTAGTTGAAGGCTTTGTCGAAGACGGTTTAAGGCAAATTGTCATGCCTAGACAAAATCTACCTGAAGTCAGTGGAATTAAAGATATTGAGGTCTATGCATTCGACGATTTGAATGAACTGGTTAGAGCGGTTGAATTTGGAGAAATGTCACCTTCAACGTTTGAAGAGGAGACAATCAATCATTCATTGGGTTATCAAATCGATTTCAATGAAGTGATTGGACAAAATCAAGCCATCAGGGCTATTGAAATTTCAGCTGTTGGAAACCATAATCTACTCATGGTAGGTCCACCAGGTTGTGGAAAAACCATGATTGCCGAGAGACTACGGACAATTTTGCCTCCGCTCAGTCTTGAGAAGCAACTAGAAAGTGCAAAAGTCTACAGTTTACTTGGTGAACGAGCAACTGCAAATGAAAGGCCATTTCTTGCACCGCACCATTCGATTACAAGAGCGGCGATGATTGGTGGAACGAACGCTTTGATTCCAGGAATAGTGACAAGAGCGCATAATGGAGTGCTTTTCCTCGATGAAATTCTTGAATTTAAAAATGAAGTACTTCAATCCTTAAGAGAACCGATATCCAATCGCACTGTATTACTTACACGGAATCATCAATCTGTAGAATATCCATGTGATTTTCAGTTGATAGCGACCATGAACCCATGCCCATGTGGAAATTATATGGCCAAGGATTTGAATTGTTCTTGCAATGATTTTGAAATAAAGCGATATTTGAATAAACTATCGGGAGCGATCTTGGATCGATTTGATATGTTGGTACTCATGGATCGAGTTGAACTTAAGGATGTTTCGGAGAAAAATCGTTTTTTTGATTCTGAAGGGATTTCAAAAAGAATACTTAAAGCCTTTGAATTCAAAAGAAAACTGGAATCCAGCGGTATTGAGATTGAAATGAACTCTGAAACAAGTTCGAAACTGATGCGATACTACAATACGGGGAAGCTGTCCATGAGAGGACATTCAAAACTCTTTGAAATCGCAAAGTCCATTGCAATACTGGAAGGTATAGAGACTATTAATCAAAAATGTTTGAGTGAAGCCATTGCATATCAGGGTTTTCATCGACTCAAGCACAACTTGTAGGAGGCTTATGGATCGTTATATTTTCAATTTGAAGTGTTTAAGGGAATGGTGTCAACTAGATTCAAAGACGCAAAAGCAAATCAAAAATTACTTTAAAAATATTGAGCACATCCGTTGGGAGACCATTTCGGTGGATACCAAGACATTTAATATAGAAGGAAAAATAAATTTGCCACACGGAACTTCCAATTTTGGTTATCTTGATCAATATAATGCCTTTATGTCAAAGCTTAAGGATTTTGATACCAATTATATCACGCCTAGAAGTATCTACTATTCAGAAGCACTTCGAAATATGGACCAATCTCCCGAAATCCTATATTCAAAAGGAAACAGAGCATTGATATCATCACATCCGAGAGTTGCGATTGTCGGTAGCAGAAGACCCACTTCATATGGCAGAAAAGTAGCCTCAGAATTATCAAGGCATCTTGCGGCTCGCGGAGTGACTATTGTCAGCGGATTGGCACTCGGCATTGATGCCATAGCACATAGGGCGGCACTTGATACAAATGGAAGTACCATAGCAGTCATGGCATCTGGTGTCAACCGTGCGTATCCTAGAACAAATGCATCCATCTATCATGAGATTATTGAGTCAAGTGGTCTCATTTTATCAGAGAAAGCCTTTGAAGAAGCGCCAAAACCGTATGAATTTCCACTTAGAAACAGATTGATCAGTGCAATTTCTGACATAGTTGTGATCATCGAAGCGGCTGAGAGCAGCGGAACACTTACAACAGCAATGCACGGCTTGAATCAAGGTAAGACGATTTTTGCATTGCCGGGCAGTATCTACTCGGAATTGTCAAAAGGCACCAATAAGTTGATCTATGATGGTGCGATGCCTCTAATTGATTATAATGACGTGTTGCTGGAACTAGGAATGGATACTATAAATAACAACATAATCAGAAAGGATTTATCAAGTTTAAGCCCAGTTGCATTACAAGTCTTCAATATCATCAACAAAAGAAAGAAGATGGATATCAATCGGATTTGTGAAGAAATGATGACGGAATATTCAGAAATTATTTCAGCCATAAATGAGTTGATTCTTGAGGATTTGTGCGATTTTGCCTCGTTGACTGAAATTGAGGTTCTATAAAAAAGGCTTGACAAGTATGACAAAACTCTATAAATTTATTAGGTACACTTGAAGACTACAAAATTATAGTTTGGAGATGCAATATGTCATATCAACTTGTTATTGTCGAATCACCTGCAAAGGCGAAAACCATAGAAAAATTTTTAGGGAAAAACTTTAAAGTCGTCGCATCAATTGGTCATATCCGTGACTTACCGAAAAGCACAATGGGTGTCGATATTGAAAATGATTTTGAACCTAAATATATCAATATCAGAGGAAAAGGAGATTTAATCAAATCACTCAGATCAGCAGCTAAAAAAGCTGACAAGATTTTCCTCGCAACAGACCCTGACCGTGAAGGTGAGGCGATTGCTTGGCACCTTGCCTATATTTTAGGTGTTGATATTGAAACCCCATGCAGAGTGTTATTTCATGAAATCACAAAAGACGCCATAAAAGCAGCCATTAAAAACCCTAGATCAATTGATGTACAATTGGTTGACGCCCAACAAGCCAGACGGGTCCTGGATAGATTGGTTGGATATTCCATCAGTCCGATTCTTTGGAGAAAAGTCAAAAAGGGACTTAGTGCCGGACGTGTACAATCTGTTTCAACCAAATTGGTTTGCGACCGCGAGAGACAAATATTGGCTTTTGATCCAAAAGAATATTGGAAAATTGAAGCCCAATCTGAAATGAAAAAAGAAAAATCACGTATTGATCTTGAATTCCATGGAAATGATGATGGAAAAATCGCACTTGATAATGAATCGGCTGTTGAAGCCATCATTAAAAATGTAGATAATAAAGATGGTATAGTCACGAATGTTGAAAAAAAGAAAAAATTTCGTCATCCATCCGCACCTTTCATAACGAGTTCTTTGCAACAGGAAGCTTCCAATCGCTTTGGGTTTACAACCAAAAAGACAATGATGCTTGCTCAGCAACTTTATGAGGGAATCTCAATAAAAGGCAAGGGAACTGTGGGTCTGATCACATACATGCGTACAGATTCAACCAGAATCAGCGAAGTCGCCAAAGAAAGTATTAGATCATATATAATGGAAACATTGGGCGAGGAATGGCTAGGACTTGACGACAAGAAGCAAAAGTCAGTGAAGAACGCTCAAGATGCCCATGAGGCAATTCGTCCAACTTATGTTGAACTCAGCCCGGAAGAAGTGGAAATCGCTTTATCCAAAGACCAATTGAAACTCTATGAGATGATTTGGTCAAGAGTTGTTGCCAGCCAAATGCAGAGTGCTGAATTTGAAAGTTATGGTATGGAAGTTAAAATCGGAGATTATCTGTTCAAGGCATCGGGTAGTAAATTATTGTTTGAAGGATTCTTGAAAATTTATAGCGCATCAAAGCAAGCTGACAAGATCATTCCAGAGGTTATGGAAGGCGATGTCCTAAAAGTGCTTAAGTTTTTACCTTCACAACACTTCACACAACCACCTGCAAGGTTCACAGAAGCCTCTCTTGTCAAAGAGATGGAAGATTTGGGAATCGGTAGACCGAGTACTTATGCACCTACAATTTCCACAATTCTCAGTAGAGGCTATGTTGAAAAGGAAAAGAAGAGCCTTAAACCTACAGAACTTGGCTTTATTATTGATGAAATCATGAATGATTATTTCAATACGATTGTTGATGTGGATTTTACAGCAGGGATGGAAAAAAGATTCGATGCCATCGAAGAAGGTGAAGAAGAATGGAAAAATACAATCCGTGAATTCTACAAACCTTTTGTCGACATGATAGAAAAAGCCGACCAAGCTATTGAAAAAGTGGACTTGACGGAAGAAACAGATATTCCATGTGAGAAATGCGGCAATATGATGCTGATCAGACATGGTAGATATGGTAAATTCTTGGCATGTTCTAATTACCCGGAATGCAACAACACCAAACCTATACTTAAAAAATTGGGAATTGCGTGTCCTACATGTGAAACCGGTGAAATTGTTGAAAGAAAATCTAAAAAACTGAAAGTTTTTTACGGATGTTCTGAGTTTCCAAATTGTACTTTTGTTTCTTGGGATATGCCCATAGATAGAAAATGTCCTAAATGCGGTGACATTTTGACACAAAAGACCAATAAAAAAGGTACCACAATCAAATGTCATAACGCATCGTGTGATTATAAGGAATAATTAGGAGGAATAAGAATTGGAAAGCAATATATTGATTAAAATGCGAAAGTTGAATCGCATTCTTCAAACATCGGGGGCAACACAATTGTCTTTCAAGGACTTGTGTCATACCATGATGGGAATTTTGGACTCAAACGTTTATGTTGTGAGTAAAAGAGGAAAAATACTCGGTGTCAGTTTGATCGAGCAAGAAGATAGTGCTGTAATAAGCACAGATGGTGGAGAGCAATTTTACGATGTTGAAGAGCAAGAAAAGTTACTTGGAATCACTGAGACGAGGTTCAACGTCACTGACACTGAACTTTTAGGACTGTTCAAAGATGATATCGGAAGCTTCTCAAAGTTCGCGACGATTGTACCAGTGATAGGAAACGCTCAAAGATTGGGAACTTTTATCATTGCAAGAAGAGATGAAATTTATCTTGAAGAAGATTTGATTTTAGCGGAGTATGCCGCTACGATCATTGGTCTTGAAATCATCAGAGCTAAAAGCGACGAGCATGAAGAAATCGTAAGAAATAAAGCCATTGTACAAATGGCAATCAGTACACTGTCTTACTCGGAATTTGAAGCCATAATCAATATATTCTCGGAACTCAATGGTGAGGAAGGTCTTTTGGTCGCCAGCAAGATAGCTGACAAAGCGGGCATTACCCGATCAGTAATTGTCAATGCGCTTAGAAAATTTGAAAGTGCAGGCGTCATTGAAACCCGTTCACTCGGAATGAAAGGCACGTACATCAAAGTGCTCAACGATAAATTGACTGAAGAATTGGAAAAAATCAAACAATAAATCCATAAAGTCCCACTTTATATTATTTATAGAGTGGGACTTTTAGCTTATTTACTAAAAACACTTTATTTTATACAATATATAGGATAAAATAATTTTAACAAAGGTATATATAGTAGTATTGAACTGATTATTCGAAGATTAAACAAAATTCTAATTATTACCGATAAATGAATATAAAACCATCACCTGGGAGGTGAATCCATGTTAGGCAAATCTTTTGAGCGTATTGATCTGATCAACAAAGCACTTGACGGTTCTTGGCAAAAAAACAATACTATTGCCAACAATATCGCAAATGTAAACACACCTGGTTACAAAAGACAAACTGTCAATTTTGAAGAAGTACTAAGAAGTGAACTCAATAAAAGCAATTCAGTTAAAATGACTCTGACCGATAAGGGACATATGGATCCTTCACATCCAGGAGAAATTAAAGTAGAGACCATACAAAACACCAGTTATCGTGTGGACAACAACAATGTTGACATTGATGTCGAAAATGCCGAAATGGCAAAAAATACACTTTATTATAATGCGCTGGTTTCATCAATTAACGGTCAATACAGTCGCTTAAAGTCTGTATTCAACATCAATAGATAATCCGGAGGTTAGATATGAGTTTTTTTAATTCAATAAATGTAAGCGCATCAGGTTTGACTGCTGAACGCCTTAGAATGGATCTGATTTCTGAGAATATTGCAAACGCAAATACCACTAGAACACCAAGTGGTACTCCGTATCGTAGAAAAGTCGCGGTGTTCAGAGCACAAGAAGCAAATAGTTTTGAACAGATGCTCAATAATGCAAAAGGTCTTCAAACACTCGGACAAGGGGTGGAGGTCGCAGGAATCACTGAGGATTTGTCGCCATTCAAAAAAGAATATAATCCAGATCACCCTGATGCTGACGCAGAAGGCTATGTAAGTCTACCCAATGTCGAGATCGTAAATGAGATGATTAATCTGATATCGGCATCTCGTGCATATGAAGCCAACATCACTTCTGTCAACACGACAAAAGCAATGGCTATGAAAGCACTCGAAATCGGAAAGTAATCCATATGAATAATGAGGTGATAAAGTGGCAATAAGCGGAATTCAAAGCAATATGTCAATTACAGGAAACAAGTTGCTGGAAGTGAATAAGGCTCTAGAATCCAATAAAGTGGATTTCTCAGAGTTGCTTTCAAATGCACTTGAACGTGTGAATGATGATCAAATCAATTCACAAAACATGAATGAGGCATTTATGCTTGGCGAGATAGACAATCTTCATGATGTGACCATCGCTGGAATGAAAGCGGATTTATCCATCAATCTGGCAGTTGAGGTCACTAATAAATTGCTATCGGCATATAACGAGATCATGAGACTTCAGTTGTAACATTCATCAAAATTATGAGGTGTTTTAATGAAAGATTTACTCAATCAAATCAAGGATAGATTTCTTGCGTTTTATAATGGATTGGATCGCAATCGAAAAATAGTGTTATATGTGAGCGCAGGAGCTTTGATTATTGCCCTAACGTTTGGAATTCTATTTTTGACAAGAACTGAATATGTTGTCATCGCACAAGGATTGACACCTGCCGAAGCCCGAGTTGTCACCACTAGACTTGATGATCTCGGTATAGTATGGCGTGACAGTGCCAACACGTCTGTTATTTCTGTGCCCGATAAAGATGAGTCGCGTGCCAGAATGGAAATAGCAGTCGATTTGCAAGCGGTCAACTTCAGTTGGACCGACGTGTTCAGTAGTGAGTCTATTACGATGACTTCTCAGACTAGAGAACAGATGATTATTCAGGCAACTGCAGGAAAAGTGGAGAGTTCTATTGAAACACTAACTGCTGTAGAAGATGCCACAGTCATATTACAGGTTCCTAAAGATAGCAACTATTTTATCAAAGATGAGATCAAGTCTAAGGCGTCTGTGGTACTTTCTCTTAAACGAGGCACCACATTAAGCGAAGAACAAGTCAGTGGTATCGTCAACTTGATTGTAAGCTCCGTCAAGGATTTATCCCCTGAGAATGTCGCGGTACTGGACACTACGGGAATTCAACTCAACGATCCCAACCAAAGCAATGGTTTTAACGTCAGTTCTCAGTATGACCTTCAATATAAAGTTCAAAGCCAGATGCAATATGATCTGACCAATTTCCTTGAAAAACTATATGGTGCGGGCAACGTGGAAGTTAAACCGAGTGTTGTTCTGGATTTCAATCAGGAGTCCGAGACCCAAAGACTATTCAGTCCACCTATTGAGGGTGAGATATCTGGTATGGTGAGAAGCGCCACAACAATCACTGAAAACGTCATCAACAGCACTGGTGCTGTCGGTGTCCCAGGAACAGATGCCAATGCCGGTGATGCTACGGCTTACACTGAAGGTGATGAAGGCGCATCATCATATGAAAAAGCTAGTGAGACTTTGAACTATGAACTTAATGAAATTTACAGGGAAATCATTACTTCTCAAGGTGATATCCAATCACTTTCAATTGGTGTGCTCTTAAATTCGAATGCAATCGTGGACGGTCAAATGACGGCTGAACATCAGAATGAACTCATTGATTTGATTTCGATGTCAGCTGGAACCGATCGTGAAAATATTAGGGTCATGGTTCAGGAATTTCCAGATCCAATGGAAATGTATGATGTATATACTGGTGCACCTACAGAGGGACTTGTTTTTGGAATTCCATTATGGGCAGTGGTTGTGATAGTATTAATCACGCTTGTTGCTGTTGTTATCGTTATTTTGATTCTCAGAAGAAGAAAAGCCAAAGCTGAGGAAGATGCGCTTGAATTACAACGACAGAAGGAAGTTGAAGAGAAAGCAGGTCTTGAAGAGATTGATGGTCTTCATGAAGACAAAGGTAGCCCTAAATACCATATTGAAAAGTTTGTTGACAACAATCCGGAAGCAGCAGCGACATTGTTGCGTGCTTGGTTAAATGATCTTTAGGAGGCGTAATGGCAATTAAAAAAGGAAAAATGTCCGGTAAAACAAAAGCCGCAATTCTCCTCATCGCGCTTGGCCCGGAAAGATCAGCCAAACTTTTCAGTCATATGCATGATGATGAAATTGAGGAATTGACACTTGAAATCGCTAATGTCAGCAGGATATCTCCTGAAGACAGGGAGACCGTTCTTGAGGAATTTTATCAAGTCTGCCTTGCTCAGGAGTTTATATCCGAAGGCGGAATCAATTATGCCAAAGAAGTTCTTGAAAAAGCAATGGGCTCTCAAAAAGCTCTTGAAATCATCAATAAGTTGACATCGTCCCTACAAGTCAAACCATTCGATTTTGTTAGAAAGACAGATGCGACACAGCTGCTCAACTTCATTCAGAATGAACACCCTCAAACATTGGCATTGATTTTATCCTATTTGAATTCCAATCAAGCGGCTCAGGTTCTATCCGCCTTGCCACAGGAAAAACAAGCTGATGTCGCACAGCGTATAGCCACAATGGAGAGTACCTCGCCTGAAATCATTAAAGAGGTGGAACTTGTCCTTGAAAGAAAACTTTCGTCAATGGTTACTCAGGACTACTCAGCGACTGGGGGGATCCAGTGTATTGTTGACATCCTCAATTCCGTGGATAGAGGTACTGAAAAATATATTCTTGAAACTCTTGAAATTCAAAATGCGGAACTTGTTGAAGAGATTCGTAAGAAGATGTTTGTATTTGAAGATATTGTCAATCTCGATAGTGTTGGTATTCAAAGATTCATCAGAGAAGTGGATAATACAGATCTTGCTGTCGCACTCAAAGGTGCAACTGATGAAGTGAAGGAAATGATTTTTGCAAACATGTCCAAACGTATGGCGGAAATGCTAAGAGAAGACATGGATTTCATGGGACCTGTAAGGTTGCGTGATGTTGAGGAAGCACAACAGAAAATTGTAAACATCATCAGAAAACTTGAAGAAGCAAACGAAATAATCATAGCCAGAGGCGGAGGAGATGAGCTCATTGTCTAAGATTTTTAAATCTTCTCGGGTGGTTCTCGACGATAAGGCATTCGTTCTCAAAACCAAAAGTGAACATCCTATTACGGAAAATATGGAATTGGCTGTCAAGGAGGGACGTAGTCCCGCCGAGACAGCCAATCAAATAATTGAGGACGCAAAAATTGAAGCACTCAGTATTCTAGAAAACGCTGATTACGAAGCAGATGAAAAATTGAAAAACGCATCAAACAGCAATGAATCCATAATTTCAGATGCTTATGACCAAGCCAAGGGTATAATGGAAAGCGCAAGAGAAGAAGGCTACAAAGACGGTTATGAAAATGGTATAAGCGCTAGTCAAAAGGAAGCGGCCGAGATCATAAAACAAGCTATGGACATTAAACAAGCTTGGATCAAAGAACGTGCCGAATTGCTTTTGACCGTAGAAAAGGATGCCATCGAACTTGTTATGGAATCTATAGAAAAAATATTGAATCATCATGTTGAGACAGATGTATCTCTGGTTGAATCTTTGATTAGAATGGGCATTCAAAGAGTATCCAAAACAGAGCATATGTCTATTCGTGTTTCCACGGACGATTACAACCATGCGCTTGCGGTAAAACCCATAGTACTTGCGATGAGTGATAAGATAGACGACATTGAGATCAAAAGAGATGTGACACTCGTAAATGGGTCGTGTATCATAGATGCGGATTCTGGAAGTGTTGACAGCAGTATCTGGACACAATTTGAGGAACTAAAGGAATTGTTTGAAGATATGTTGAAGGGTGATTGAATATGATAATCGAACTCGAAAAATATAAAATGGCTCTTCGTGATAATAATTTCATGAAATATAGCGGACGTGTTTCGAAAATAATCGGTTTGATGATTGAGTCCATTGGCCCGGCTGTTGAAATTGGAGAAGTTTGCGATATTTACCCAATTAAGAGTAGTACCCCACTCAAAGGTGAGGTGGTTGGCTTCAACAATGATAAGGTTTTGCTGATGCCGCTTGGTGACATGTCAGGTATCGGTCCTGGAAGTAGAGTGGTCGCGAGTGGTCATGCGCTTCAAGTGGATGTTTCGGATGCTTTGCTTGGACGTATACTTGACGGGCTGGGCAATCCAATTGACGAACTCCCAAAACCAATACCTGACAAAAAATATCCAGCCAATAATGATCCACCAAATCCACTTTTTAGGGACCGGATTACCGAACCGATGCCTCTTGGAATTAAGGCGATTGATACTTTGCTCACCTGTGGACAAGGACAACGTGTTGGAATATTCGCAGGATCCGGAGTTGGAAAGAGTACCCTTCTTGGAATGATTGCCAAATATACAAAAGCCGACGTCAACGTTATAGCTCTTGTTGGAGAGCGGGGGCGTGAAGTCAGGGAATTCATTGAAAACGATCTTGGAGAAGAAGGACTCAAAAGGTCTGTGGTAGTGGTTGCAACTTCAGATAAGCCTGCACTTGTAAGAGTTAAGGCAGCACTCATAGCCACATCTATTGCAGAATATTTCAGAGATTGCGGTAAAAATGTTATATTGATGATGGACTCTGTAACAAGATTTTCAATGGCACAGAGAGAAATTGGTCTTGCTATCGGAGAACCTCCGGTAACGAGAGGATACACACCTTCAGTATTTGCCATATTGCCGAGATTGCTTGAGCGTGCCGGCAATTCAGCAGTGGGTTCAATCACTGGTCTTTATACAGTTCTGGTGGATGGTGACGACTTCAATGAACCAATTTCAGATGCCGTCAGAGGAATCCTTGATGGGCATATCATGTTATCCAGAAAATTGGCCTCACTTGGACATTATCCTGCAATCGATGTACTTGACAGTATCAGTAGGGTTATGCCTAACATCGTTGAAGAGGAACATCTTCTTGCTGCGATGAGGTTTAAGGAAATTCTTGCAACTTATAGAAATTCAGAAGACTTGATCAATATTGGAGCTTATGCAAAAGGTACGAATCCACATATTGATTTGGCCATATCCAAAATTGATCCATTCAATGATTTTTTAAAGCAACGGACACATGAAAGTTCTTCCTATGATCAAAGTTTGGCAAAACTTAGAGGATTGATCTAATGAAAAAGTTCAAGTTCAGATATGAAAGTGTTTTAAAAATGCGGATGAACGAAGAAGACCGTATAAAAAACGAGCTGGCAAAAAAAATAAAAGAGCGCCAAAACATTTTGGATTCACTTGAAAATTTAAACAAGGATGAACTTGATTATCTGAATCATATCGACATGGTCCTCCGAAGTGGAAAAGCAGGAAAAGTGATGCATTCTTTTTCTGATGGAAAGAAATATTATAAAACCCTTCGTGACCAATATAAAAAAAAACTTTCCGAAGTTGAAGCTGAAATAGACAACATCAAGCAGTTGTTGGTGGAAGCCATGAAATCGAGAAAAGTAATGGATAAATTAAAAGAGAAGGCTTTTCAAACATATATTGATGAATATAATGAAATGGATGCAAAGTTGATCGAGGAAGTTGTCAATTATAAGAATAATAAATCGAATGGAGAATGAACATGGCGGAGAAAAAAACTGTCATCACAGTGGCAGAAGACAACGAAAAAGAAAAGAAGTCAAGAGGCATGACTGGTTGTCTTGTGATTCTCCTCATACTGTTTTTGACTCCTCTTCTAGTGGTTGGAGGTCTATATTTCTTCAATAGAGATTTCAAGCTCAATGCCAATGGATTGATGTCCAATGTTCCTGGAGGTATAGGGGAGTACTTTGAGAAGTTTCCCACAAAAGCTGAAGAAATGGAACAAGTCAGAACTATTTCAGAATATATGCTGGATCTTCCCACAGAACGTGCAGTGGACAAATTGATGGTGCTCAGTAGTGAGGATTCCAGAGCTTATGATGAAGTCATCAAAGACATGCTAAGAATCAATCCCAATGCCACCAACAATATATTGAACGATATCAGGAGTGCCACGGTCAACAAGGATGCACTACTAAATACGGTTCAAAAAATTGAAGAGGAAAAGCAAGAAGACCTTCAGTCAAGAGCAGCTTACATTTCTTCACTTCCGCTTAATGCAGCGGTGGAAGAGGTAAATAAAATTATTCAGGATAGCATCAACGGACACAAAGACGTCGCTAACATATTTGAATTCATATCTGATGACAACTCTGTCAGCATTTTGTATCAGCTAGATGCAACTGACCGCAATAAGATATTTTCGTTTTTGACTGAGTCCAAAGCGCAATCCATAAGGAATTCTTACAGCACTTTGCTTAGAAACAAAGCAAATCTTGAACAGATTGCAGGCGTTTATAGTTCTGAAAATGCTACTAGTTTGGTCGATACCATTGGAGATCTCAGCAATTACAACTTGGATGAGCTTGCAATCATATATGGAAATCTTGGCGCAAAAAAAGCTGGAGAGGTTCTGGCTAAAGCAACTGACGAAACTTTCATATTCGATTTGATCTCAAAGATCAAAGCCAATGAAATCCTTGAAAAAAATCAAGATACTTTAACACCCGATATACTGAAATCGCTAAAGATTTATAAGGAGTTTGACGATAATGTAAGAGAGTTGGTGAACGTATACGCGCGCATGTCAAATGAAAGCATAATTCCAATCATTGAAAACATGATGATCAATGCCGCGCCATCACAAGTTTACGAACTTGACAATGGTGATTTGATAACAATTTCTGATGAAGATGTCATAATGGAAATTCTCACGAATTTTACTGAAAAGAAAAGATCGGAAATATTGTCATTACTGGAAAACACATTGTCAACGGAGTTGACTCGCAAACTCGCTTTACCAAAACAATAGGAGGTGTGTATGCAAATCAGAGAATGGGTTGCTAGTCAATCAGTTCTCAACCCTATGGTTTCAGCCAAAACCAGCAATGAAACAGCACAGAATTCAAAGGATGTTTTCAATCAAATTTTCGAAAGCAAAAAAGATTTGACTTCTGAGCGAAAACCGGTGAATCTAACCAGAAATGTACCAGTTAAGAATTTCTCATCATCTGATGAGAAAAGCAGCTCAAAGAAGGTAGAGAAGTCTTCTAAAGAAAATTCATCCAATAAGCCAAAAATTGAAAATGAATTTTCAAAAAAAGATAAAACACTTGATCAAATAGGTCCCAATGAAAACAAAACCACAGATGACAGTGAAGTCACTGAGGATATGTTGACGGAATTCAAAGACAAGTTAAAAAAGGCAACTGGCCTAGACGAAGAGGGACTTGAAAAACTGATGGAAATGCTTGGAATGGGACTTGAAGATTTTGCTCAAGCGATTGAACTCGTTCCAGTGGAAGCTTTGACTGATCTAGAAGCAGTTTACAACACTTTGGTTTCCCTTGAAATCAGTGATGCGCTGAATCAATCTGTTGATATGGAACAACTAGAGGTTATTCAAAAAAACTTGGAAAAATTGGTCAAGGTATTGGATCAGGCTTCAAAAATGCCAGACGAGTCCAAATCACCACTTGTCAACAGTGTCATTCATGAACTTACGGAGGTTGCAAACAAACTTAAATCACTTTCTGGCAAAGAAGGCGTCTCATTCTCAGAAGTTCAAAAAATGATGAAAGAAGAGACGAGTGTGAAGGTTGAAGCTCCAAAAGCTGAAGTCAAAACAGAGGTTCCGGTGACTACCAAAGCTGCTGAACCTTCAAAAAATGAAATGCCGGAAAACAACAAAGTGGAAAGTCTTCTGAAAGAAGCTTTAACAAAAACAAGTGAAAACACAAACAAGGTTACTGAGAATGTCAACGTTGATGCAGATCAAGCTTCTACTGATGATATGATCACTTTTCATCAATTGGTGATGAAGCAACCGGGTTTAGTCTCACAGCCGACGATACAAGCATCACAATTATTGAAACAAGATGTTTACACGCAAATCATGGATGCAATCAATGGCAATATAAAAATCGATGAGAATGGCACATCGATGCTCGTCAAACTTCAACCTGAGCAGTTGGGGAACGTCGAACTAAAACTGAATCTGCACAAAGGTCTTATTATGGCTGAAATTAAAGTTGAGAATGAAGTTGTAAAAGCCGCAGTGGAATCCAATTTGGATGATTTGAGACAAAATCTATCCAATAAAGGGTATTCCATCAATCAAATCAATGTGACAGTTGATAGCGGTAAGAAAGAACAACAAGAACAATTTGGATTCGATCAAAATTCAAAATCTAAAAATGCAAAAAAACTTGATGACTTACAAGAAATTGAAATATCGAGTAAAGGACAGAATTATCAATATGATATGTATGAAGAATCGACAATCAACTATTTGGGATAGGAGGTAAAAATGTCATTTCCAATCAACGGATCTTTTACACAAGGTCAGATTGAAAAACTAAATGCCATCAGTAACGACAAGGCTAATGAAGTACGCAAAAAGAGCCAAGCTTTAGATAAAGATGCTTTCTTGAAATTGATGATGGTTCAACTACAAAATCAAAATCCACTTGAACCCACAGACAATGCTGAATATATGGGACAAATGGCCCAATTTTCATCAGTGGAACAACTTGCGAACATCTCAACATCAATAGAGAGCACCAATAGTTTGAATTCTTTGATTTCCACTCAACTTGAAGATATACAAAGCTTAGTGGAAGGTATGGGAAAAGGAAGCAGTGGAACTGAAGGCGGAAACGAAGCATTATTGGCACAAAACAGCAAAATACTTGAGGAATTAATGAAAATGAACGCCATGTTATCTACTTATATCGGTCAAAATTCAAATGATGATTCCGTGGACGACAATGAACTGTTCAATCTATTGAATCAATCGTAAATAAGAAGGTGAAACAATGAGTCCGATTAAAATGAACAACGAGTATGTCCAAAGACGTGTTAAGATTAATCCTACGGATTCTGCAACCGTACAACAAACCCCAAATGTAAGAGGTCAAAATTCATTTGGAGATGTACTGAACAAAATTCGTGAAAAAGATGGTGTCAAATTTTCAAAACATGCTATGGACCGTTTGAATTCAAGGCAAATTGAACTAACCGATTCAGAAGTGAACAGAATCAATGAGGGTGTTGGTAAAGCTAAAAGCAAAGGTGTCCGAGAAGCACTGATCATGATGGACAATAAAGTTTTTATTGCTAGTGTACAAAACAATACAATCATCACAGCTGTCACAGAAGATCAATTAAAAGACAATGTATTTTCAAATATCGATGGAGCAGTAATAGTTTAGCTGGACCTTTATAGGAAGCTATAGCCCTTTGACTGATTGATAAGGGCACCTGCTCGACACAGGAGGTAAACATTATGATGAGATCAATGTTTTCTGGTGTATCTTCATTAAGATCACACCAGATGCGTATGGATGTAATAGGTAACAACATAGCCAATGTCAACACCGTTGGTTATAAGGC
>JAGXHV010000128.1 GCA_024636005.1 Bacillota bacterium
AAACCTTCGTTCATCAGTTTCAGGATCCTAGTGCGTGCTTCGCTTAATTCGTGTTCGTGCTCTTTTTTTTCATTTAAAAAATGAGCTCTTGACTCTTCTCGGATAGTGCCACGACTTTTGTCATGTACAACATTCCTTTTGGTATTTGTACCTCTATAAGGCATTGACATCACACTCCTTGTCTAGACTTATGAACTAAATACCCTATAATATGCGTTTCACACTTGCAATTTTATCCAATTGTCCATAGATTAATCCGACTCCGATGTGCCAGTTGGGATCCTCGGCGTAAATGCCGTTCAACCATTCAAGCGGATCGATGCCTAAAGGTAACGAGCGCATGCGATTCTTAATTGTGTTGATGGCTACTATAGTGCTGTCACTGAGAGTGGTGTTGTAATCCCGCCAATTATTATATACATTGTAGGGGTTGTTGATCATCATTAGGGCATAAGTGTGATCAATAGGTACAAAGGCTTGTTCATGACCGATGATGGCAAACAAAAGCAATGGATCGATATCGTTTATACATGCAAGGGACATCACCATATTGAAAAGTTTAGGATCTGCCATGGCACCGTTTCGAGTGGTTTTGATATAATCCACCAATGAAAAATAGTTTATGATTCGATAGGGGTATGGAAATTCATGTTTTTTGAAGAATGGATGGAACACTTGATAATGAAGAATGAATCCCACTTGATCCTCATCATCGGTATAATTAATTTCCGAAATGATATGAAATGTATTGATTAAACCAAATGCCGGAAAGGATTCCACATAAATTCTCTTGACGATTTCAAAAGGCTGGGATGTAACTGGTGGTGGAGTTTCTTTTGGCGGTCTAAACGTGATAATGGATCCAATGACAACGACCAGCAGCGTCAAGGCACTTAAAATAGCCCAGATCGGTTTGACCGTAAGTCGCTTTTTAATAATAGAAGGTGCCTGATCATAAAAATTGAGGAATGATCTGATTTCCTCTTCTTTCACAACAATTTTCTCGCTTTCCTTCAACCAATTTTTTGCGAGCATAACCTGGGCATCGTTATCGAGTTCCAGTTCAAAGATCGATTCAAAAACATCAAATTTGGTGATGGACTCAACGTTCTTAAGAATAGTGCTGCTGATGATTTCCCTTTTAAGAGAATCCCGTTGGCCAGGGGAGATTCCATCCAGATGTTTGTCCAGCACTTTGTGAACTGCAGCGGCGAAATGCTTGGCACGTTCTTGTGAGGAGTAGTTGCTGTACTGTTCCTCTATGGAGGATCTGATATTTTTGATATCACTGAGTGAAAGTATGATCCATTTTTTTAGCTTTTCAATAATATCTTGCATATGTCACCACCAGATTCCTATCTTATGAACATCGTAACATATTCTAAAAAAAAAAAACTATTTTTTTAAAAAAAGGCTTTACAAAAATAAAAACAGGTGTTATATTATATATAGAGATTGATAATCAATATCAATTAGAACAAAACTCCTTATACTCGCAACACACTTTATATCTTGGCCACCCCGCTGACTTATAAAGAATAGGTACCCCCCAAAACGTAAACTTTATTTAGAATACCTCACGAAAATGGATGCATCGCCAGCATCCATTTTCTCTTTTTTGTGTCCTTATATGCTATAATATGTTTAGTTGACAGGAGGTGCCCGAGAGGGTATACTATTTTTTGATATCCTACAATTAAAGTAGGAATTGTGAGGAAATTATGATTAAAAATAAGATTTATATGGACTATGCCGCCACAACTCCTGTGGACCCCGAGGTTCTTGAGGTAATGGTTAATGAGTATTCCTCAGAATTTTTTTTTGAGAGGCAAAGTTCAAAATATATAAAAAATCAAATAGATACAACAAAGCATAGGCTCATGGATGCCATCAATGCAAAATCTGGTGATGTCATTTTCACGGCGAGTGGAACAGAGGCCAACAACTTTGCGATTCGCGAACACGCTTACAGAAGAAGACAAAGGGGTAAACGGCTTTTGGTATCTGGGATCGAGCATCCTTCGGTGCTAAATGTTTTCAGTGCGCTGGAAACAGAAGGGTTCGAAGTGGTGAAATTACCGGTGTCACCAGCGGGAGTCATTGATCTCGAGACGGCTAAAAATTTGGTCACAAATGATACCATATTAGTGGCGGTCATGTTTTTTAACAACGAGATAGGAACCAGACAGCCTGTTGAAAAACTTGGTGAATTTTTACATGAAAGGGATATCGCTTTTCATGTGGATGCAGTGCAAGCCCTCGGAAAAGCTGAGATTGACATCTCAAAGATCAAAGCGGATACGATGGTTTTTTCTGCTCATAAGATTTACGGTCCAAAAGGTTGTGGCGCCCTTTATACTAAGGATCAGGACCATGGATACGTAATTTGTGCTGAAGAACTGGACGATGCCTCAATAGCAGGCTTTGGAAAGGCGATTGAGCTATCTGAAAGATATCTTCATGATCATATCAAGAAACTGGAGACATTAAAGTCAAGATTGATCAATGGTCTACTAAAGATTGAGGCTGGACTTTCTGTCATTGGTGAGCAAGAGGGTAGCCATCCGGCTATAGTCTGTTTCAATTTTCCCACAAGGGATGGCGATGGGCTGGTCATTCAATATGATTTCGAAGGCATATGTGTATCCAGTGGTTCGGCTTGCAGCTCTGGAGCGATCTCTGCTTCACATGTGCTTCTAGCGATTGGGATGGAACCGGTTAGGGCCAATCGTTGTGTGAGATTTTCACTTGGACTTCCGACGACAAATGATGAAATCGATCGTCTGATCGAGACAACTGAAAGAATTTTGAAAGGATAAACAATGGTCAAGAACAATAGAGTGGTTGTAGGGATGAGCGGTGGAGTGGATAGTACTGTCGCCGCCTTTAAACTGAAAGAAATGGGGTATGACGTCATTGGTGTCAATATGCGCCTATGGCAGGATGATGCCCTTGAAGAAGCGCATTTTGAGAAAGATGGAGGCTGTTGCAGCCTTTCATCAGTAGAAGATGCAAGGAGAGTGTGTGCGCAAATCGGGATTCCATTTTATGCACTGGATTTCAAAGCGATTTTTAAAACTACCGTAGTCGATTATTTCATCGATTCGTACCAGAAGGGTGAAACTCCCAATCCTTGTATCGCATGTAACAAGTATGTGAAATTCGAAGCTCTACTGGAAAAAGCACATCAATTGGGTGCCTATTATGTCGCAACAGGACATTATGCAAAAATTAAATATGATGAGCAGTTTGGTCGTTACACTATAGAAAAATCAAATGCAGTGGAGAAAGATCAGACTTATGCGCTTTATAATCTGACTCAAGATCAGCTTAAGCATATACTGATGCCACTCGGTGATTTCGAGTCCAAGGATGATGTCAGGAAAGTGGCTGCGCAATTTGATATTCAGATGTCACAAAAATCCGACAGTCAGGAAATTTGTTTTGTACCTGATCAGGACTATGTGGGTTTCCTCAAACGCAACAGTGATTTGGCAATCAAAGAAGGCGCATTTGTGGGTAAGGATGGCGAAACTTTGGGCAAACACCAAGGTATTGTAAACTACACGATTGGTCAAAGAAAAGGACTTGGCGTGACCTTTGGAAAGCCTATGTATGTCATCGATATTGATGCGGCAAGGAATGTCGTGACACTTGGTGAAAATTCAGATGTTTTTAAAAGCGAGCTTGTCGCAGACCAGAACAACTTCATATTGTTTGATCAACTTGAAGAAATGTACAGGTGCACAGCAAAAGTAAGATACAGCGCAAAAGAGGCTCCGTGCACTTTATATCCAGAAGGTGATCAGGTCAGAGTGATATTTGATGACCCTCAAAGAGCCATCACGCCTGGTCAGGCTGTTGTCTTCTATAAAGATCAGTGGCTTGTGGGCGGTGGAACAATCATCAGAGGAAAAGGCAATGAGTAGATTTGCAGTCAACGATAAAAACAATTTTAAAGACGGAGGCATTAATCATAATATGGCAATAGTTATAGATGGCATCATCGGTGCGGGAAAAAGTACAGTGGGACATTTTTTAAGTGAGAAGCTTGATGTGCCGCTTTATCAAGAGCTCAAGGACGATGGAAAAGATTCCAGAGCACAAAGGATGTTGGATCTTTTCTATGCCAATCCCGAAAGATGGAGTGCCATCATTCAAGTGATGTTTCTGAATGACCGTTTTAAGGATTTAAAACGTATAGAAAAAGAGGGCGATTCAGCTATATTGGACCGCTCTATTTATGGCGATGAAATCTTTGCAAAAACCATTCACGATCGTGGTGAAATGACTGAAGATGAGTTTGAAATCTACAGGGATCTTCTGCACAATATGCTACAGCACATCAATCCACCTGAGGTTCTGATCTATATTGACGTCACTGTAGATACTGCTATGCAAAGAATCAGAGAGCGTGCGCGCTCAACTGAGGGTGACACTATCCCAAGAGATTATATGGAAGATTTGAGACGCAACTATGAAGCTTGGTATGAGGCGTTTGATCTTTGTCCGAAAGTAAGAATTGATTTCAATGATTGCGCACTGGACCATGACGGTAAAATCAACCCTGAAGTGACACAGAAAATACTGGATGCTATTGAGCCCTTCATCGGCTCAAAGGAATAAGGCATGTCAAATCGCAAATGGCTAATAACTCCAATCGTGATGGTAATCGCTGCCATGCTTATCTCAGTTTATGGTTACTGGATCGAGCCCAATCGAATGGTGGTGAGGGAGTTTGAAATTGAATACAATGGATTTGATGCCCCGATTACCATTGCTCAGATATCTGACATTCATCTTGGCGATCATTTTTCAGATAAGCAGTTGTTGCCCATTTTGGAAGAAATCAACGCGATCGGTCCTGACATATTGGTGTTCACTGGAGATCTATTCGATAACGCGCAGTTTTATGAATTCTATGATGAAGCCAGAGATGCTTTTTTATCACTAGATCCTGAGATCATCAAAATTGCCATCTTTGGGAATCACGATCTCGGTGGCGGAGGTTATAGAATCTATAGGGATTTCATGAAATCCAGTGGATTCACAGTGCTCGTCAATGACAAGATGACTGTTGAGATTGAAGGTCAAACGATTGAACTGGTTGGACTTGACGATGGAATGCTGGGAAGTCCGTCTTATGATTTTGAATCTATGGACTCGGGTCCGGATACATTCAATATGCTTTTGGTTCATGAACCTGATATTTATGACAGATATATTGAATTTCCCATTCAGTTGGTATTAAGTGGGCATTCACATGGTGGTCAGATTTCACTTGGCAATTACATTGCGATAACGCCACCACTTTCCAGGCTGTATAAGAGAGGCCTTTTTGAAATTGAGAATGAAGCGCAAACCAAACTCTATGTCCACACGGGAATTGGCAATACCAGGATTCCAATCCGTATTGGCAATCCGCCGGAAATCAGTGTCTTCACAATAAAATAGAAATGCAATTGATGATCATATTTTAATAATCATCAATTGCATTTTTTTATTTTATATACTCTTTGTAATTTTCTTTAGTCAAGTTTACTCCATAAATGAAGAATCCTGGTTCAAGGTTGATATCATAATAAGATATCAAAAAATGAAGATGTGGTCCGGTTGAAAATCCTGTTGATCCAACTTTTGCTATAAGTTCCGATTGTTCCACCATTTGACCTTCCTCAACCAACAGTTCCGATAAATGCTCATATGCACTGAATATACCGCCGCCGTGATCGATGATGATGGTGTTGCCGGTCAAGATCATTTTCATAGCTAGTATGACTTTACCGGAATTTGTAGCGATGACATCTGCGCCTTCAGGAGCGCCAATATCATAACCATTATGTCGATAAGAGGTGAGTTCTCCATTGACTGTCCTTTTCTCTCCAAATTCAGTCGTCAAACGACCGAGGGTTGGAAAAACAAAAGGTGTGTTGAAATAACGGGTTTCATTTGAAACATTTCTTGCAGGAACGAAATATTGGTTGTATTCGGCATAAGCCGCATCATTTCTGGTACTTGCGCTGACATTCGAATCGACTGTCAAACTCTGAATCTTATAGTCTCTAGGTAAAACTTCCACTTCAATTGTTGAAGAAGTACCTCGCGACTCGTTTGTGAATACAAACGAATATTTACCAACAGCCGTATAATAATTGGTTGGTACAAAGCCTTTTATAGCAGTTCCAGATTGGATCCATTTGAAATTTTCAAAAAGATTTTGTTCCATAATGAGTTCATCCGGAGTTTCGGCATACAACATATCAATTTCAATAAAGCCGCCTTGAACGACACTGGTCTTGGAAAAATGAATTTCAGCCGGACGATTGATATTGATCCGGAATTGAGTTCCCAGCTCACCTTTGTAAATCTCGGAGCCTTCATTCCATAAAAGCTGCGTGGTATAGTAGAAAGCGCCGTCCATTTCCGGAAGTGGCAATGCGTCCGTATCTGCGGGACCTTCAAATACAACTTCTTTTGAATCCACAGTTTCGATTTTTAAATATACAGTATCGGGTCGTTTGGAAGAATTGAGTGCAAAAGCCATGCTTGATGATGTAATTTCAACGGTTTGATAATTTTGCTCCACATCGGGGTTTTCAACTTCTTGTTCAACCCAGTTGCCATTCAGTCTCTTAAAAGCCCAATTTCCAGAGATGACCTCTACAGGATAACTGTCCTCATCAACCTTTAAATTCAATTCGGGTAAAAATGCATTTCGATAGACGAGGTCAAAGCCGGGATGTCCATGAAAAAATAAAGGGTCTATAAGCCTATAAATGTATTTGTCGTTTTCCTCCTGAATTGCTACTTTGCCATCCTCATAAAAATATACGTTCACTTTCTTTGAAATATTCCAACGGTTGATCATAGTCAGTACAAAGTTTGAATCCATTTCAGGGATGGATTCTATGCTTTCATAACTTGAAAGACTTTGAAAAAGTTGTGTGGTTTCATCCTCGGTTAACTGGAAGACAACAGGTTGTTCATTTTCTCCGGATAATATGTCGATGGACTGTAAGTTGTCCACGGTGAAGACATTGACGTAAAACTTATAAAACACAGCCAATGCCACTATAATTAATACTATGAAAATAAAAACAAATTTACCTTTTCTCATTATTATAATCTCCAAAAACCTTATTATTAGTTTTGCCTGATGACACAAACATTATATCACAAAGGACCACTTAACAAAATTACATTTCGATTTCCAAATGATAGGCGTATAATGAGTATGTAGAACAATTTATAAACTTAAGGGGGATCATTATGAACAAATTGACTTTAGACGCGTTTGCCGGATACAAATTCCTGTCGGGAATGAATTTTTCACCGGATGGAAACCTGGTGTCATTTCACGTCCATCAGAGCAATATGGAAGATAATCTTTACCATTCAAATCTTTGGATATTGAATGCAGCCAAAGCGGAGGTCAAACAACTCACCACTTCAAACAAAGTGGGGTCACACATTTGGCTCGATGAATGCAATCAATTGCTATATCCTTCAAACAAAGATGAAAAGGTCAAAAAGGCTATCGAAGCCGGTGAACCTTTGACTGTTTTTTATAAAATTGATGTAAGTGGCGGTGAAAGCATGGAATACATGAGGGTGCCACTGACAGTATCCTCCATTCGAACAATCGATGAAAATCAATTTGTTTTGCTCGCCAGTTATGATCCAAAATTCGAGGGATTCGAGGCGCTCGACAAAGATGGGAAGAAGAAATTTCTCGACAACCTCAAGGAAGACCAAGATTATGAAATCGCAGAAGAAATACCATTTTGGTCCAATGGTGCATCGTTCACAAACAAAAAACGAAATAGACTTTATTTATTTGATAAATCCACCGGGGCATTGCAACCTCTTACTGCACCTGATGAGAGCGTAGGCTATTTTGAATTGGATCTAAAATTGGGCAAGATCATCTTCACTTCGAAAACATTCAAAGGTAAGATGCCACTATTCAATGATTTATATACCTATGATCTGACAAACAAGCACGTCACCAAACTTCTCGGAGACACGATGAATATCCAGTTCGCTTATCATTTGGATTCAGATCAGATCATATTCTTTGGCAATGACATGTCAACATATGGTCTGAATCAAAATAGCATGTTCTACAAGCTGAATTTGAACACACTAGAATATGAATTGTTTTCCGGAGATTTCAATAGAAGCGTCGGTAATTCTGTAGGCTCAGACTCTCGATTTGGAACCAAGCGCAGTGCAAGGGCAATCGACGGAGTTCTATATTTCATCACAACTGAAAACGATAGCGCTTATTTGAATACGATGGACAAAGAGGGTAATATCTCATATATCACAAAAATGAACGGTTCAGTGGATGACTTTGATGTCTCAGGTGAAAGCGTTTTTATAAATGCAATGAGGGGTGACAGTTTGGAGGAAATCTATTCTGTCGAGTCAAGTTCGGAAAAAAGAGTGACTAATTTCAACACATGGGTGAATGAGAAGCATACCTTGTCAACACCAGAAGAACTGACATTCACCAATATGGACGGTATTGAGATCGCCGGTTGGGTGATGAAACCCATAGATTATGTCGAAGGCAAATCTTATCCAGGCCTACTCAATATCCACGGTGGTCCGAAAACGGTCTATGGATCGATTTTTTATCATGAGATGCAAGCGTGGGCAAACGAGGGCTATTTTGTCTTCTTCTGCAACCCAAGGGGAAGTGATGGCAAAGGAGATGCATTTGCCGACATCAGGGGAAAATACGGCACGATCGATTATGAGGATATAATGCTCTTCACAAACAAAGTGATTGAAAAATATATAGGCATGGATGAAGCGCATCTCTTTGTCACCGGCGGTTCTTATGGTGGATTCATGACGAACTGGATCATCGGCCATACACAACGTTTCAAAGCCGCCGCAGCTCAAAGAAGCATTTCAAACTGGACAACGGAGTACGGCGTGACAGATATAGGTTATTATTTCGTTACCGATCAAATTGCTGCAGATCCATGGTCGAACTATGAAAAACTTTGGGATCATTCACCTCTCAAATATGCGGATCAAGTGCTCACACCAACCCTTTTCATCCATTCAGACATGGACTATAGATGTTGGCTTCCAGAAGCGCTTCAAATGTTCACGGCACTTAAGAGCTACGGTGTCGATGCACGTCTGTGCGTATTCAAAGGTGAAAATCACGAACTCAGTAGGGGTGGTAAACCGAAACATCGCCTTCGTAGACTCGAAGAAATTACGAAATGGTTTGAGAAGTATAGGTAGGAGATTACTAAAATGCAATTTGAAACCCAATTGGGGACAGGTACGAATTGGTACCTGAGAAGTAGTTAGAGTAGTTTTTGGCTAACGCCAAGTTGGTTTTTGGACAGCGCAAACTGGCTTCGCCATTTTGGCTGGTGCCAAGTGGTTGGGAAAAGATTTAAGTGCAGGAAAAGCAGGAAAAAACGAAGAGACTAAGCTATTTTACTTGACCTTGACCTTAATCTTAATCTTTTCCTGCACTCCCTGCCTTCCCTGAATTCCCCTGCCTCTCCCTTTTTTATTGACTTTCCTCTTTACATGTGGTTAAATATAGATGGTTATCAATATAGATAAACGCAAATATATACAACCATGAATGTAAGGAGAAAATATGATTGCTCTAACAGATCTCGCTAAAATAATGAAAGCTTTGTCCGATCCGACCAGGCTGCATATCGTGCAGATGCTCTCCACAAGTGAGATGTGTGCGTGCGATATATTGGAATCCTTTGAGATTTCACAACCGACGCTATCCTATCACATGAAAAATCTGATGGAGAATCAGATTGTTACAGGACGAAAAGAAGGCACATGGATGAAATATGCCATCAACCCTACAGTCATCAGTGAAATAATAAAGTATTTTCAAAATATTGACACATCTGAACCAATAGATATTGGATGTGTGAAATGCGGAGGGTTGGATTGATATGTGGTTTTTTAGTTTTCTCAATCAACAATTGTTAAAAATGGTATGGCTAGACAATGGTATCAAGTGGCTTGTTGAAGAAGTGTTTGGTCTCGATGTCACTGAACGAATTGGGGGCAGTGTACATTTTTATATATATGATGTCATTAAGATATTCATATTGCTTTCTGTCTTGATTTTTGCGGTATCCTATATCCAAAGTTTCTTTCCACCTGAGAGAACACGTAAAATTTTGGATCGATTCAAAGGCATCAAAGCGAACATATTGGCGGCGCTACTTGGAACGGTCACACCGTTTTGTTCTTGCTCGTCAATTCCACTTTTCATTGGATTCACCAGTGCCGGACTTCCGGTAGGCGTCACGTTTTCATTTCTGATTTCATCTCCACTTGTGGACTTGGCATCAGTCATCTTGCTGGCAAGCATTTTCAACTGGAAAATCGCATTTGCTTATGTGCTGGTGGGACTGGTACTCGCCGTTGTTGGTGGATCACTAATCAGCAAACTGGGAATGGAGAAATATGTTGAACCGTTCGTCTATGAGAGTCAAATGGTGGATATTGATCAAGATGCATTGACCGCCAAGGAAAGAATGAGTTTTGGAATCGATCAGGTCAAAGACATAATTAAAAAAGTCTGGATCTATGTACTTATTGGTGTAGGCATTGGCGCACTAATCCACAACTGGATTCCAGAATCGTTCATCACTGCAGTTCTGGGTCAGGACAAATGGTATTCGGTACTGCTTGCAACCTTGGTTGGAGTGCCTATGTATGCTGATATTTTCGGGACCTTGCCGATTGCTGAAGCCTTGGTAGCAAAAGGCGTTGGAATCGGAACAGCACTATCGTTCATGATGGCCGTCACAGCACTGTCCATGCCATCGATGATTCTGCTTAAAAACGTGGTCAAATCAAAATTGCTCTTAGTGTTTATATTCATAGTGACTATGGGCATCATTATAATCGGTTACACTTTCAATGCGTTCGCATATTTATTATTCTAAAGGAGACTCGATATGGTTATTAAAATTTTAGGTTCAGGCTGTTCCAAATGTGCAAAACTTACAGAAAACACCAAAGAAGCCGTCGCAAATCTGGGTGTTGATGCAGAAATTATCAAAGTGGAAGATTTCAAGGAAATCATGAAATATGGTGTTATGGCAACTCCGGCTCTGGTAGTGGATGAAAAATTGATGTTCTATGGAAAAGTGATGAAGACGCAGGAAATTATGAATTTACTAAAGTAGGAACATATGCTATAATTTTTGCATACGGAGGAAACTAAATGTGTTTATATGTCAATCTAATTGTTTTGAATAGACTAAAGCATGTGATTTCAAGCGTTTCAGCATTGAAGTCATCAGTCCTAGGGACAGTCTGTCAAAAATTAGATGAATGCATGTAAGCGGATCACAGTTTTCTAAATTTGTTGTTTATAACGAAAGATAGAACCTGAGCGATTCTCTTGCTCAGGTTTTTTTATGTCCAAATTCACCCTTTGCGGAATCGCTGGGTTCATCTGATTCAAATTGGTACAAGGTTGGGGAGGCCAATATGATAAGAATAGTCATGAAAGATATCGAAAAATATTATGGTGCAAATTATGTACTGAAGAAACTCAATCTTGAAATATTCGAGGGAGAACGTGTGGGTATTCTCGGTCCGAATGGGGCTGGAAAATCAACAGCATTTAAAATTATATCAGGGTCGGAAAACTATGAAACTGGAGATTTGTTCATCACTCGAGGTGCTAACATAGGGGTTTTGGATCAAATCCCTGTATATCCTGAAGACTACAGCGTTAAGCAATGCCTTTACACGCCACTAGAATCCATAATGAATCAAAAACGTGAATTGGACGAGATGACTGAAAAATTGAAAGTTGATGCAAGTGAAAGACTGCTTGAAAAATACGGTGAAATGCTAAGCAGATTTGAGCTTGCAGAGGGTTATGCCATAGATGATAAAGTCAATGATGTGGCAAAAGCCTTCAATTTTGATGAAACCTTCTTAGAAAAACCTTTCATGCTATTAAGCGGTGGAGAGAAGACCAAAGTCAATCTGGCCTGTCTATTTTTAAGTGATATCAATGTTTTACTTCTTGATGAACCAACGAATCACTTGGATCTGTCCACAATCAACTGGGTTGAGGATCACATCAAACAGTTTGATGGCACTGTCATCGTCATCTCCCATGACAGGTATTTCTTGAACCAGGCGGTTACAAGAATCATAGAAATCAATGATGGTCAGGCACAAAGTTTCAAGGGCAATTATGATGCATATTCAGATCAAAAGAAGCTTCAAATGGAACAACAATTGGCACAATATACTATAGAACAAAAGAAGATTAAACAACTTGAAGAAGCAGCCAAACGGATGCATGAATGGGCGAAACAGGCGGACAGTGCAAAAATGCACAGGCGCGCGTTTTCAATAGAAAAAAGAATCGAACGGATCGATCCGCTCGAAAAACCAAAAGTAGAGAAAAAGCTGGCCAGTGGGTTTGATGCCATCAAGAGCAAAAGTAATGAAATGGCTCGGGTAGAAGGTTTGAAAAAAGCATTCACAGATCATGTCATACTGAAAGGGTTCGATGGTCTTGTACGCAAAAACGATCGAATCGCTCTTTTGGGAAACAATGGCAGTGGGAAAACGACTCTACTAAAAATGTTGTTGGAGATGGAACCGTTAGATTCAGGTTTCATTAAGCTCAGCCCTTCATCTGAAATCGGTTATCTGCCACAAGAAATTGTATTCGAAGATGGAGAAATGACAGTGCTGGAATGGATCAAAGAATCCCTTGAGAAGGATGAAGCCTCAGCAAGAAGTTTGCTTGCTCAGTACAGATTCAAACAAGATACAGTTTTTAAAAAGCTCAGCGGACTTTCAGGTGGTGAAAAAACCAGACTCATGCTGTGCAAACTGATGAATGGACCGGTCAACTTTCTATTCCTTGACGAACCGACGAACCATTTGGACATCGAGTCTAGAGAATGGGTTGAAGAAGCTGTTGCGGAGTACCAGGGTACAATGGTTTTTGTATCCCATGATAGACATTTCATCATGAAATTCTCAAGCAAATATTGGACACTGGCAAATGGGGAAGTTTATGAGTACGAAGGGGATTTTGAATCTTATAAAGGCATCGTTGAAGACTATTACAAAATGCCTGATAAGAGTGAACCCGTTAAAAATGATGTGGTCATCAAGTCTGATTTACAATCAACCAATAAGTCAAAACTCAATACAGTGATGATTGAAAAGCTTGAAAATGAAATTGAGCAAATTGAAGAGCGCTTGCTTGAAATTGAGGATTTCCTTTACAGTGGAGACTTAAAGGCTGAAGAAATTGAGAGGATGATTGACGAAAAAGAGTCGCTGAATAGATCTCATGAAAAGCTTTATGAGCGATGGACGAAATATTCCATTGTGATATAATATTTCTATTAACGAATAATAATTAAGGGGTGGCTGAAATGACTTATCAAGACGTAATGGATCGTGCGAAAGACAAAATCGGTCTGAACTGTAAAGTGTGTAAAGAATGTAATGGCATCGCATGCAAAGGGAGAATTCCAGGTCCAGGTGGCAAAGGTACTGGAATCGGATTCATTAGAAATTATCGTGATGTTAAAAGTATTGCGCTTCAGATGAATACCATTCACGATGTCGAAAGTGTGGACACCAAATTAGATTTTTTTGGAAAAACATTTGAAATACCAGTGTTTGCAGGTCCTATTGGAGCTGTTCAAATCCACTATAGCGATGTCTATACTGATTTGAGTTATTCTGAAGCGGTTGTCAAAGGGTGTGCCGCTGCAGGCGCTATTGCCTTTACTGGTGATGGCGTTAAGGATGAGGTATACATTGGAACAGCTGAAGCGATCAAGAATCAGGGTGGTATTGGAGTGCCTACAATCAAGCCTTGGAAAAAAGAAGAAGTGATCAAAAAAATCAGAATTGCAGAGGATGCCGGAGCCGTTGCAGTTGCAATGGATATCGACGCCGCAGGCCTTGCTATACTCGCCGCACAAGGTAAACCGGTAGCACCAATGCCGATGAGGGTACTTCGTGAAGTCATTGGAAGTACAAAACTTCCGTTTGTAGTGAAAGGCATTATGACAGCTGAAGGTGCAAAGAGCGCCGCTGAAGCTGGTGCATATGCCATTATTGTTTCCAATCATGGGGGAAGAGTGCTCGATGAGACACCATCCACCATTTCACAATTACCAGAGATCGTAGCTGCAGTAGGGGGTAAGACCAAAATCATAATTGATGGTGGTTTCCGTTCTGGACTTGATATATTCAAGGCTTTGGCACTCGGTGCGGATGCGGTAATGATCGCAAGGCCGTTTGTGACTGCAGTCTATGGTGGAGATTCAGAGGGTGTCAAGCTGCTCTTTCAGCAATACAAGAAAGAACTTGAAGAAGCGATGCTGATGACTGGATGTCGCACACTGGCTGACATTGATGCAAGCAAAGTAAAAATGCTATAAAATTAATTGACACGGGTCACTTCACTTGACCCGCATCAGACTGTAGACAAACGCCCAAATCCATCGTTACTGGATAAAATCCATTTCAGTTACGACGCTATAGGTCGCGCCTTCACTGAATTTTATCCGCGCCTTGACTTTGAACGTTTACTACAGTCTGCAGTTGATGACTTTGTCATCACCCTGACACTGGTCACTTGACCAGTGTTTTTTCATTTAATAGAAATTTAAGGATTGTTTAACGCTATGTTTATAGAGGTCGAATAAACTGTAACCATAGAGGTGATTATATGAATGCGATTTTAAAAGCAAAAGCGGACAATATGCTTGATATGGTTATGGCACTTGAAAAGTCATACAAATGGGAGCACAATTTGGCGAGACATTTTACAGCATTGTTATACACACAGAGGGGACTGCCAA
>JAGXHV010000129.1 GCA_024636005.1 Bacillota bacterium
ATAAATAAACACAATTGCGGCTACAACTAGGAGTATATGAATTAGTGCACCACCAATTTTAAACAAAAAACCTAGCAACCAGAATAATACGACTATTCCACCTATTATTTTTAACAATCCCATAAATGCTCCTTTCACTTTAGAAAATATATACCCTCAAAAAAAAACTATAAACATGAGTAGATATTAACCGGACCCGCTAGTGGCAGCAAAATATATCGTTTTCAATGCTTCATTCAGCTTCAAATAGGTCGTACACTCATATCGTATCCTCATTTGTGGTTAAAGGAATGCCGAAGGCATTCGGTGCCACTATAAATGTTGACGATGTGAGGCCTTGCCATTGCTATGCTATTCCCAAAGTTATCGCCGTTACCGCCAGATTAGCACCTGTTACTCTGGGTTCTTGTTTTCAATCTTTTTTATCAACTTCATTCACCGAGTTGACTTCATTATCTACCAGTGCATGATCATGTACGACGGCATTTATGATTTCATTGATAATATGATCTTCCCTTACTTCTCGGACTTTTTTGCGAACAATCTCTTCGACCTCAAATTCTTGCTTCAATCCGGCATTTAGTGAATAAATCATCAGCACTAGAATAATTGCAAATGGCAATCCCGTTATAACTGATGCAGTTTGTAATGCAGTTAAACCGCCACCAATAAGTAGCGTTGCTGCAACAACACCTTCCATAACTGCCCAGAAGACTCTCTGAGGTACCGGCGAGTCCAACTTTCCTCCAGATGTCAAGTGATCCACAACCAATGATCCTGAATCCGATGAAGTAATAAAAAATACAGTAACGAGCACAATACCAACGATTGATAAAACACTGTTAAGTGGCAACGCTTCCAACATAGCAAAAAGTGCGATTGACGCATCCTGTTTGACAGCAGACACAATATTCGCCAATCCATTTGTTTCTAGGAAAATTGCAGTTCCACCAAATACGGACATCCAAAAAAATGATAACAGCGAAGGAAATAACATAACACCTAAAATAAATTCTCTAACCGTTCTTCCTTTCGAAATTCTAGCTATAAACATTCCTACAAATGGTGACCAGGAAATCCACCATGCCCAATAAAATATTGTCCATGCTCCCTGCCAGTTCGAATTTCTAAAGGTTTCCGTCCACAGACTCATCTCAACAAAATTAGACAAATAATAGCCTATGTTTTGTGTAAAGCCACTCAAAATGTAAACAGTTGGACCTGCAAATAAAATGAACACTAAAAAGACACCAGCAAGGACCATATTAATTTCGCTAAGTCGTTTGACACCTCCATCAAGTCCCATAACAACAGAGATTGTAGCTAAAGCAGTTATACCAATGATTAGACCAACTTGAATTGGAATATTAATTGATATACCAAATAAATGATTCAATCCAGCGTTCACCTGGGTCACACCAAGTCCGAGCGATGTCGCCAATCCTGTCAATGTCGCCAAAACGGAAAGTACGTCGATCAAATTCCCCCAAAACCCATAAATCTTATTCCCGATGATAGGATAAAAAACCGAACGTATGGTTAGCGGCAATCCACGATTGTAAGCAAAGAACGCCAATGACAATCCAACAATCGAATAGATCGCCCAGGGGTGAATCCCCCAATGAAAAAAAGTTGTGGACATAGCAGCTTGTGCCGCTCCTGCTGAACCCGCTTCCAACTCGCCAAACATGGGTGATGGTGAGTTTAAATGTGAGATTGGTTCCGCAACGCTCCAAAACAATAGACCAATACCCATCCCAGCACTTAAGAGCATGGCGTACCACGCAAATTTGGTAAATTCGGGCTGTGCCTCTGCTCCTCCTATTTTGAGGTTGCCATATCTACCAAAGGCAAAAAACACTGCAGCTCCTACGAAAATATTCGCCACAGCTATAAAAAACCATCCCGCATTTTTTGTAATCCCATTCAGCATGCTATTGAACAATCCTTCTGCTTCACTTGGAAACATAAGTGTTGCGGCGATAAATGCGAATAAAAAAATTCCTGAAAAAATTGTCACTTGAGGATGAATATCAAATCCAAAACCTTCCCAATTATTTTCTCCTGGTTCTTGGCGATCCGCTTCATCAAATAGCGACACCGTTGGACGAATTTGTAAACCTTTAAAAGGCTTTCTGTTCTTAATCGCTTTAATTCGAGCATCTTTTTCTGCTTTTTTAAGTTTCAGAGCTAGTGCTTTTCGTGATGCAAGTTCTCTTTTTTTCTCATCTCTCATGTATATTCTCCTCTTAATTTGGCTTACATATCTAATCGGTAAGGAACAACTCCGTCAAAAGCTGACGCTCCGAAGCTCCAAAAAAAAACAAAAACCGATCATGCGTCCGATCGGTTTCATTAATATTAGTTGTGCTTAAACTGCTTTCGAATCTGCTCATAATCGTCAGTGGATAAATACCCACTCTTAGAGAAAAATATCAGGTTATAATAAAAACATTAAAAGTATTTGTGAAAAAAAATTGACACCATGTAAAGTTTATTGTACATTGTGTATATAGAACCTAACCCAATGTAAATCGAAAGGAGCGTATGACCATGTCATATAAAGAAAAACAAACCATAGTATCTATTCTATCGGGGCTAATGCTCTTAGTCATCTATAGTTTTTATGCTTTAAGCAAAGTACAGTCTGGGGTGGCCGCTCCAGATGACATGAAATTTTGGGCAACGGCCATACTAACCTTCATTGTCATAGGGATAGTCGCAATGATCATTATTCAGATTATATTTCATATACTGCTTTCTATTTCAATAGCCGTGAAAGGTGAAGTACAAAAAGAAATTCACAAAAAAATCCTCAAACATGAAACACAAAATGACCCCTGCAATGAACAGAGTATTGAAAAAACCATCGCACTTGAAATGGTTGAAGACGAAATGGATAAACTTATCGAACTTAAAGCTATGCGCGTTGGATTCGTTATCGCTGGCACCGGATTTGTTCTTTCACTGATTTCTCTAGTGCTTGATTATTCCCCCGCTGTGATGCTCAATATCGCCTTTTTTTCATTCGGCATTGGATCGATGATAGAAGGTATCATCAAGTTATTCTACTATAAGAGAGGAATACAAAATGGCTAAAAAATTAGAAATAAAAAACAACATCCGAACGCTACGCTTCTTTGCTGGAGAAATGACGCAACAGCAGCTCGCTGAGAAAGCAGGTGCATCAAGGCAAACCATCATGGCGATAGAGGCTGGTAAATATTCCCCTTCCCTAGATCTGGCATTTCGAATCGCCGTTGCGTTTGGAGTGAAAATTGATGATGTTTTTGAGTACGAAGTTATTGAATAAACTGACTGCTTTTGCACTATGGGTGCTCCCACTGGGTGTTTTAATTATCAAATCTGGATTTATTCCAAAAAATTTGGGACACCTATTTATCATTGAAACTCTATTTGCTTTAATCTCAGTCTTTGTACATTTTCTTGTACCAAATGCAACACTTGAGACACTATTAATGCTACCGATGATGGTTGCAAAATTCTCATTTATGTTTTACTTGTTGATTCGTGGGGTAAATGAACCTAAAATTGTGCATAAATCAAGTTGCTTATGATTAAACACAGCACATATTGGATATAAAAGTACAACAAGGCAAATATTGGTGAAAAAAGAAAGGATGGCTTCTAATGGTGGATCAGAAGAATATAACCATTTTGCAAATGAACGATACACATGGATATATGGAAGAACACTGGGAACACTTCTGGGATGGTGGCTATGCTAAATATATCAGGGCTGGCGGATATGCCAGAATAAAAGCCTATGTAGATCAGGTAAGAGCAACAAGAAATGAAAATGTACTCTTATTGGATGGTGGTGATACTTTCCATGGGACATATCCAGTGGTAGCCTCTGAAGGTAAAATATTGCCTCCTCTATTAAATGATCTGAAAATTGATGCGATGACAGCTCATTGGGAATTTGCTTATGGACCTAAAGCTTTCAATGATCTTTTAAAGTCCCTTAATTATCCCATGTTGGCCATCAATTGTTATGACAAAAATACAGACGAACTTGTCTATGAGCCTTATTTGATGAAAAATGTGAATGGCATAAAAGTTGCCATCATTGGCATTGCAGCGACCATTATCGACAAGGTCATGCCTGCTCATTTTAGTGAGGGACTTTATTTTACACTCGGAAATAAGGAGTTAGCAGGTTATATTGAAAAAGTGAAAAATGAGGAACAAGCCGATCTCGTATTGGTGATCTCTCACCTTGGATATCCTCAAGAGCTTAAACTCGCTGGTGAAGTAAACGGCATTGATTTACTCTTAAGTGCACATACGCACAACAGAATTTATGAACCGGTTAAGATCAATGACACGATTATTTTTCAATCTGGGTGTCACGGGTCATTTTTAGGTCATATCGATTTGACTATTGAAGACAAAAAGATTGTCTCATATCAGCATAAGCTTGTGGTATTGGATGAAACCATAAAAGAAGATGAAGCAATGAAAGCTAAAATCGATGAAATGATAAAACCCAATCGTAAATTGCTAAACGAATTAGTGGGTAAGACCAATACGGATTTAAATAGAAATACAGTACTGGAATCCACCATGGATAACTTCCTACTCAAGAGTCTTCTGGATCTCACCGGTGCTCAGATGGCTTTTTCTAATGGGTGGCGATATGGTGCGCCAATACCAAAGGGGGATATCACTGTAAACGATTTATGGAATATAATTCCCGTGAATCCACCTGTCTCCCGTGTCAAACTCACAGGTCAAGAAGTTTGGGACATGATGGAGGAAAATCTTGAGAGAACCTTTGCAGTTGACCCTTATGAACAGATGGGTGGCTATTTAAAGCGATCCATGGGAATCACACTATATTTCAAGATCGAAAATCCGTTTGGACAGAGAATCGAGCGATTATTTGTACAAGGTCAACCCCTTTTAAAAGATCAAGTATACGATGTCGTCTATGTAACCAGCCAAGGGGTCCCCAAGAAATATGGATATGATCGTGAAACATTGGACATTAATGCCATAGACGCACTTAAAAAATATCTAATAAGACACGGAACGGTTGACGCAGAACTCAAAGGGAGCATAGTAGCGGTTTAATGTGCTCTTCATTGTTTGTAAACTTTTTATCAAGTACTTTCAATACGCCTGTTTTAAAGTTGTATTGATAGTTGCTTTATATTTTTTTAACATGGAGGTTTTTTGTATGTCCAAGGATGAGGATATGCTCAAGAGGATATTAAGTACTTCGGCAAAAATGCTAAACATGTCACCAGACGATATTAACTATCAGCTGATTGCTGATGAAATCAAAGAATTTTCAGGCGCATTTCTTGTAGGCATTAATACATATGAACAAAGTGGTGCTATAAGCGTAACAAGAGCTCTTAGCGGAGTTCCTTCTGGAATCAAAGACATCACCAAAATTCTGGGATTTCCGATTGTTGGGAAAAAATGGGATGTTAAGCCGGAGAGGTTAAAGAGCTTTCAAGGCGGAAACCTTAAACTTTTTAGAAATATCTATGATGCATCACATGGAGACTTATCAAAAAACCAAGCGAAGATGCTGGAGACAGTATTTAATATTGGAGTTGTATATATTATTGAACTTTCTTATGAAAAGAATGGCCCTCAGGGTGATCTAATATTTTTCATGAAGAAGGGGGAAGTTATTAGAAACAATGAGTTAATAGAGCTTTATGCTAGTTTGATTGGCAATTTTTTGGTCCGTATACAAACCGAAAAATCATTATATGAAAGTGAAGCTAAATTTAGAGCATACATGGAAAAAGCCCCTCTAGGTGTTTTTATAACTGACATGGAAGGTAATTATGTTGAAGTTAACCAAGCAGCATGTCAGATGAGTGGTTATAGTGAGGAAGAACTTTTAAAATTGAACATTACCGATTTTATTGCACCTGAGTTTCTGGATAAAGGACTTGAAATCTTTAGGCGACTGAAAGAGAATTCTTTTATTGAAGACGTTGTAATGGCACTTAATAAAAATGGAGAAAAATTTTGGATAAACCTGGTTGCAACCATCATTGACCAGAACAAAGTAACTGCTTTTTGTCAGGACATTACTAATAAAAAACTTGCAGAACAAAAAATGGAAATATTCTCAAAGATTATTGAATTAACTTCGGATAATGTTTTTATAACAGACAGGGAAGGAGTTATTAAATATGTGAATCCTGCTTTTGAAACACTGACCGGGTATTCTGCAAAGGAAGCAATTGGCAAAACTCCTCGAATTCTTACATCTGGATTGCACACAAATGAAGAATTTGAAGCACTTTTCAATTCGCTTCTAGCGGGGAATATTACGACTAGAAATTTAACCAATCGTAAAAAGAATGGCGAATTGTATTATATTGAGTCTACGATCACCCCAATTAAAAATGAAAAAGGTGAAATTACTGACTTTGTAAATACCAGCCGGAATATAACAGAAAAGATGCTGCATGAGCATGAATTAGAATCAATCCATGCTGTAAGCACGGAACTTCGTGTTGCGAAGACTGTAGATGAAATGCTTCTCATTATGCTTGATAAAATACTGGAAATTACTAAAGCATCACATGGCTCAATCTGGCTATATGATTCAAATAATAAAAAACTTCAAATAGTGGCGAACAGAGGATTGAATGATTCAGAGGAAAACCCGATACCACCTGAAAAACTTGGAGAAGAAATTAGTAAAATTGTTTTTTCAACAGGCAAACTTTTTGTTTCAAAAGATATCAATCAAGATGAGCGAATGTCTGAAGATATCCGTAAAGAGTTTGTTCCCGGTATAGGAAAAGCTATTGTTCCAATTTTTGCAGGAGACAGTTTACTTGGAACATTTGATGTCAATGTGAAACTGCCACATGAAATTTCACCATCTGATATTAAAATTTTAACTTCTTTAAGTGAGATTGCTGCTAATGCTATTCAAAGAATGCGCTCATATGAAAAGATTCAAAAAGATGCAAAATACTTTGCATCTTTAAATGCCGTTGATTCATTGATAAACGCTAGCGATGACTTGCCTAATTTATTAAATACTATTCTTGATTATATGATGGACCTACTCAACGTAAATGCAACGGCAATTCTTCTTTTTAATTCTGACAAATTAACGCTTGAATATTTTGCAGGAAAAGGATTTAGGAGCCGGAATATTGAAAAATCACAATTGAAGATTGGAGAAGGATACGCTGGAAAAGCAGCATTAAGCCAACAAACAGTTATTGTTAATGATCTTAGAAATGAAGACTTTGAATATGCACGAAATGAATTGTTGAAGCAAGAGGAATTTATATCTTACATAGGTATCCCTCTTGTTAACAATGCTGAAATTATCGGTGTGTTAGATATTTTCCATAGATCTATTCTTAAACCGGATTCAGAATGGTTTGATTATGTGGAAGCCCTTGCTAGTCAGGCCGCCATTGCAATTGGAAAGTCGACCTTATTGAACAACCTGAAGCATACCAATTTTGAACTTTTGCAAGCCTATGAAAAGACTATTGAAGGATGGTCAAAAGCCATGGACTTACGAGATCATGAAACGGAAGGGCATACACAAAGAGTTACTGAGCTTACGGTGAGACTCGCTCAATCTGCTGGTTTAAGTGAAAATGAGATTGTTCACATTCGTCGTGGTGCATTGCTGCATGATATGGGAAAAGTGGGCATTCCGGATGGCATCTTGCTTAAACCAGGTCCACTTACTGATGAAGAATGGGTAATTATGCGTATGCATCCTCAATATGCTTTTGACATGCTTTCACCTATTGAATTTCTTAAGCCAGCGTTAGATATCCCCTATTGCCATCATGAAAAATGGGATGGTTCTGGATATCCTCGTGCATTGAAGGGTGAAGAAATACCAATAGCCGCTAGAATTTTTGCAATTATAGATGTCTGGGATGCATTGCGTTCGGATCGTCCTTATCGTAAATCCTGGAGTAGAGAAAAAGTTTTAAAATATATTATATCATTGTCGGGAACACACTTTGAACCTAAAATAGTTCAATTGTTTTTAAATTTGCCCGGGATTTAAATACCTATGGGAGGCAATTGAAAGCAAAGGACAATATCCAAACAAAATTATAAATATAAAAAAAACTAATTCAAATGTATTTGGGTATATGTATAACAGATAGCAATAAAAGTCGGAGGCGGGAAAAATGGGACAAGTTACAGGACATAAAAGTTATACAGCACAACGTATTATTGGCTCTCTCTTTGGAATAATTGAGATTGTATTAGCCTTTCGCCTAGTTTTCAAACTGCTGGGAGCAAATTCGACAAATGGTTTTGTGCAGGGTCTCTATAACGTTACCCAGCCTCTGGTTGGAATTTTTGAAAACATTTTTGCTCGGAAAAGCATAAGTATAACGGAAACTGTGGGGGTTTTCGAACCTGAAACTCTGCTTGCAATGTTGATCATCGCCTTGGTTGCCTTGGTTGTGCTAAAACTTATCAAACCACGTGCAGGTGACCAAGTTAAAAGGACA
>JAGXHV010000130.1 GCA_024636005.1 Bacillota bacterium
ACTAACACCGATGAATTGCGGTTGCGTTGTAGCAGCAAAGAAAACTTCAAGTAAGCGTAGAGAAATGAAAGAACTTATAGCAACACTCAAACAGACACATCCCGACGTAGACAAATGCATCCTGCAATCCGCTCATAACGTCAACATGGACGGCATTGTCGGTTGGCGCTCAAATGGTGAAAAGCACAGTTTTCTGGATGAGTACTAATCATTGAAAAAATAAACTAATAGATCATCACATCAATATTTTATGCTCCGCATGTGACAAAAAAAGTTTCTTATAAAGACTTTTTCACTCATGCGGAGCATTTTTATGTTCGGTTTTGGACACTTTTAATTCAGCAATTCACTCAATTTGAAAAGATAGATCATTAAGACATTGAACTTCGTAGCGTTACTCATAATTAAATGTTGCACGAACAGCAAACCTAGGTATATTGTGCCATGTGTGCTATAATTAATAGTTAATATAATATTTAAATGAATCAAAGATACTAAAAATGTACAACGCAAATGAAAGGTTGGTGCTTCATATGAAGCTCCCACAAGGTAAAGATCAAATCATTAAAAGCCTACTTATTGCAGGTGGTCTACTCGCAAGTTTATTATTAATCGTTCTACTAGGATTTACAATAAATGCATTTAGCGTAGACATCAGTGTTCTTGAGAATCCATTGCCTAAACCACTCATTGTCTATGACAAAAATGACGTGGTGATCTCGGAACGTTCTACGGTCAACTTTGCTGCAGTACCCATTGAAACCATTCCTGAAGTATTTAAGGAAGCCATCACAAGCGTTGAAGACAAACGTTTTTACGAACATTCCGGGATAGATATTCGTGGAATTGCACGCTCTCTTTGGAGAAACACCAAAGCAGGTGAAATTGTTGAAGGTGGTAGTACCATAACACAACAATTGTCCAAGAACTTGTTCCTTACAACAGAACAGACTTATACTAGAAAATTCAAAGAAGCCATTACTGCACTGCGAATTGAAAGCAAATACTCAAAAGATGAGATTTTGGAACTCTATCTTAATCAAATTTATTTTGGTGAAGGCGTCTGGGGTATTCAAAATGCTGCACAAATGTATTTTGGAAAAGACATTGACGCGGTAACACTTGAAGAAGCAGCACTCCTTGCAGCATTACCTAAAGCTCCAACCATTTACTCGCCCTATAAAAATTATGAGATAGCAAAGGATCGTAGAGATCTTATCCTAGGACTGCTATTCGAAAATGGTACTATTGATGAAGAAAAATATGACCAGGCAATCGCTACAGACATTGTACTCCGTTCAAAGGAACTCGTTGAAGCGAGTGGATCATACCCTAGTTATATTGACCATGTTATCGATGAAGCAATCAACACACTAGGACTTAGCGAAGAACTCATCTTAATTGGTGGGCTCAACATTTATACTACCTTGGATCCAGTGGTTCAAAATGCCATAGAGACGACCTATGCCAATGATGCCCTGTTTCCCGAAAGCAACGCTGATGAGCTCATTCAAAGTGGTGCAATCTCTATAGACCCTTCGACAGGAGCCATTCGTGGTTTGATCGGATATCGTGGACAGTATTACTATCGCGGTTATAACCGAGCTACCGAACTGATCAGACAACCAGGGTCATCACTCAAGCCACTTGCGGTCTATGCACCTGCTATAGAAAATGGATATAATAAAAACTCAGAACTTTTAGATGAAGAGACTGATTTCAATGGCTATGTGCCAAACAACTACGACAGAACCTATCATGGAAAAGTAACTCTGTATCAAGCGTTGATCAATTCATACAATATTCCTGCAGTTGCAGTGCTTAATGATATTGGAATTGATAAGGGTATTGCTTTTCTAGAAGCAGTGGGCATTCCCGTAGACAAAAACGATCACAATTTAAGTTTGGCGCTCGGTGGTATGACAAACGGTGTTTCTCCACTCGAAATGGCACAAGCGTATAGTATTTTTCCAAATGGTGGCGTCATGAACACCGCGCACTCCATCCGAAAAATCACGACAAATGATGGGAAATTATTAGCCGAAGGGATCACTGAATCCGTGACCGTCACTACGCCTGAAGTGGCATATGCCATGACGGATATGCTCATGGGCGTCATCAATGAAGGAACTGGTACAGCTGCCGCTCTCGGTAGACCTGTCGCAGGTAAAACCGGGACAACAGAGCTGCCTGCCATCGATACATTTGAAGGTCTATCAGGATCAAGAGATGCCTGGTTCGTCGGTTACACACCTGAACTTGTAACCGCTGTATGGGTGGGATACGACACACTTGATCCAGGTCTGATCATGCAATCCACTGGAGGAAGTCACCCTGCCAGTATCTTTCAATCCATCATGGTCAAGTCTCTAGAAAATACGCCAGTTTCGACATTTGAGATACCGAAAGGCTACAAAGATGACACCAAGCCTGAGAAGAAAGAAAACCCTGGAAAAGGCAAGGACAAAAAGAAGAAAAATTAGATCGACTCTAAATAAAATGCTCCCTATTTGATCAACAGTTAAAAGATTAGCTGTCAATTTCATAGGGAGCATTTTGAATTTTTACGATAACCACAGGATCATTCAAAATATTATTATTGTAGATTAGGCGCAATAAATGTTAAAATGCAGAAGTCACTTCATCAATTCTTCACGCACCACAGTAGGAGGTCTTATCGATATGAGAAATATGAAGCTGCAGTTGAAGCTCACAATTGGCATCATCATTGTAATTATATTTTCTACGGGCATCAGCAGTTATTTTGTAAGCCGATTTGAGCTGAGCCGTGTGGAGCAAATCACAGAATCCAATTTATTTAATGTGGCAGGAATTATTGCGGATTCAACGGTGATCCAAAATGGTCTATACAATAATTCTTCAGAGGATATTCAAAAATTTGTTGAAGCCCAGTTGGCTAATCTGATCGACGTTGAAATCATAACTGTTGCAGATATGAATGGTGTTCGTTTTGGACACCCCAATCCAAAGCGCATTGGTGAAACTTTCGTGGGTGGTGATGAGCGCAGAGTTATCGATGAGGGCGCAAGGTATGCCTCAATAGCTACAGGAACTTTGGGCAGATCCATAAGGGTTTTTGTGCCTGTATATTTTGAAAACCAGCAAGTGGGATTTGTAATGACAGCCCATTTGTTTGACGATCTGGTCATTACACGTAAAAGTATTGAAAAAAGTATTTTTTTCTTTACGATTATTGGCATTATCATTGGCATTATTGGAGCCGTATTTATTTCAATTTTTATAAAAAAGAGTTTAATGGGTTTGGAACCCTATGAGATAGTGCAGCTGTATCGCGAAAAAGATGCTATGATCAAATCGCTTCATGAAGGTATTATTGCAATAGATCAATCGAGCAATATTACATTAATTAACGATTCAGCTATTAAAATTTTGAAAGTATCGAACCATGATGTCATAGGAAAAAATGTCACAGCATTGTTTCCAACCACAAAATTGACGCGTGTGCTTGAAACTGGAGTCGCTGAATACGATAAAGGTCAAACCATAAATGGCGCTCATATCATGACGAATCGAATGCCCATATTGGATGGTGATAAAATTATAGGTGCCCTTGCAACCTTCAGAGATCGAACAGAAGTCATTGCAATGGCCGAAGAAATTACAGGTGTTAAGCAAATCATAGAAGCACTAAGAGCGAATACACATGAATTTATGAATAAGCTACACGTCATTATTGGATTGATTGAAATTGGAGACGATACACTTACGAAATCTTACATCCTTGATTTGAAGCGTTCTCAAGACAGTATTAGAGAAATGGTATTTGAAAAAATTGATAACCCGATGATTGGAGCATTGTTACTGGGTAAACTTAATCGTGCCAAGGAAGAATATATTGAACTAAGCCTCTCTGAGGACAGTGTCTTGAAAGCACTGGATTATGGGTTGAACTATCAGGCATTTATTATTATCTTGGGCAATTTGATTGAAAATGCAATTGAGGCCATAAAGCGTAAAAATATTGACAATGGGAGTGTTGAAGTCTATCTGAACGATGTTGGCACCGATGTTACAATTCAGGTTATTGATAATGGGGCTGGGATAGAAGGAGAAAATATATCAAAAATATTTAATCGCGGATACACCACAAAAGATGGTAGTCATGGTATTGGACTGGATATTGTAACTGCAACCGTTAAAAGACTTGATGGTCAAATTGAAGTTGAATCTGTGTTTGGTGAAGGTAGCACTTTCACAGTTACTATTCCAAAGGAGGAAATTTAGATGATTTTAGTCCTGGTGGTTGAAGATGATCCAATGTTAGCCGAAATCCACAGAAAATTTATCGACAATACTGAAGGGTTTAAAGTGATCGGCATCGCAGGTGATGGTGTCAAAGCACTTGAGATGTTAAAAGAAAATCCAATTGATTTGGTGCTCTTGGATATATATATGCCTAAAATGGACGGTTTGACTCTAGTAGAAGAGATGAGAAAAGCTTCCATAGCATCAGATCTCATTTTAGTAACCGCATCTAAGGAAGTGGAACAAGTTGAAAGGGCCTTGAAATTCGGTGTATTTGATTATTTGGTAAAGCCTTTTGAATTTGATCGTCTCAAGCAGGCATTATTCCATTATAAAAGCCGAGTTGAAATGTTGGATTCAAGTACTGTTGTTGAACAGGGTTTAATCGATCGAATGCTTTTAAGAGAGGGCAAACTTGCTGTAATGGATTTACCTAAAGGTATGCATATGAAAACGCTTGAACGTGTTAGAAAAACAGTTCAAGAACACGCCTCTCAACATGTGGACATTGACGCGATCACTGCGGGGATGGATGTTTCAAAAGTGACTGTCCGACGCTATTTGGATTACTTGGCACAGCTTGAGGAGGTTGAGATTCAGATGCACTATGGTACGCGTGGAAGACCCTCCTTCAAATATAAAGTCAGAAAAAAATAAGGATACCAAAGCTTTGACAATAATCTGTCAAAGCTTTTTTTATTTGAAAAACATGTGATAAATTTACATAAACAGACAACTTAACAGTAATTTTGTACACTAAAAATATAAGAAGCAAGTCAAAATAATAAGGGGTAAGACATGGATTATTCTAAGTTGGCACTTGAGTTACATGAGGCTAAAAAAGGTAAAATATCGATTGCATCAAAAGTTGAGCTCAAAGATCGACACGATTTGAGTATCGCTTACACACCTGGTGTCGCCGAACCTTGCAGAAGAATTGCTGAAAACAAAGAAGACGTATACAAATACACGTCAAAGGGCAATCTTGTGGCAATCGTTTCAGATGGTACTGCAGTTTTAGGATTGGGCGATATTGGACCTGAGGCAGCTATGCCTGTTATGGAAGGTAAAGCTGTACTTTTCAAAAACTTTGCTGATGTGGATGCATTTCCAATGTGTATTGACACAAAAGACGTGGATGAAATCGTTGCTTTGGTCAAAATGATCGCACCTACTTTTGGCGGAATCAATCTTGAAGATATTTCGGCACCAAGATGTATTGAAATCGAGAGAAGGCTCAAAGCAGAACTTGATATTCCAGTGTTTCACGATGACCAACATGGTACGGCGATTGTAGTTGTCGCAGGACTCATCAATGCACTAAAAGTCGTCAATAAACAATGGCAAGATGTCAAAGTGGTTATCAACGGCCCTGGGGCAGCTGGATCTGCCATTGCAAAGATGGTAATCAACATGGGTGCTGGAGACATTTTGGTTTGTGGTAAGGAAGGCATCTTATACCGAGATAATCCATCGAATGACGCACTTAAAGAGAGCTTGGCACAAATGACCAATCAACACAATCAAAAAGGCGACTTAGCAGAAGCTTTAAAAGGCGCAGATATTTTTATTGGTGTTTCAGCTCCCGGAGTTGTTACAAAGGAAATGATCTCAGAGATGAATTCAGGCTCAATCGTATTTGCAATGGCAAATCCAATTCCTGAAATAATGCCAGATTTGGCGAAAGCCGGTGGTGCTGCTGTGGTCGGATCAGGTCGTTCAGATTTTCCAAATCAAGTCAACAATGTGCTCGCATTCCCAGGTATTTTCAGAGGTGCATTGGATGTCAGAGCGAAAGACATCAATGAAGAGATGAAAATTGCAGCTGCAATAGCGATTGCAGAAATAGTAACTGACGAGGAACTTTCAAGTGAATATGTAATTCCAAATCCGCTCGATCCAAGAGTTGTAGAGCACGTTTCAAAAGCAGTAGCTAAAGCAGCTCGTGAATCAGGAGTTGCTCGAGTATAAACAAATAAAATCTAAGGGGGATTAATATGAGTGTAGGTGAAGCAACAATTTCAGGTCAATTTGGAAATGATCAAGGGTATAAAATTATGGGGATTCCGATCACACTATTTGCCATTATTTCTGCAATTGTTTTAGGGGCATCTTATATGGATGTTTTGCCAAAGGGAATGATTGGTGCATTTCCAATTATGATGATACTTGGTGCAATTTTAAACGAAATTGGTAACAAAACACCAATTGTTAAAGACTATTTGGGTGGTGGTCCAATTGTGGTTATATTTGGATCGGCAGCTCTCGTAACTTACGGTATACTGCCTGTAGCTTCAAACGATATTATGGTCAATTTTATTAAAGGTGAAGGCTTTTTAAGTTTTTATATTGCAGCATTAATCACAGGCAGCATTTTGGGCATGGATAAAAAATTATTGCTTAGAGCGGCTGTGAGATATTTTCCTGTAATCTTTGGCGGTGTCGTAGCAGCACTTGGGCTTGCGGGAATTGTAGGCGGCCTAATGGGTTATGGCGTTAAAGAAGCGGTTCTTTATGTGGCTCTCCCAATCATGGGTGGCGGCATGGGCGCAGGTGCAGTACCTTTGTCACAAATATTTGGTGATGCTCTTGCTGTGGATCCTGCTCAAATTCTATCTAAAATGGTACCCGCACTTGCTCTTGGAAATGCAATGGCAATTGTAATAGCAGGTTTACTCAATCGTGTGGGCAAAAAAATGACAACTCTCAGCGGTAATGGCAGATTGATGATCAATCAAAGCGACATCAAAGAAGATGCGATAAAGAGCGAACTCAATCTTAAATCCATGGGAACAGGTCTTTTGATTGCAACAACATTCTTTATTTTCGGTAGTATTCTTGCAAAGTTTATTCCAATTCACTCCTACGCTCTTATGATCATATCAGTTGCAGTGGCCAAGTCTCTTGGACTAATTCCTCAACATTATGAAGAATGTGCTTCACAGTGGTTCAAGTTTGTAATGGCCAACTTCACACCTGCACTATTAGTGGGTATTGGCGTGGCTTACACGGATCTTAACGCAGTTATAGGCGCATTGTCTTTCACTTATATTGTTTTAGTGTTTTTTACAGTATTGGGGTCAGTTATCGGATCGGGTTTAGTGGGTAAATTAACTGGCTTCTACCCAATAGAGGCAGCCATCACTGGTGGCCTTTGTATGGCAAATATGGGCGGAACCGGAGACGTCGCAGTGCTTTCTGCAAGTGACCGTATGGAATTGATGCCTTTTGCACAAATCTCTTCAAGAATTGGCGGTGCATTCATGTTGATTTTGGCGACCGCGGTCTTAAAACTATTCATTTAATATAAAATAGAACGATTTAAAATTAAAATGCTCCTCATGCGGTAGACAGTTGAAATAATAAAACTGTTATTGCGTGGGGAGCATTTTGAATTATATTTTAATAATAATGCAATTCTCATTGGTATTCTCAGAGGTTGTGATGATGGTTTCTGTTTCTTTAATTTCAATACCTTTCAAACGGACATACTGGCTCCAGATGTGAATCATAAACAACAAACCAAACATGGCAGGCATTACACTTGCGATGGTAATGATCCCCGAGGAGTTTCCAGTGATTCTTACTGTATTCCTTTCAATGGGTGCATGGCAAAAAAACCATGTTGCTGTTCTTCTATAAAAAACTTATACTTTTTATTATGTCCATTTTATTTCCTAGTGGATTCCCTAACAATCAACTCAGGTAAAGTCGTATATGATTGAACCTGAAAATTTGGCTTCTTGATTTTATTAAGAACATAGTTACCAGCTTGAATCCCCATGTCAAACACGTCGATGTTGACGACGGTCAACATCGGTTCAACCGTTTTCGAGAACGGATAATCATCAAACGTTATGAGTGCAATATCTTCGGGAATACTTAAGCCTTGACTTTGAATTGCCTCAACTGCTCCGAGGGCAATATAGTTATTGGCACAGACAACCGAGTCCGGTCGGTTTTTCAACTTAAGCAACTGCAACATCATCCTTCTTCCGTCGTGAAAAGTTGAATCTCCCTGCTTAAGGAACGTCTTGGGCACAGATATGGAGGCTTCTTTTAACGCATCTTCATATCCTTTGATTCTATGCCATGAAATCATATCGCCTGCACGTCCACCAATAAAAGCGGTACGTTTGAATCCAGAATCGATTAAGTGCTTTGTCGCGATTTCTCCTGAAAGGTGATTGTTTGTATCAATCCAGCAGAGTCTGCTCTCAAAATTTGGATATCCGATGACAATATGAGCTGATTCAGACTCGATTAGCAAACGAGATAAAGGTCTTGATATGACCGAAGCATGAACAATAAAAGCATCGGCGCTATTTTGCATAACTGCTTGCTCAACCACAGCACAAGCCTCTTTTTCATTGACTCCTTTAACGCTTAACGTATATCCCCTTTTATCCAAAATCTTCTGTACACCTGACATGATTTCGAACATGTGTGGGTTTTCAAAAGCAATATTCTTATCCAACCTGGTTAAGAAGTAGATGTTCATCGATGCGCGCTTGGCGAAGTTTTGCGCTTGGGAGTTGGGATGATACTTTAGCTCATGAATGATGTCATTCACTCGATCGGTTGTCGCTTTCGAAATCGTGTGCGAACCATTGATGACCTTTGATACTGTTGCGGTAGACGTACCTGCCGCCTTTGCCACATCCTTGATTGTAACACGCATCATATACCTCCCCCAACAAATTATTCCTTGTATTTTCCTATCAGCCCGCCATAAGAACCAAGTTTAAATGATTCTTTGTCATAATTACCCACTAAAAATAGGGGGACGATTTGTCCGGTGAGTGGCAGCGCAACAGACTCCGCATTCAAGTTTATCGCGACGATAACCACGTCTTCACCATAAACCCTTTTATAAAGATACAGATTCTGACCAGACTCCGCATAAAGAGTTTCAAAACTCCCGTATTTCAACGCATCGGTTGACTTTCTTACTTGAATGAGCGCTTTGAAGAACCCGTGCATCTCATCCATAGTCTCCCATGACATGGCTTTTCTATAATCTGATTCCAAAGCACCTTCGATACCTTGTTCATCACCGTAAAAAATCGTGGGCATCCCGATAAACGTCATCATAAACAGGACTGCAAGCTTGTAGCGGCTACGATCGCCTCCACAGATCGACAGAAATCGGCTGACATCATGACTATCGAGAAGATTTAATTGCCCGAACAGCATATTCTTCCTGTAACGCATGAGCATATTGGTGACTCTTGCATCAAAATCAAATGCATCAATGCTGCCTTCTGCAAAGAATCGGCGACTATGCTTCCTAAAATCATAATTCATCGTAGAGTCGAACAGGCTGCCATCCAGCCAATGCTGAGCGGATTCCCACACCTCGCCAATAACGATACAATCTGGTTTGATGGACTTTGTGACGCCTCTAAAGGTACGCCAAAAGGCATCGTTACACTCACTCGCCACATCGAGACGCCAACCGTCAATATCATACGTTTTAATCCAATACGCGCATACATCCATGAAATAGGCAACTACCTCAGGGTTTGCTGTGTTAAGCTTTGGCATCATGCGTTCATAACCGAAGCACTCGTAATTGGGATAGTCATCCCAATTGTCCGGTCTAACTACTGGAAACTCAAGGCCATAAAACCAATCGACATACTTGGATGCCTGACCATTCTTCACGACATCTTCAAATGCGAAGAATTGCCATCCACAGTGATTAAATACGCCGTCAATGATAACCTTGATGCCGTTTTTATGGTAAAGATCCACCATTTGCTTAAATTCCAGATTGGTTCCAAATACAGGGTCTATATGATAATAGTCAATCAAATCATATTTGTGGTATTCACCTGCAACGAAAATCGGGTTGATATAGATGCAGTTTATGCCTAAATTGACCAGATAATCAACATTTTCAGTGATTCCATTTATTGTTCCTCCAAGTTTACCGTTTACAGTCAGACCATTGAATGTCGACTGCCGTGAGACGCCATCGATCATACGGTGTGCTGTTGCAAAGCTGTCTGGAAAAATGTTGTAGACTACCGCATCTTTAACCCACTCCGGTACCCTTGCGATATCTTCCCTGTGATTGAACGGCAATTGAAAGTATTCAGACCGGTCGTCCACAAGATAATCTACGAAGAAGTCGCCGTAGTACAGCTTAGTCGAAGTCCCGTCAAAAAGCTCGAAGTAGTAGCATATCCGCTTATATGGGCTATCTAGAATAACTTCAAAGTAGTCGAAGTGCTTGTCTCTACAGACCACGAGCATATCGTCAGATGAAAAATGGATCGGTGTCGTCCTGCAGGCTCTATCGCCGTAGTACAAAGTGCATCTATGGATATCTCCTCTCTCAGCACGAAGTCTGAAAACCACTTGTTTTTCGTTGATGCCATGGGCATCTTGAGAGAGGGGAATATGTTGGATTGCTAATTCGTTCATCATGTGCTCCTATCTGTAGTCATTTATATCACCCTTTTACGCCACCAGCACTCAATCCGGATTGCATATGCTTTTGGACCAGGAAAAATATGATCAACACAGGTAACGAAATCATGAGGGAGGCCGCGGCAAAGACTGGCCAACTTCCACTCATTTCTGTAGCCTGCAGCCCATATAAACCTGCTGCTAATGTATACTTCTTAGCTCCTGTTAAAAAGGTGATGGCAAAAATATATTCATTCCAAACATAGATCAAAACCATCATGGCGGTCACAATTACTGAAGGCTTAGCAAGTGGGAGCACAATCAGTTTGACAATCTGAAAGCCGTTTGCGCCGTCTATCATGGCTGCCTCTTCGATATCGTAAGGTATCGTATCGAAATACCCTTTGAGATTCCAAAGACCGAAGACGGCCATCGTACCTGAGTATATGATTACCAGTCCAATTCTGGAATCAACCAATCCAAATGGACTCATCAGCTTATAGATTGCAAACATCGAGAGTATCGATGGAAATGAATAAAGTAGCATGAGAATCTTTAGGATGGTCTTTCGGCCTGCAAATTCCTTTCGTGAAAACACATACGCCGAAGGAACCGCAACGCTTAAGGAAACTGTGACTGAAGCAACAGCAAGGATAACACTGTTGGTAAACCATAGCACAATTGGCTCATCGGTGAACACTCTTTTATAGTGTTCTAAAGTTAACGTCTTGGGGATAAACGAGAATGTGCTTCCAACTAGGCTATTCTGTTCATTCAAAGACACGGAAAAAGCGTAAAGGACAGGAATCAACGTGACAAAGCAGACAACAACAAAGAACAGGTTGAGTGCGAGCAGTCCGATTTTCTTCTTTAAACGTCTGTTTTTCATCAAAAGCGTTCCCCCCTTTTCATATCTTAGAATTGTCCCTCAGTTTGACGCGTGTAAGTAGCGAAAATGCGATCAGAAATAAGAAAATCAGTATGGATATTGCCGAGCTGTATCCATAGTTGTTGGTAATGAAGGCATTCTCATAAGCATATGTCAAAATTGTGTGAATATTTGCACCGGTCTTTCCACCAGCCTGTTGTGTCAGAAGATATATGACATCGAACTGCTTGAATGTCGTAAAAACCGTGATAATGACTGCAGGTCCTATGATGGACTTAATGGACGGCATGGTGATGTGCCACATCTGGTCTAGCCAGTTCGCACCGTCTAGCTGTGCACTTTCATAATAGCTTTTATCAATGCTTTGAAGCGCGCCATCCATAATCATAATCATGAATGGCAACGCAAGCCAGAGATTAACAATAACGCTACTGACAAATGCACTCACATTGTTGCTCAACCACATGAAACCTTCAATACCAAACCTTGAAAGCCATTGATTGAGAAGCCCAAATTGAACGTTAAAAATCCCCGTTTTCCAAAGCAATATGGAAACATACCCAGGCATTGCCCAAGGAAACATCAAAATCGTCTTGTATACTTTCCTAAATCTCAATTGCTTGACGCCTAGAAAAGAAGCCATGATAAAAGCGATTGAGAGTTGAAGCACCATATTGACGACAGTCCAAACGACTGTCGTTCCCATTGCAGTGATGAAACCCGCATCAAAAACGAAAAGCGCTCGGCTGTAATTTCTGAGTCCCACAAATGTAAACGTAAACCAATTATAGACATTCATATTTGTCAGGGAGATATAGAAGGTATATAGGATTGGAAACACGATGATCAGTGAGATCAACAAAAGCGAAGGTGCCGAAAGTATATAAGGCATGATTTTTTGATTGATCCTCGGCTTGCTCATGGGATGATTTCTCCTTTATTTCATGTTACTGATAAGTTCTAATGCTTTTTTTTGTGCAGACTCTACAGTTTCATCTATCGATTTGCCACTCATATTGATCTCCACGAGCATGTTCGTCATAACGGTCCACATGACGTCCATCTCAGGTACATTGGGCATTGGAACAGAATTTTCAGCTGTAGCGCGCATCATCATGACCATATCATCATTCTTGATGTCGTCCGCTTCATAGGCTTTCTCATTAGCTGGAGCACTCCCACTTGCAAGCGCTATGTTTTTACCTACTTCAGGTTGAATCAACGCGGTCAAAACCGTCTTGATTTCATCAGCTTTTGAATCGGCTGAAACCTTAAGTACATGAATTCCCTGAACACCTGTATATGGCGCAAGCGGTTTACCTGTTTGAGAGATAATCGGCATAACCGCAAGACCAAGATCGATTCCAGCAGCCCTAAGTGTCGGTACCATCCATGGGCCACCTATCGTCATGTCCGCCTTACCTTCGCGAAATAGTGTATTAACCGTTGCGTATTCGCTCTCTCCAGGCATGAATGACACAAAACGCTTGTGATAAGTCATCGCCGCTTTCATTTCTTCGGAATTCAACTTAGGTTCACCTGAAGCTTCAAGAATCGTCGCTCCAAATCCGTGAACCCAACCAGCTGCATAATAGGCATTGCTATGTTGTTCAACAAAGCCGAAACGTCCCATGCGCTTCGCCTTCTCCATGTGCATCAGCAAAGAGTCGGTATCGCGAAGCACTTCTACGTCGGTCACCCATTCTTTGTTGTACATGAACAGTAGCGTTTCAAAATAGAGCGGGAGTTGATAGACGGTTTCCTTATAGGTAGCCGACTCCACCGTGATTGGCACAAGTGCGTCAAGCTCAGACGCATCCAGAAAATCCGTGATAGCTGCAAGAATGCCCATTTCCGCATATACGCCGATTTTATCGTGCGCAAAGAAATACATGTCGGGGGCAGCGTTTGGATTGTTTCCGACGAGCTTCAGAGCTTCGGTCAACCCATTCTTTTTTTCGAATTGTACGACGATTTCCGGTTCCAGGTTTTTAAGTGCTTCGACCAAAACATCGATGATAGGTTGTTCCTTATCATGCCAGACGGTCAATACGACCGGACCTTCCGCCTCGTTAGAGGTACAACCGCCGATTAACATCACTATGATTATGAGCATGATCGGAACAATACAGACCTTTCTTTTCATCTTACTTCCTCCCGTCTAAAAAAAGCACACTCGCAGTTTTTCACGCATTTATTTTTTTCTTTTCTTATAAACGAACATTCCACCACCAGCAGCAACTGCACCTGCGAGTAGCAAGAGCGACATCATACCGTTGTCCCCGTCATTTTCTGGCAGAGGATCCGGTTTTGCGATTTCTGTCGTTTCAACATTTATTGCTTCTTCAATTGGCGAATAGTCAAACTCATAAGTGTTTTCATCGTTGATGACTATCCACACATCTTTTCCAGCATCGACACTCATATCTCCTGTTTGTATTGTACCATCATTTCCATTGATTATGATTGAATTGACCCAATTTGGTACCTCATAGATAAACCAGCCTTCACCATCTTCAATCATCACTTCCCCAGGCCATGTAGGAAACACGTTGGTGCCATCTGGATGAGACCACGCCCAAATGTTGATGTTCAACCAATCGGAAGGCGCTTTCGCATGAATTCGAACAGTTTCCGCAACTACCGCAGGCGCTTCATAGACAAATTCACTCGAACCGTCTTCACCTACTGTAACCCAAACGTTTTTTGACTCTATGGACATGTCTCCCGTTTGAACAGTTCCTTCATTGCCATTGATAATGATGCTGTTGATCCATGCAGGCGCTTTCGCTACAAACCAACCGTCCGGTTTTTGCACCATCGTTTCACCCGGCCACGCCGCAAAAGCATTTGTACCATCCGGATGCAACCATGCCCATAAACCGACTGTTTCCCACGATTCAGGCACCTTGACGTAAACATCTATCATCGGTGTATACACCGGCAATTCTCCAGTCGTCAGCTTCGAATCGCTGATTTCTACTGTATCGCTATCTTTTACAGTAATCCAGACATCCACTTCACCAATCGAGTAATCACTGGTCTGAACACCACCTTCATTTGCATTAACGATCACATTCGTCGCCCAAACTGGTACATGCAAATAATACCAACCTGGATTTTCTGCATCCTCAAGCATCACGCCACCTGGCCATGCTTCAAAGACATTTGTGCCATCATCGCCCCATGCCCACAATTGAGGAGTGGACCAATCCTCCGGAACTTCTGCATAAATAATCTTAACCGATTCGTCTGCATAACTAGGCACAGACAGCAGAAGTGTTAAAATCAATATTAAACCCATCAACTTATTTTTACGTTTCATCTTATTCCCCTTTCCACAATTAAAAACATTCAATCTAGATAAGAAAAGTACTTTAATGATTTTGTTTCGGATAACAAGCTCTTGTTAATTAATAATAGCATCCTGAAAAGAACAGCGTCAACGCGTATTTACGAAACCGTTTACCTTGAATAAACTGATTTGCCAGAAAAATATACCTTTATAAAACGTTCAAATTTGAGCGTTTAGATGTTATCCAGCATCCTATCTGATTGTACTGATTTTTGTAATTAGGAAAACGTTTTCATGTTCGGTATATGTCTTGTTCTATTCCTGATGTTCTTTAGCCTTTATTGCTTGCTTCTTTTAGAAACCGTAGGACAAAAAAAATGGGGCTGTTGCAAAACTGATTTAACAAGTTTTTGCAACAACCCCATTTAATTATTGGTAACACAATCTATTTATAAAACAAATTTGAAATTGCTCTTACCACACTTACCATTTTATTATTTGATTTCAAATCAACAGCTTCACTCATACATAATTCATGACAACATAAACAATTGATACATAAATCATAATTGATCAGTTTGGTTTCTCTGTCAATCGCCTCGACAGGACAACTGTCCACACATGAATTACACCCAATGCATTTCTTTTGGTTGACCTTCGGGACCACTTTAAAGAAATCAATGACCTTTTTCACCTGACTATAATCTCTCACTGTATTATGTTTATAGTTTTTAGGAAGATTATATTTTTCAAGTAGCGATGCATCTCCAACGACTTCAATTTGATCAAGCTCCCACTCGCCAATATTGCGTTTGATGCTCGCACTTAGTATATCCACCCGGTCTGGATGGATTCCCATCATACCAATCGCAATTCTATCCAGTGCAAGAGGATCTTCTGAAACAAGTATTTTACCTGCATTATAAGGTGCTCCTGCGGTAGGGCCTTCTCCTTGCATCGAAACGACTCCATCCATGATATGAAGCGGCATGTTATCAATGGCAGAGTGTATGTCTGCCAGCACTTCCCCAAACTCGGTGGGGTTTGGGGCATTCTTGTGGTACAGCGCTTTTCTTAATCCTGGAATAGCTCCAAACAGATTCTTGATGGCTCCTGTGTAAATTCCCATTGAATGCGTTTTCATTTTGGGTAAGTTAATGACCACATCCATTTCAGAAAAGGCTTTTGTGATATACAAATCCTTATTATAATTTCCACTCAATTCAACCAGTAATGGGCCAACTTCATCAAAATTGATAATTGTAAACCCTTCCTCATCGGCTACTTTTTCAATACCGGAAACCGTGAAGCTTTTTTTGGTGGGAGCCATGCCCGCAATCGCACCGCCAGAACTATCCCCAACATATACTTCGGCTCCATGCGCTTTAACCAGTTGTCCAACGGCGCGAACAAATTCCGGATTGGTAGTAGCAGCCTTTTCAGCTTTTTTAGGACCTATAAGATTAACCTTTAAAAGAACTTTTTGATCTTTCTTGATGAATTTCTCCCATCCTCCGATGGCATCAACTGCCTCTTGAATAGTTGTCTTTAGTTTCTCCAATTCATATGAATCACATTTAGATACTATAACTTTGCTCATAAAGCCTCCTATTTAGCTGGCTGATCACCTTTTAATGATGCTCTTTTTTTCCTGAATTCAATAATTGGTAAGTCCCCTTGAATCAGATTTTCACCCATTACAAGTTCTGTCTTCTTAGGCAGTTGTGATAGTACCACCCTTCGATCTTGATGCAAAATTATGCGATTAAAAACATTGCTAATTCTAATTATGATTGGTCCAACAACTGGAACCGGAATAAACTTTTGATAGAATCTCAAGTAAATCTTTGTGTGAGTTTCATCAATAGGTGCAAAAGCAGCAAAAATTCTCACCTTGGAGGAAATTTTATTTTGCCACAAATTTGGAACCTGATATTGTAAACTGAAAAGTTGTTTGTAGTTATTAATTTCACTTGGTTTTAAAGGTACGGTATTGCCATCATCAACGGAATTATCCACATAAAAAGTCATCAAATCCCCATCCCATTCCACGACAGGTCCATTGACAATTGTCCTATTGCCCTTCCCAATCGTTGAATCATGAACAAATGGAAGATGTACAACATCCAATTGATTTTCTATCGCCCTTGTATAATGGACATTCCAAACCTCAGCAAATGTCCCATAAGTAAAACCATCTTTCAAATCTTCAAAGAAAGGAATCTCAGGGATTGCTTTCTCATTGGAATAACCATTCCAAAGCCATATCAAACCATAAGCGTCCTTAACTATATAAGCATTGACCTTAAATCTTTCAGGGATCACTGCAGACTTTCCATTTGCAGGTATGGTTTTCACTTTGCCAAGACCATCATATGTAAAACCATGAAAAGGGCACTCTATTTCATCCTCTTTGATGCATCCAAGTGAAAGACTAGCCCCCCTGTGACAGCACTGATCAAAAATACAGAACAAAATACCCTTTGAATCTCTCCATAAAACCAATTTTTCGTTCAAACGCGTGACGCCAACTGGTTTGGTTTTAACTTCTTTGCTCTCCATGATAGCGTACCACTTATTCTTGATCATATTTTGCCTCCCCATGCGCTTACCATAATTATATCATACGATTCAGCTATCTATAATAAATGTCCAAATATTATCAAATCACCGATTTCTATTATTAGGGTACACAAATCATGCGTATACTGTTAAACTAGTAGAGGCACAATAAATAACAAAACAGGAGAATCATTTGTTTAAACTCTGGGGAAAAATAGTGAAAAAAAATAATATTGTTCAAACTCGCGTTCTTGAAATGAATCTAGAAGGCTTGAGCGCTGAAGAAATGTTATTTAAAGGCATTGAGGATTTGTGCAACCATTTTGATATTGCAAATCCGATGTGGATGCGCGATAATGAACTCGAAATGAATCAAATCAACAAGACCCGTTTTAGGGCTCAACATTTTATAGAAGAAATTGATTTTGATTATTTTGAAATTGAATACATTGTAGAACGCGTTTAATCAAAAGGCACTTACCGTATTGGTAAGTGCCTTAATTTTATTACAATTCTATCTTCTTATGCTCAATAAAACTAATAGCAACAAAGAAAATGCCTAAGACCAGCAATGCCGGTACAAACAGATTATCGAAGAAGCTTGCCATTATCGGTTCACTTGGATATGAACCACTTCCACTAATTTTCACCGGTGCACTTTCTCCAACCCATTTTAATACAGACATAAAACGTTCAAATGTAAAAATAATCCCACTAAATATAATTAGGCAACACCCTAAGATACATTCTTTAATTCTAGCAATTCTCATAGTAAAATCTCCTCTTTTAAATATTCAAAACTTTTTTTCAAAGTTACTAATATGACTTTACTTGTCTCCAGCTAAAAACCTAGCCGTATTCACATTTCTTACCGTCATTTGTTGGTACAACTTCTGACCTACAAGTTTATTGAGCTGACTTTTATTATAGTCTTTCTTCATGATATGCCATATAATAGCACCTTCTACATAAATTAAATCCACATACTCTCTCTTTACATTAATCTCATCCATCGTTTCTTCCGAATCTACTTCTGGAAATAGAAATGCAACATCTGTTTTTTGTTCTTTGTTATTCTGCCATTCAACAGGTATAACACTTGCAATCTTTTTAATTTCATCTTCACTTTTTATAAGAGTTGTTATCTCGAACCCAAATTCTTCTAGAAGTGCTTTGGAGACGTCTTCTTGAATCTGCTTCTGATTATCTTGCGTCTCAAACAGGGCATTACCTGAATTTAAATATGTACTCACATTGGAGTAACCAATGGATTCTAGTAAACTTTTTAGTCTCTTCATCTCTACTTTTCGGTGTCCACCTACGTTAATTCCTCTGAGCAGTGCAATATATTTCATAGTTTCACCCTCCTTAAATCAGTTTG
>JAGXHV010000131.1 GCA_024636005.1 Bacillota bacterium
AGATCATCAGAGTGATCTTCACAAATACGATGTCACTTACAAATGGTGCATTAGGACTTAAAGGTCTGACACGATATACGAACGTGCAATACAGTTGGGGGATTGCGATCGTTACCATCATATTCATGTTCTCACTTAGACGCAGTAGCTATGGAAAAGCATTTATGGCCATCAGAGAAGATGAGGTTGCTGCTGAATCCATGGGTATTGCTCTGTTCAAACACAAATTGTTGGCATTTACCATCGGATCATTTTTTGCTGGAATTGGTGGTGCATTACTCGCTCACCTCATGGGTACAATAGACCCGTTGATGTTCAGATTCCTAATGACGTTTAATGTTCTATTGATTGTCGTTCTAGGCGGCATAGGCAGTATCACCGGCACGGTCATATCAGCTGTCGTTGTGACTTTTTCAATGGAAGCACTCCGTTTTCTCGATGGAACAATCAATCTTGGATTTATGGTGATTGAAAGTGTTCCGGGGATGAGGATGGTACTTTTTTCTATACTTCTCATGTTGGTTGTTCTGTTTTATCAAAATGGACTTATGGGACGGGATGAAATTACAATTGAATCTATGCGAAGATTTTACAGAAAAAATATCAAGAGAGGAGCCAAATCATGAGTATTTTGAAAACAGAAAATATCACCATGAGATTTGGAGGCCTTACAGCAGTATCAGGCTTAAATCTTGATATAGCTGAGGATAGTATCGTCGGATTGATTGGACCGAATGGAGCAGGTAAGACCACTGTTTTCAATATGATTACAGGTGTTTATACTCCAACAGAGGGCGATATCTTGTTTGATGGGAAATCTATAAAAAATCTGAAACCACATTTAATTACAAAAAATGGCATCGCACGTACTTTCCAAAATATTAGATTGTTCAAGGATTTGACAGTACTAGACAATGTCATTATCGCTCATCATTTGAGATTGGGATCCAATATATTTTCAGCTGTGATCAGACTGCCTGACTACACTGATAAAGAAAGCGCAATAATAAAAAAATCACTCGATCTACTAGAAGATGTAGGTTTGATGGAATACAAAGATGACAAGGCGAATTCACTACCATACGGAAAACAGAGAAAACTTGAGATTGCAAGAGCACTTGCAACTGAACCCAAATTGCTATTGCTTGATGAACCTGCAGCAGGTATGAATCCTCAAGAGTCCATTGAACTGATGGAATTTGTAAAAGAGATTCGCAAGAAGTTCAAAGTGTCAATATTGATGATTGAACATCATATGCAAGTCATCATGGGGGTCTGTGAAAAGATATATGTCCTTGATTATGGAGTCAACATTGCCGAAGGAAGCGCATCTGAAGTGCAGAACAATCCCAAAGTTATTGAAGCGTATTTAGGGGTGGACGAATGATAAAAATTAATGATTTAAACGTATATTACGGAGGCATACATGCCATCAAAGGTATTTCTTTGGAGGTTCCAAAAGGAAAAATCATTAGTCTGATTGGAGCGAACGGTGCAGGGAAAAGTACGACACTTCGAGCGATCATGACCCTTGAAAAGCCTAAATCCGGGACCATTATATATAAAGATAAAGACATCACTTTTGAAAAAACTCAGAACCTTGTTAAAAATGGCTTAGTTTTAGTTCCAGAGGGTAGAAGAGTATTTACTAACCTCACAGTTGAAGAAAATCTAATTTTGGGATCATATGCCAGAAAGTATTCTGACGAAGTGCAAAAGGATATGGAATGGGTTTATGAATTGTTCCCACGACTATTTGAAAGAAAAAAACAAAAAGCCGGGACAATGTCCGGAGGTGAACAGCAGATGCTTGCTGTAGGTAGAGCACTCATGAGCAAACCTGAAGTCCTTCTTATGGATGAACCTTCGCTGGGTCTCGCACCACTTATCGTCAAGGATATATTTGAGATCATCAAGAAAATCAACAAACTCGGCGTTACGATTATGTTGATTGAACAAAATGCAAAAGTCGCACTGGAAATTGCAGATTATGGATACGTAATGGAAGTTGGAAAAATCGTTCTGGAAGGTAAGGGCAAAGAACTTCTTGAGAACGAAAATGTTAAGAAAGCTTATTTGGGTGCTTAAGTATGGGGCAGGATTGACAATAGTCAATCCTGCTTTTTTCTGATAAAATCATTCTACAGGGGGAATGACAGATGCATAACAAAGAAGAATTCATGATCAAAGAAGGCGAATTATCCGATGTGATCAGACTCTACGACAGTATCATAGAAGAATTTCCAGAAGGTGAACGTAAAGCCATGGATGTCTTTATCAGACTGTTTGAGACTGGAGACTACAAACTTTTGATTGCGTATAACGTAACTGGACTTGAGGTGGGGTACGCATTTTTATATACTATTAGAAAACTACACATACTGTGGCTGGATTTCATAGTCATTCATCCAGAGTTTCAAGGCAAGGGCTATGGAACAAAATTCTTAGAGAAGATGAGCAGTTTCTATGACAGTCATGATGGGGTTCTTCTTGAGGTTGAGATTCCTCAGGGATCTAATGAGAATCAGATTAGAAGAATTTTATTCTATGAGCGTGCAGGTGCTTTGAGACTGAATCTAAAGTACTATTTACCCAATGAATTTGGTGGTCTTGAAATGTACCTTTATTATAAACCGACAGGCAGGAACACACTACCGGAACCTGAAGTGGTCATCAAAGCCATTGAATCGGCTTATGAATTCATACACAGTGATATAAAGGGCAAGGAGCAATGGCTTAATCAAACAATAAACTCGCAGGATGGAAATATATGAAGAAAAAAGGCATAATATATATATTACTCTCAGCACTCTTTTTTTCAATTATGGCTGCTTTTGTGAAAAGTGTTCCCGAATTGCCGCTTACTGAAAAAATGTTTTTTAGAAACTTGATAGGACTTATTGCGGTTTCATTTACCGTGTACAGAAAAAAGATCAAACTAAAACCCCAAAAACCGACTTTGATGTTTCTTAGATCACTTTTTGGGCTAATCGGAGTTGGTCTGTACTACGCTGCTCTAGAGAGATTACCACTTGCCAATGCGGTCATTTTGAACAAATTATCACCATTTTTTGTCATGATCTTTGCAGTCTTTTTCTTAAAAGAAAAAGTCAATCGACTTCAAAAGGTCGCATTGCTGATTGCTATAATCGGCGCATTTTTTGTTGTTAGGCCAAATCTTGATTATTCTCTATTACCTGGTCTATTGGGACTACTTTCTGCTGCGTTTGCCGGTGCCGCTTACACTGTGATTCGAAAGTTGACCGCTTATGACCCGCCGATTTTGATCGTATTCTATTTTTGTTTGTTTTCAAGTGTAATTCTTTTGCCTGTTATGACTTTTGAAGGTTTTGTAGTGCCAAACAGCACTCAATTATTGTCACTTTTTGGCATAGGGGTTGCTGCGCTAATAGCACAACTTTTTATGACCAATGCCTATCAATACGCTCCAGCATCTGAATTATCCATCTATAGCTATGCTAATATCATATTTTCATTTCTGATTGGACTCGTAGTATGGTTAGAAATGCCGGATGCACTTTCAATTTTTGGAGGCATTTTGATTGTTCTTGGAGGAATAGTCAATTATATGAATTCACGAAAGTGAGTTTCAATTGAAGTAAACCCAAATGTTTGAATAAATCGATTTAAAATGCTTTTTTTAATCTGAACCATATTTTGATTCTGACCGAGAATGGCCTCCATTGAAGTAACGTCTCTGTTTGTCAGTCCACAAGGTACAATGGTTTTGAAGTCGCTTAGGTCAGTGTTGACATTGAGCGCAAACCCATGCATGGTCACACCGCGATGAACTGATAGACCAATAGCGGCTATCTTTGAAAGTCCAATGAAAACACCTGAATTGATGGGGTCTCTATTGGCATTAATGCCATACTCTTCAATCAAAAGATCGATGATAAGTTGCTCTAGTTCGTAAACAAATCTCTTGATGCTGCCACCGTGATTTTTCTTGATATTAAAAATCGTATAAACGACCAATTGACCAGGGCCGTGGTATGTGACATCGCCACCTCTGCGGATTTTAATGATCTCAAATCCGTTTTTGATTAAATCGCCCTTATCCATGAGAATATTGGATACATCCGCGTTGATTCCAAGAGTGATGACTTTTGGGTGTTCCAGTAAGATAAGGGTATCTGGAGAGTCGTTTTGGACCATTTCGACATATTTTTCCTGTAAAGCGTAGGCTTGGTCATATTTGACAGTGCCAAGGTCTTTATAGACTAGTTTCATTTGGGTCCTCCGAATCAATCAATGTATAAATGCATTATAATGAAATAGAGTAGGATTGTAAACTGTCAAATAATAATGAAAACAGAGGGTAACTTATGAAAAAAACATTAAAAATCGCATTTCCTATGACGATTCCAGTTATGCTTGGATACATCTCCGTAGGTATCCCGTTCGGGCTACTTGTTATAAAATCAGGATTTAGCATTTGGGTGGCTATTGGAATGAGCGTGCTCGTTTATGCCGGTGCCATGCAGTTTGTTGCCATTGGGCTTTTACTCAATCCTGTTGGGCTCGTACAAGTAGGACTCATGACACTTTTTGTCAATATCAGACATCTCTTTTATGGCTTGTCCTTTATTGATCTGTTCAAAACTTTTGGACCTAAAAAACAATATATGATATTCGCTTTGACGGATGAAACATATTCGCTGTTATGTGGACTCGCCATTCAAAATGAGATCTCGAAAGAATCGTTGTTCTTTGCGGTATCGCTCTTAAATCAAATTTATTGGATCACCGGAACTATTATTGGCGTATTCCTTGGGACTATAATCAAATTCAATACTACGGGTATAGAATTTGCTTTGACAGCGCTTTTTATTGTTATTTTCATAGAACAGTGGTTGGCGTTTAAAACGCATATTCCTGCTTTGTTGGGTTTATCGGCTTCAGCCATCTCACTGGTGCTATTCGGTGAGGGCAGCTTGATCATTCCATCAATGGCTTTGATGCTTATTGGACTACTTTTTTTAAAACCAGTGATTCTTAAGAGAGAGGGGGCTGACCAATGATCTGGGCATCCATTATCACAATGGCTCTTGTGACTTATTTTGTCAGACTGGCACCTTTTGTATTGTTCGGCGGGTCGGTCAAAACGCCAAAGTGGGTCGAATACGCCGGAAAGTATCTGCCACCTTCGGTAATGGGCATGCTTATTGTATACAGCATAAAAGAGGTTGATCTTTTGGCGTACCAATCGAGCCTGCCAGTTGCACTAGCAATGGGGTCGACCGCAATTCTTCATCTGTGGAAACGAAACAATCTTTTAAGCATTTTGGGTGGAACTGCTGTTTATATGGTCATGGTTCAAATGATATTCAATTGAAGAAGGCTCCAATCTCAAAAGTAGTGATTGAGATTGGAGCCTTCCCGATTTTACTTGATGCTTGAAGCAATTTTGCTCGTTTTATTGATGAATAAGAACGCTATAAAATAAGATGCCGCAGTGATGATGAACATAGACTTGAATCCGATGATATCAACGAAGGCACCGATGAAGAGCGGACCTGAAATGGCCGCAAGAGATGATGCGAAGTAATAAAGCCCTGTATAGGTGCCGATTTTCGTTTCTGTTGTTCTTTCAACCACCATAGGATAGGAATTGATATTGATGAGAGCCCAGAAGAATCCACCTATGAGCATCAAAATCATCATGACGATCTGGTTGTATGGAAATATTGTTCCGATTGTGAAAAGGGAGAGAAAGATGAGAGTGTCCCCAATAAGGCCAACCAATATGGTTTTTCTCTTCCCGAATTTTGTGCCAATGAAACCTGCCGGAATAGCAAACGCGAGAAATGAAAGTGCA
>JAGXHV010000019.1 GCA_024636005.1 Bacillota bacterium
CAATGGAACTTATGGCCGTAATATCCCCATCAGATTCGACAGTCAGTCCGAAAGCTCCACCGGTGACGGCATTATGAAAATCGTCTTTATCCTCGGTGTACTGAATTTGAGATTGAGGTAAAAACAATTCCAGAATCAGTTTCAATTCGTAGTTCAAGGGATTTCCATGTTCATATACAATCATGGCTTCTCCTATCCTTGGATGAACGGGTTTTTTCTACGTTCGAACCCAATGGACGTGCTTGCGCCATGTCCAGGGTAAACAATCACTTCATCTTCCAGTTTCATCAATTGTTTTATGATTCCGCTGATCATTTGCTTGTGATCTCCTCCTTCGAGGTCAGAACGTCCAACCGATCCATAAAACAACGTGTCACCAGTGATGACAATTTTTTCGCTTGGGACATATAGGCAAATACCACCATAGGTATGGCCAGGTGTGTGCAAAACTTTGATCTTAATTTTGCCTATTTGAATGACATCGCCATCTCCAATGGTGCGATCCGCTTTGAAGGCAATTGAATCCCCATGAATGGAACTTGTGAAATTTTTACTGGAATCCTCGAGCATGTAAGCATCGTCATGATGAATTAGCACCTGGGCACCAGTCATTGTCTTCAGGGATTCCACAGCACCTATATGATCACCGTGACCGTGAGTGAGCACTATATATTTGACAGTAAGTGACTTGTCGGTGATTTTCTTAAAAATTCGATCGGCTTCAGCACCTGGATCTACCACGATAGCTTCCTTTGATGCCTCATCACCGAGGATATAACAATTTGCAGCATATGAGCCCACTGCAATTTTTTCAAGTAACATTGTTGCCTCCTATATTCTACTAAAACCCTCTTTTGCTGTCCACGAGCATGGTTACCGGACCATCGTTCTCGATCTCGACAATCATATGTGCTTGGAACTTTCCTGTTTCAACCTTGACACCCGCAGCTCCCGCCGCTTCCACAAACTTTTCATATAAAGCATTTGCTTCATCTGGTCTGGCCGCACTGCTGAAACTAGGTCGTCTGCCTTTTCTACAATCTCCCATCAGTGTAAACTGGGATATGCAAAGCATCTCACCTTTCACATCCAACAAAGATAAGTTCATTTTTTCTTGATCATCTTCAAAAATTCTCAAATTGACAATTTTTTCAACCATATATGCGACGTCCTTTTCAGAATCGCCTTCTTCAACGCCAAGTAGGACGTTGAGACCTTTTCCGATTTCGCCGACCACTTTCCCATCTACTATGACAGAAGAGCGGTTGACCCGTTGAACTACTGCTCTCACCTTTGCCTCCCACTTAAGAACTCACACGTTTGACCTCTATGACTTCCTCAAGTGCTTTCAATTTACGCATAAGTTTATTCAATTCTTCGATGTCTGAAATCTCTATTGAGATGTTCACTATTGCTATACCATTTTTATCAATTTTTGCATTGATCCCAGTCATCAACATATCCATGTCTTGCATAAGGATAGTGATTTCAGAGAGGAGTCCTTTTCGATCGGATGAAACAACCTGTACACTTGTTGTATAAGAAGATGCGTTGTTGTCAGCCCAAGCCACTTCAATGTATCTGTTTTCTGAGTCATCAGTTTTCTCGAAGTTCTCACAGTCGCTTCTGTGAATCGTCACTCCACGGCCTCTTGTGACATATCCGATGATATCATCACCAGGAACCGGAGAACAACATTTTGCGAATCGAACCAATATGTCATCAATTCCTTTGACTACTATGCCAGTCTCGTTGCGTTTTACAACTTTTTTCTTGGGCATCTCTTCAACTCGTTCAGAGATTGGTTTGTTTTTGACTTGTTCTTCCCTTTGTTCTTTAAAATACTTTTCCTTGACCTTTGGAACAACCTGACTGGTGAGTATACCACCGTAACCGATTGCGTTATACATGTCGTCTATATTTTTCAAACTGAGTCTTCTTAAAATTTGTTCAAGATAATCTTCATTGAGGACCGCTTTGACCGGCAAATTCTGCTTTCTGAGTTCACCGATTATTATATCTCTTCCATTTTCAACATTTTCTTCACGACGTTCTTTCTTGAACCACTGTTTGATTTTTTGTTTGGCTTGAGTGCTCTTTACAAACTTGAGCCAATCTCTGGAAGGTCCATTTGAATTCTTTGCCGTCATGATTTCGATACGTTGACCATTTTGAAGCTGGTAATTGAGTGGAACGATTCTTCCGTTGACTTTTGCTCCAACACATTTGTTTCCAACTTCGGAGTGGATTTTATAAGCGAAATCCACTGGTGTGGAGCCCACAGGCAAGTCGACTACTTCACCCTTTGGTGAGAATACGAAAACTTCTGTATTGAAAAGGTCCAATTTAAGAGAATTCATGAATTCACTTGGATCCTTGAGATCACTTTGCCATTCCATCATTTGCCTAAATGAAGAAATTTTTTGTTCCATCTCATTATGGGATTTTTTAGAACCCTCTTTATACTTCCAGTGAGCAGCGATACCGAACTCAGCAATTTCATGCATTTCTCTAGTCCTGATCTGAATCTCAAAAGGTTCGCCGTTGCCCATGAGCGTCGTATGCAGGGACTGGTAGAGGTTGGGCTTTGGCATGGCGATATAATCCTTGAATCGTCCAGGAATAGGCTTCCAAAGTGTGTGTACGGCTCCAAGAGCACTATAACAATCCTTTATGTCCTCACATACGATTCGTATGGCGGTAAGGTCATAAATCTCATCGAATTCTTTGTGTCCATATTTCATTTTCTTATATATACTGTAAAAATTTTTCGGTCTGCCATATATTTCAAATTTCAAATTCAGGTCAGTTAACGACTTCCTGATTTGATGGATATAATTGTTGATGATGGATTCACGTTCTGTACGTTTTCGGTCAACTTTTTTGACAAGTTCACGGTAACCTTCCGGATCCAAATGCTTCAAACTTAGATCTTCCAGTTCCCATTTGATTTTAGAGATACCAAGACGATGCGCGATCGGCGCGAATATCTCTAGTGTTTCTTCTGCTTTTTCCTTTTGCTTTTCCGGCGTCATCGCACCAAGTGTTCTGATATTATGAAGTCTGTCAGCAAGTTTGATTAAGATGACTCTGATGTCACCAGACATGGCCAAAAACATTTTTCTGAGGTTCTCAACTTGCTGTTCTTGCTTGGTTTCATAATTGATGACGGCAAGTTTAGTGACGCCGTCCACCAAGGTTGCAACTTCTTCTCCGAAAAGCTTTTTGACTTCTTGTAAAGTAACATCCGTATCTTCCACTGTATCGTGTAAAAGTGCGGCGATAATGGTTTCTTCGTCCATCTCAAGCTCCGCAAGAATCAACGACACACTGGCTGGGTGGTTGAAGAAAGGCGTTCCGTCTTTTCTCAGCTGTCCCGTATGTGCCTTGTCGCCAAACTCATAAGCCTTGGCAATTTGATCAAGGTTCACATAAGGCGCATATTTTTTTATTTTTGACAAATATCCTTCTAAGTTCATGACCACACCATCTACAACTTTCTACGTATTAATAATAGTCCGCCCAAAATATTTGAACGGACTATTTTACATTTATTTTACAGATTTATCAGAGGCATTACAACTGTTTTTTAAGACTCGTAAGAGACAACTGAGAAGACATCGTACTTTTCAAGTACTTTTCTACCATCAAGGAAGTCCAGTTCTATGAGAAATGCGAGGCCGGCTACCACACCACCCAATTTTTCAACGAGTTCACACACAGCTTTTGCTGTGCCGCCAGTAGCGAGCAAATCGTCTACAACTAGTACTTTTGCCCCTGGTTTTATGGCGTCCTTATGAATTTCCAAAATATCGACGCCATATTCGAGGATATATTCATGTTGAATGGTTTCAGCTGGCAACTTTCCAGGTTTTCTAACGGGTATAAAACCTTTTTGAGTAATGACCGACATTGGCGCTCCAAGCAAGAATCCTCTGGCTTCAGGTCCGATGATTACATCATATTCGACATCTTTGAGCTGATCGATACAGGTCAGCACTGCTTCCCTGTATGCTGCTCCATCAAGAAGCAATGTCGTTATATCCTTAAAACTGATTCCCGCTTTTGGAAAATCTTCTATTACTCTGATCTTTGATTTAATATCCATGTGTTCCTCCTTAATTACACTCAATTTATATTTCTCTGGAAAGACTTTGAAACAAAGGTACCTGCTCCAAATCCATCTTATTTTTAGGTTTAGGTAAAAAATTCAATTGAAGTGACGAATTGAAAATTTCATAGTCGAGTAGGTTCATCTGATTCAACAAATCAAGGCAAAATAGAATTTTGCACTGAGACATCCTTAGTTTGTCTGCCAATACAGGCAAAGTCGTCCGTTTGAATCCGGTACTCTGTTTATAAAAATATACAAGATCTTCCCTACCCGGAATAAACCTGGAAATCGATCGTCCACCATCAATATAGAAAGCGGATTCTCCGTCAAACTCAACAGGCATAAAAATCACGTCGAGATAACCCTCTCGGCGTTCTCCTTCCACCAAGTGATTGAAATGAATCGTATAATTTGTGATATTACTTCGCATCACATAATCCTTGAACTCATTAAGTCCTTCCAGTGAATAAACAAGCAACGGTTGAGCACATGCACCATGAAACATTATATCAAATGTATCCTCAGATGTAAATTTAGAATCAATGCTCACAGTCTGATGTACCTTGTAAAATTCATAAATTGCGTTTTGAACCTTCGATTCAAGATGTTCCTTGATCGGCATCTTATCTTTGATTAAATCCTGAACCAGAAGTTGAATGGTTTCCACACCCATGAAATTGTTTTTTTCAAGATTAAGCAAGAGGTGTATACGATCCGTCTTTCTGAGGGCAGTGATTGCTTCCGCTTTATTGAATGCAAGAGCATCATAGACACGTACCCCATCATTGACAACCATTTTCAGATGATTCTGTCCCTTGCCGATTAATCGGTAGTCGTCTATTTTCAAATTTTCAAATACGAATTGTGGTTTGGGATTGCCCACACCGAATGGCTTGAGACTCTCTATCTCATCCACCAATTGATGGGTCACCATATGTGGCTTCAAAATGCCATTAACACGACGCGAAGCCACTAATTTATATTTGGGAATGTTCTGAATTCCATATTCAAGCAGTGATTGTTTCAAAACTTCAACATTTTCCAGACTGAGACTGAGACCTGCAGCCTGTTCATGCCCTCCAAACTTATCAAATAAGTGTTTGAATGAGAAAAGCACTTCATATATACTGATGCCCTCAATGCTTCTCGCTGATCCTTTAGCGCTATCACCACAGATATTGAGGACCACAGTAGGTCTGGAATATCTCTCAGAAAGTTTCGAAGCGACAATTCCGATAATGCCCGTGTGCCAATTTTCTCCAATTACAAGTAAAATCCTCGCTTGATCGAGATCAATTGAATTTTGAATATAGTTTTCTGCTTCTTCCATGATTTCACGTTCTTGAGCTTGTCTTTCGCTATTGAGTATACTCAGTTTTTTAGCAATTTCAAGTGCTTTAAAATAATCATCTTCAAGCAACATTTCAACCGAGATGCTCGGGTTGCCAATACGTCCGGAAGCGTTGATTCTAGGAGCAATCACAAATCCGATATGACCGGATGTGATTTCCTTTCCAGTCAGATTCGCCTCGGAAATCAATGCTTGAATACCTGGATTTGCAGTGTGCATCATGTATTCAAGACCGATTCGTGTGATGATTCTGTTCTCATCAACGAGTGGTACTATGTCAGCGACTGTTCCAAGGGCCGCAATATCAATCACATTTGGATAAAACGAGTAAAATTCCTCTCCCAGCATGGCTTGAGTCAATTTGAGCGCAACTCCGCACCCAGCCAACATGTCGAATGGATATCCACCACGTTTCGGATTCACTACAGCAACCGCATCAGGCAAAACATCCTGACATTCATGGTGATCCGTTATGATCAGATCGAGACCTATTTTCGAAGCAAATCGGGCTTGTTCAACGGCAGTAATTCCGCAGTCCACCGTGATGACAAGTTCGCCACCCTCAGATTTGATCCACTCCAGTCCCTGTTCACTGATGCCATATCCTTCGTCTTGCCTATTCGGTATATAAAAGTTTGCAGGATGACCGACATATTCAAAATATTTGCTGAGGATCACTATACTAGTGATCCCATCCACATCATAATCGCCATAAATCCAAATAGATTCCTTGTGCTCTATTGCAAGTTTGATCCTTTCAAAAGCAAGGGGCATATCCGAAAGCAGAAAAGGATCGTGCAAATCCTCAAGTGTCGGATTTAAAAACCGATCCACCTTCTCCACCGTGTCAAGTTTGCGTTCAATCAGCAACTGAGCCACAATTTCAGAACAATTGTAAGCTTTCATCACGTCTTTTATTTTATTGTCATCAATTTTCGGGTACTGCCATATCGCGTTTTGAAATATCATTAAATCACCGTTTCATTTTCATTTTCGTTGCCTACTGTTGTCTTCTCTTGATTCATCTTAAGTGCATCGATGATCTCCACCTGGCTATTGAGTATTTGTTCCTTTTGTTTGAGGGTATCTTCCAGTTTTTGGATGGTCTCATCTTTTGTAGCCATTTCTTTTTCAAATCCACCCACTTTTTTATTCATATCTTTCAGGTTCTTGCCAGCCTTGATGCGTCTGAACGTATCAAAAATAAGCATAGTGATGGCACCAATCAAAGCTGAAGCGATGATTACAAGAGCAAGTGGGATCTGTACCTCGGCAAAGAAGAAATTCACCGCGACAACCGCCGAATTGAATAGAGCGAACAAAGTAATCAATATTCCGAATATTAAGGACAATACGATATAAAATTGCATAATACACCTCCATTTTTTATGTACATAGGGCTAAAATGCGCAAGTGATTCAAAGCCACTGCGCATTTCATTTATACCCTATTATTTAGCAGCGTAAGCGTCTTTTCTGCTGATTTTATGTCTTAAGAGCGCCCATACAGGACTCGCGATGAATATTGAGGAATAAGTTCCTACAGCAACACCCGCGAGAAGTGGAAATGCAAATTCCCTAATAGACGACACACCAAATACGAAAAGTGATCCGATAACAACCAAAGTTGTGAGTGATGTGTTGATAGTTCTCGTTATTGTCTGACTGATGGACATGTCAGCGACTTCGAAGTGTGTTTTGCCCTTTTCTCTTTTAACATTCTCACGAACCCTGTCGAATACAACAATCGTATCATTGATCGAGTAACCCACTATAGTGAGGATGGCTGCGATAAATGATGAGTTTACTGAAATTCTGAAAATCGCGTAAATTGAAAGCAGAATCAAAACGTCATGAATAAGTGCTATGACAGCCGCAAGACCAAATACAGTCTCAAATCTTACAGAGATGTATAAAAGCATTGCAACCGAAGCGATAAGAACCGCCAAAAGTGCACGATTTCTTATTTCAGCTCCAATGGCTGGTCCGAATTGTTCAGCGCCTCTAAAAGCTTCATCGGCAAGACCATATTCGGCTTTCAGAACCTCAAATATCTCGATTCTTTCAGTGTTGCTCAGGGAAGCTTTGGTCTTGATGATCACTTCATTGCTTTCCGCTCCGGCATGGACGATATCCGCATTCAGGTCGAAATCCGCAATGACATCTTTTATTTCAGAGACTTCGACGGTTTTGCCTAGATCGATTTGCATCATCGTTCCGCCTGTGAAGTCGATTCCAAAGTTAAGGCCATTCATCAACATTACGATCAAACCCACCAGGATGACCGCACCTGAAATGGAAAACCATAATTTATATCTTTTAGTCACATTTATATTTCTCACCGTCACTACCCCCTTGATCCATAAAGTTTTTTACGATCTGAAAATCCAAGTGACAGTTTTAAAAGTGTTTTGGTAATTATTACTGCCGTGAACATACTCGATACTATACCAATCATCAAAGTGACCGCAAAACCTTTGATCGGACCTTCTCCGAAAGCAAATAAGATGAGTGCCGCAATGAATGTGGTTACATTTGAGTCTATGATTGTGCGCATTCCTCTATGGAAACCACTGTCAATACTCGCTCTTAATGATTTTCCAGATTTCATTTCTTCCTTGAGTCTCTCGAATATGATGACATTGGCATCTACCGCCATACCCAGCGAAAGTACAATGCCGGCAACACCTGGAAGCGTCAATGTCGCGTTGAATCCGATCATCGCAAATACAATGATACAAGCATAAAGCGTCAAAGCGATTGAAGCGATAATTCCTGGAATTCTATAAAATACGATCATGAATCCAACAACCAACAACAATCCTACGATTGCAGCATTGATAGCTGATTTGAGTGAATCGAGACCAAGTGTCGGTCCTATGACAGAAGTTTGAATTTCGTCAAGTTGAACCGGGAGAGCACCACCTCTGATGAGCATTGCCAAATTGTTGGCTGATTCATAATTGAAGCTGCCTTGTATAATAGCTTTACCATCTGAAATAACGATTTTTGTATAGGGTGCGGAAATAATTTCACTATCTAAAATAATTGCGATTTGTCCTGATTTGTCAGGATTGTCTATAGCTTTTTTTGTGCCTTCAAAAAACAATCCCGTACCTACTGAGTCAAATTCCAATGAAACGACAGGTGCGTTGAATTCATCTTGTGACACAAAAGCATCTGAAATATTGGTACCGGTAAGAATAGTCTCATAATCGATAGTGGTCGCAGGCAGTCCTTCAATTGCTGGAACAGGACCTGTAACGAGACCAAATTCGAGAAGTGCTGTCTTGCCTATGATGTCAATAGCCTCCTGGGCATTGTCCACACCCGGAAGTTCAATTCTGATTCGATCATCACCTTGAAGTGTTATGATAGGTTCAGTCAGTCCAAGTTCATTGACACGTCTACTGATGATTTGTTTGGTTTGTTCCATGGTTCGTGCCAGCTCAGCACCTTCCTCTTCGGTTTGCGCTTCGTAGACTACTACAACGCCACCCTTAATGTCCAGTCCTAATTTCATGGCATCGCCCACTGGTTCAATGGAAAACGTACCGATCGTTAAACCATTGACTGCGACAAATGCTGTACCCGCAATCAATGCGAAAATTAGGAAAAATAAGAGCGTATTTTTTCCTTTCATTTGGAAGCCTCCCTATTTCTGAATGTATTGTTTTGATAATTCCACATAATGGTGTGCCGATTTTCCAATGCTCTCTATTTCTTCCTCTGAAAGCGTTCTGACAACTTTAGCGGGCGAGCCCATAACCAAAGACTTCGATGGAATTCTCTTGCCCGGGGGGACCAATGATCCAGCACCTACTATCACATCACTTTCGATGTGAGCACCATCAAGAATAATGGAACCCATTCCAACAAGTACATTGGATTCAATCGTACAGCCGTGAATTGTGGCGCTATGACCTATTGTGACGTCATTTCCGATCGTAACCGGAAAACCTTTACTCGTGTGAACCATCACCAAATCCTGCACATTGGAGTTTTTGCCGATTATAATAGGTTCCACGTCACCCCTAACTACTGTATTATACCAAACGTTTGCATGTTCTTCCATAAAAACTTGCCCGATGAGCACCGCAGTCTCAGCTAAAAAGTTAGACTCATCCGTTTCAGGCGAAAATGCCTTAAAAGTTCTGATCATGATACTGCCTCCTAACCTTGTTACTCCTTATTCAGCTTTCCATAAATGTATATGGAATTCTCGATTCTCTTCTTTTCCATCTCACATCCCAAATCGTAAGGAGTGTAGATGTCATTGTTGAAGTTGTAGGCGTTGGCATGGCAACCACCACTGCAATAAAACTTCGCCCAACAGCTTCTACACTTTTCTTTATTGTAGACATGTGCATTCTTGAATTCTTTCGTCAGACCGAAATCAAGGACACCAGCCATGACATTGCCCATTTTAAAATGGTCATTGCCTACAAATTGGTGACATGGGAAAATGTCTCCTTCAGGTGTGATTGCGAGGTATTCAGAACCCGCACCGCAACCTGAGAGACGCTTCACGACACATGGCCCTTGTGACATGTCAATTGCAAAGTGGAAGAAGTTGAAAGCCTTGTCGGTGTTACTTCTCGCAATGATTTCTTCGGCCAATTTATCATATTCCTTCTTAATGGTCTCAAGATCGTCATCGGTCAGAGCATAAGAATCTGATGGGCTTGCCACGACTGGTTCTACAGAAGTGCTTGAAAATCCAAGGTCTGCCATGTGAATGACGTCAGCAGCAAAATCGAGATTGTGCTTTGTGAACGTTCCTCTCACATAATAAGACTTACCACCACGGGAATCCACCAATTGCTTGAATTTCGGAACAATCACATCATATGATCCACCGCCACTGATCGTGTATCTCATTTTATCATTGACTTCCTTGCGACCATCGATACTGAGAACAACATTTTCCATATTTTCGTTGATATATGCAATGTTTTCATCATTTAAAAGCACTCCGTTGGTCGTGAGTGTAAATCTGAAATTCTTGTTGTGTTCATCCTCTATGCTTCTACCATACTGCACCAATTGTTTAACCACTTCAAAATTCATAAGAGGTTCTCCACCAAAAAAATCCACTTCGAGATTTCTGCGGTTTCCTGATTTCTCAACCAAAAGATCAAGTGCTTTTTTTCCAACTTCAAATGACATCATCGATCTCGACCCTTGAAAGTCTCCTTGTGATGCGAAACAATAATCACATCTCAAGTTACAATCGTGTGCGATATGAAGACACATCGCTTTGACAATCGGACTCCTTTGTTGAAATTCAATGGAATTCACATAAGCATCATCCGTGCACAGCATATCATTTTCAATCAAATAATCCACATCTTCAAGGACGTCTCTGATCTCTGATTCCGTGTAGCGATCTTTGAGTGACTTGATCACCTCGACTGGTGATTGATTAGGGTAAAACTCCAAAATGTCATAGACAATCTCATCTACCACATGAACTGCGCCACTGTTGACGTCTAGCACAAAATAAAGGTCACCCTGTTTAAACTTATGAATCATACTTTCCTCCGTCTGCATAAAGAAAAGCAGAGTACACTCTGCTTTTTAAATAGTTCTAATTATTTATTTTCGCACTCTTGATTGCCTACCGTACATGAAGTTTTACAAGCTGATTGGCAAGATGTCTGACACTCTCCACATCCACCGTGTGCAGCGGAACTCTTTAAAGACCCCGTATTTAATGTTTTGATATGTTTCATGGTTGTTCCTCCCAAATAATTTAAATGTCTCACCTCTAAAATACAAGATATTATAACATAATTCCTAAAAATAAAAAAGACTTATCTCATGATGAGCAAGTCTTTTTCAGTCAGATCAAAAACTATTCAATCGTCTCCACATCAACCGCCACAACTTCTTCAGCCGAAGCTTTTTCAATCGCTGATATAGCCCATTTCTTGAAAGTCAATTTCGTTTTTGCAGCGCCTACTTCAAGTACGAATTCATCTTCTTTGACACTCATCACTTTTCCGACGATTCCTCCGATAGTAACTACAATGTCACCGGAACGAATATTGCTTCTAAGTTCATTCAATTGTTTTGTCTTCTTCTTTTGAGGTCTGACGAGCAAGAAATACATCAGTCCGAAGAAGAAACCCATATAAAGAATTAATCCTAAAGTACTTTCCATAATTATTCTCTCCTTAAAATGTCTATTCGCTTCATTTTTTATACAAAGCTCATTTAAATATCATTATAACAGAAATTTAATGAATTATAAAAGACTTTCTCCATAATATTTTTTAGAGAACTCTTCTTTGAAGTCCAGCAAACGATCTTCCATGATTGCCTCGCGAACTTTTTTCATTAAATCAATCAAAAAGTAAAGATTATGGGTGGACATCAACCTTGCGGATAGAATTTCATCAGCTTTGTAAAGATGTCTTATATATGCCTTTGTGTAATTCTTGCAACAGTAACACTCACACTCTGGATCAAGTGGCGTGAAGTCTCTCGTGAATTTTGCGTTTTTGATCGCAACTTTTCCTTGCGATGTCATCGCAGTACCATTTCTGGCGATTCTAGTCGGCAAAACACAATCGAACATGTCAATGCCTCTGATGACGCCTTCGATCAATGCATCCGGACTTCCCACACCCATCAAATAACGGGGCTTGTCCTTAGGCAGTAACGGCGTAGTGTAATCGAGCACTTCATACATCAACTCTTTAGGCTCTCCAACACTGAGACCACCAATACTGTATCCCGGGAAATCAAGAGCGACAAGTTCACGGGCACTTTGCTCGCGAAGATCTTTGTACATACCGCCCTGAACGATACCGAATAGTGCCTGGTTCTCTGTGTTGGTATGTGCTTCCTTACATCTGACTGCCCATCTGGTCGTACGCTCAAGGGATTTTTTTACGTAATCATGGTCAGCAGGAAA
>JAGXHV010000132.1 GCA_024636005.1 Bacillota bacterium
ACAATGAACTCCCGAAAGAAAAGAGAAAAGGACCTAAGATATACTTTGCCGGTCATCAAATCAGTGGCACATATTTAAATGACCTTCTTGAAATTATAGAGGATCAAAGTGTTTATCTCAATGTGATCTCAAAATCTGGTACTACAACTGAACCTGCTATAGCATTTAGAGTTCTAAAAAATGCGCTCATCAAGAAGTATGGTCATGATGAAGCTGTTAAGCGCATCTATGCCACTACAGATGAAAAAAGTGGCGCACTCAGAGCACTAGCAACTGAAGAAGGCTATGAGACATTCATCATTCCTGCCAACGTTGGAGGAAGATATTCTGTATTGACTCCGGTGGGACTCCTTCCTATAGCAGCCGCCGGGATTGATATTGATGCTTTAATGGCAGGGGCGGCAGATGGCATGGAGGAATACTCAGTTGATAACATAGACGAAAATCCATGTTATCAGTATGCACTCATCAGAAATATTCAATACAATAAGGGCAAAGCCATTGAAGTCTTGGTCAACTATGAGCCGTCAATGGCGTTCCTTTCAGAATGGTGGATGCAACTCTATGGTGAAAGTGAAGGCAAAGACGGAAAAGGACTTTTCCCTACAAAAATGAACAACACTACTGACTTACATTCCATGGGACAAATGATTCAAGATGGTCCAAGACATATTTTTGAGACAGTTGTACGTGTCGAATCCTTTGAAAAGGACATCGTAATAGAGTCTGAAAAAGTGGATCTCGATGGTCTCAATTATCTCGTCGGTAAAAACATGAGCTATGTCAATGATAATGCATTCAAAGGTACACTTGAAGCTCATGTGGATGGTAGGGTTCCAAATCTCGTAATCAGCATGGAGAAAAAAGACGCATACCATTTGGGAAAACTTTTATACTTTTTCATGAAAGCTTGCGGAATTAGTGGTTATATGATCGGAGTCAATCCTTTTGATCAGCCTGGCGTGGAAGCTTATAAAAAGAACATGTTCAGACTACTTGGAAAAAAATAACAATTCTATATTTTGTGCTCGATAGGGACTTAAGTACTATATATAGTGGATTTAGAGGCGTGATTTTCATAACGCCTCTATTTTTTTGTCGAAATTATGAGCAAATAATGTTTACAGAATCATATGTGGGTGGTACAATATATAGGTGTACTGGACTAGATAGACACTAAATGTAGTGTTATCAAGAAATGAAGCAAAATGGAGGGGTGTAGCGCATGAAAGTCTTAAAAAGAGACGGCACAGTGGTGGAATTTGAAGTTTCCAAAATTATTAGAGCACTTGAAAAAGCGATGCTCGAAACAATAGTGGGAATTGATGAGCCATTATGTAAAGCCATTGGGGAACAAATCACTGAAGCATCAGAAGGCAGAGACGTGCCGATTTCGGTGGATGAAATACAAGATATGGTAGAAGATCTGTTAATGGAAAGCCCAAGAAAAGACGCTGCCAAGAAATACATCATTTATAGAAATGAAAAAGATAAAACACGTATGGCTAGAAAAAAAGAAGATCATAGATTGCTCTCGGACGACTTCATAAGCAAGTACAAGCATATGAATTCACCGATGAAGCAACTTGGTGATTTTGTTTATTATAGAACCTATTCGAGATGGTTGCCTGACGAAAAGCGCAGAGAATACTGGTGGGAAACCGTCAGACGTGCGGTTGAATATAACTGTTCAATCGTAAAAACTTCCCGTGCTGAAGCAGAAGAATTGTTCGATAACATCTTCCATTTGAGACAATTTTTGTCCGGAAGAACATTTTGGGTTGGCGGCACGGCTGTTGCCAAACATTATCCAATGGCCAACTATAATTGCAGTTTCCAGGTAGTCAACAATTTCGACGCTTTTAAGGATATCTTCTATCTATTGATGATTGGATCAGGCGTAGGCGTCAGAATTCTCAAGGAAGACGTTGTTCAATTGCCAAAAGTCAGAACAGATTTCGAAGTGGTCCATAAAGATTACACACCGCTTACAAGAGCGGAAAGGGAAGACAACACAAGCCTTGAGTTTTTCTACAACAATACAGTTAAAATCACAATCGGAGATTCAAAAGAAGGCTGGGTTCAGTCGCTTGACTTCTTCCTTAAGCTGATTCATACCAACGAGTATAGAAACATCAAGACAGTGATCATCGATTATGATCATGTTCGTCCCAAAGGTGAAAAATTAAGAACATTCGGTGGTACCGCAAGTGGTCATACCAGCCTTAAAAATATGTTCCATAAAATAGACAGAGTCATCAAGAAAGCAGGATTCCTTGTGGAGTCGAAAGTAGTGAAATTGAGACCTATAGATTGTCTTGATATCGCTAATATCATTGGTGAGAATGTTGTTGTCGGTGGTGTCAGAAGAACAGCTGAGATAGTACTCGTCGATGCCGATGATAAAGAATGCATCGAAGCAAAGAGCAAGCTTTACACTATGGAAGATGGCAAGTGGGTCGTCAATGATGAAATTCTCCATAGACAAATGAGCAACAACTCCATTTACTATAAAGAAAAACCGACTCGTGAAATGATCAAATGGCAACTGGAGCGAATGAGATATTCCGGAGAACCAGGATGGGTCAATGAAGTCGCCGGGTCGAAAAGAAGACCTAATTTCAATGGTGTCAATCCATGTGGTGAAATTCTTCTCGATAATAAAGGTCTGTGTAATTTGACTACAGTGAATGTTTTTGCATTCGTAGATGAAAAGGGAAATCTTGATGTTGCAGGTTTACTTAAGGCACAAAGAATGTCGGCACGATCAAGTTACAGAATGACTTGCGTTGAGCTTGAACTCCCTATGTGGAATAATGTTCAACAAAGAGATAAGTTGCTTGGATGCTCTTTGACTGGATGGCAGGATATGGTCAATGCGACGAAACTCACACTGGACGAGCAAAAGAACCTGCTCAGACAAATGCGTGACGCCGCTAAGAAAGAAGCGGAAATGTACGCTGCCGAACTTGGTGGTGGAACGCCGATCCTTGTTACAACAGTGAAGCCAGAGGGTACATTGTCACAACTTCCTAGTGTATCAAGTGGTGTACATTATTCCCATTCACCATATTTTATCCGTCGTGTGCGTATCAATTCACACGATCCATTGGTAAAAGTATGTGAAGAACTCGGATACTCTGTTTTACCTGAAATTGGTCAAGAGTGGGAGACATGCACTACTAAAGTTGTGGAGTTCCCAGAAAAATCGCCTATTGGTAAGACCAAGTATGATATTTCGGCACTGGAACAACTTGAGACCTATAAAATGTTCATGGAACACTATGTGGATCATAACTGCTCAATCACCGTACATGTCAGACCAAATGAGTGGGAGCTCGTTGAAGAATGGGTTTATAACAATTGGGATGATACTGTGGCACTTTCGTTCTTGCCATTGGAGGACAGTTTCTATCAATTGATGCCTTATGAAGCCATCGATGAGGAAGAATACAACAAGCGTTTTTCTCAGATGAAGCCATTCAGACCGTCATTGATCACCAAATACGAAAAAGAGGAAATTGAACTTGACATAGGCTCCGATGGCTGTGACACCGGTGCTTGTCCAGTAAGATAATTCAAAAAAACGGAGAAGGAAATGACGACTAAAGAAATAATGGAAATCGCACTCAATTTGGCGGGTCTAGATGTGATGCCTTCTGACACAACCATCAGTATGCCAGGAGAAAACATCCGTAAAGTTTTAATCGGAGTCGACATGGATACCCCTGAGATCATGCTTGGGAAACAGCTCGGATTTGATCTTGTGGTGAGTCATCATCCCAAATCGGACGACGCTGTGATAGAATTTCACAAAGTGATGGATATCCAAGTGGACAAGATGGTGGAGTTCGGAGTTCCAATCAACAAAGCACAAAAATCACTTCAGAAGAAGAAAAATTCAGTTTCAATTGGCAGTCACGTCTCGAATTATGACAGGGCCTCATCCGCTGCTAAGTTGCTACAAATGCCGTTTATGAATATCCATATGCCTGCAGACCTTATTGGTGAGCGATTCATACAAAAATATCTCAATGAAAAGTTGTCGGATCAACCCAAAGCCACTCTGAAAGACGTTGTGGATGTGCTCAATACCATAGAGATCTATACTACCGCTTTGGCTTCTCCTGTGATCAGATGTGGCGCACCATCAGATTATGCCGGTAAAGTTGCAGTGTTGTTTGCGGGTGGAACAAATGGTGGAGCAGATGTTTATAAAGCATATTTCGATGCGGGTGTAGGTACTATTGTCGCGATGCATGCCCCAGAAGACGTCATCAAAGCCGTCAAAGAACAAAATATCGGAAACATCATTGTGGCGGGACATATGCCAAGTGATTCCATCGGTCTTAATGTGATTATAGATGCATGGAGAGAAAATGGTCTTGAAGTCACGAAAATGTCTGGAATTCTTTAATTTAAAATGTGCAGTTGGACGCTTCCATGGGTATATAAACGTGGAAGCGTCTTTTTTGTAAGTTCAGGAACAAGAAATATTTTGAGTTTATAGAAGGAATTTTCAAAAGTTTATAGAATATTATAAATAATGCAAATATTCAATTAAATCCAACCGAGAGGAGAGCTTTACTTATGAAAAATTATTCAGTCGACAAAATTCGTAACGTAGCATTTTTAGGACATGGAGGAAGCGGAAAAACTACATTGGCAGAAGCGTTGCTGTTTACAACGAAAGTTACGACAAGGATGGGAAAAGTTGAAGATGGAAATACCGTTTCGGATTTTGATAAAGAAGAAATCAATCGCAAATTCAGTATAGGAACTTCAGTAATTCCAATTGAATGGAAAGATCATAAATACAATTTTCTGGATACACCGGGTTACTTTGATTTCGTGGGTGAAACATTTGGGGCTCTCAGAGTTGCAGGAGGTGCAGTGATTATGGTCGATGCCTCATCCGGCATTGAGGTTGGTACTGAGAAAGCTTGGAATTTTACAGAAAAAAGAAATATGCCAAAAATTTTATTCATCAATAAAATGGACAAAGACAACGTGAATTACGTTAAAGTTCTGAAAGAATTGAAAGATACATTTGGTAAGAAAATCGCACCATTTTGCATACCTATTGGAGAAGGTCCTGAGTTCAAAGGGTTTGTCAATGTGGTCGATTTGATTGGAAGAGAATTCAACGGTACTCAATGCGTTGATGCTCCCATTCCTGCAGAAATGGAACAACGCATCAAGCCGATTAGGGATATGTTGATTGAAGCAGTTGCAGAGAGCGATGAAGAACTCATGATGAAGTTTTTTGAGGGAGAGACATTTACCAATGAAGAGATTCATGAGGGACTTAGAAAAGGAGTAATAGCTGGTGAGATAGTACCGGTACTAGTTGGTGCAACGGAAAAAAGGATTGGGATCCATACACTGATGGACATGATTTTTGATTATTTCCCGACACCAAAAGAACTCAACGAAGGCGTTTACAAAGGTGAACACCCAGACTCGCATGAGGAGCTCGAAAGAAAAGTAGAGGAAAGTGAACCTTTCTCTGCGTTTGTATTTAAAACAATCGTCGATCCATTTGTTGGAAAAATTTCTCTTTTTAAAGTTTACTCGGGCTTTGCAGCCAAAGATATGGAGATCATCAATGCCAATAAAGATGAAAAAGAAAAAATGGGTTCTTTATTCCTATTAAGAGGAAAAGAACAACTTGAGGTTGCAAAAGTGACAGCGGGAGATATTGGAGCGACAGCAAAACTTCAACACACTGAAACTGGCGACACCCTTTGTGATAAAGATCATCCAATCCAATATGTAAGTATGAATCTTCCCAAACCGGCTTTGTATTTGGCAATTGAGCCAAAAGCAAAAGGAGATGAAGAAAAGATTGTGTCATCTCTGCATCGTCTCACAGAAGAAGATCCATCTTTTGAAATCGAACGCAACAAGGAGACCAAACAAACTTTACTCGGTGGACAAGGAACCATGCAAATACAGGTCATCACCAGCAAACTCAAGAATATATTTGGAGTGGAGGTCACCCTTGAGCCACCAAAAGTAGCTTATAGAGAAACAATAAAAGGTGTCGCGACTGTCCAAGGAAAACACAAAAAACAATCAGGTGGCGCTGGACAATATGGAGACATTCATGTGAAATTTGAACCGTCAAATGAAAGCTTTGTGTTCGAGGAAAAAATCTTTGGTGGTTCAGTCCCAAGACAATATATTCCTGCTGTTGAAAAAGGACTTTTGGAATCGTTGGATCGTGGAATATTGGCAGGTTGCCCTGTGGTCAATATCAAAGCGACATTGCTGGATGGATCATACCATGCGGTCGACTCATCAGAGATGGCTTTTAAAATGGCTGCTCACCTTGCCTTTAGAAAAGGTATGGAGCAAGCGAAACCTGTATTGCTTGAACCTGTAGCTCATGTGGAGATTTATGTCCCTGATGAGTATATGGGTGACATCATGGGTGATATGAACAGGAGAAGAGGTAGAATCCTTGGTATGGAACCAAATGAATCGGGATATCAAAAGGTCATTGCTGAAGCACCGCAGTCGGAAATGTTCGAATATGCAACTGACTTGAGATCCATGACTCAGGCAAGAGGATGGTTCAGCATGCGAGTCGATCGTTATGACGAAGTACCTATGCAAATTGCAGTAAAGATTATCGAGCAGATCAAGAAAGATAATGAAAAATAGAAAAAAGATATGAGCGCTTACGCGCTCATATCTTTTTTCTATTTTCGCGTGTACAATTTTTCGCGAAGCGAAAATATTGGGCGACGTAGTGTTTGCCTGCAAACACAGGAGCCTTTGTATCTATGTTCTGTATAGTACTGAGGCTCCTTGTTTACTCTTCTGTAAATCTCACAAAACAGTCAAACTGCAGCGCTCATATCTTTTTTCTTTCAATATCTTCCTTTAATTGTTAAACTAGAAGAAAAGCAGGATGGTGAGTGATGTTGGATTATAACTTTGATGAAAAAGCAAATGACGTGATTAATTTTGCCTTTACGCAGGCACGTGATTTGGGACATAAATTCATAGGTACGGAACATTTTGCTCTAGGGTTGTCACTCATCAAGGGCTCCAAAGTGACCGAACTGCTTGAGAGTTACGGTGTGACGCACCGGAATGTCAAAATGGAGATTGTGAAAATCATTGGAAAAGGCGACCCTTCTGAAGGGATTGAGGATTATACTAGAAGAGCTCGGGAGTGTTTGGATAGAAGCCATAATTATGCGATCAAAACAAATAATTCTGAAATAATACCTGAACATATTTTTTTAGCCATAATGCACGATAGAATGTGTATGGGCTACAAGATACTGAGTAGACTTAATCTGGATATCGCAAGTGTCCTTAAAGGGGTGTTGATCGAACAGCAAAATAGCGTACCTGAAACGAATATTATCAAGGGTGCAGCGACTGAAAAACTGAATATCAAGACACTGGAATTGTCAACGGATTATGAGGAAGCGAAAATATCAACGTTCGGTCATGATTTGACTGAGCGTGCGAAAGATGTACCGTTTGATACCGTGATTGGAAGAGAAGAAATTATTGAGCGCATATTGCTGGTGTTATCCAGAAAAACCAAAAACAACGCATGCCTTGTTGGTGAACCAGGTGTCGGTAAAACGGCGATAGTAAAGGGGCTTGCAAATAGAATTGCTGGAGGACATGTACCAGATGTGCTCAGAGACAAAAAAATAATAGAGGTCAATATAGGGTCATTAGTCTCTGGAACTTCATATAGAGGTCAATTTGAAGAAAGAATGAACGAATGGATCCAAAATATGATTGCAGATGGCAACACGATTGCTTTTATAGATGAAATCCATAATCTGATAGGGGTGGGAGCAACAGGGGACAAGTCGCTAGATGCTATAGGGATATTGAAACCGTATTTGACAAATGGCCAGATTCAAATTATTGGTGCGACAACATATGATGACTTCCAAAAGTATATGGAAGCAGACCAAGCTTTGGTCAGAAGGATGACCATCATTGATGTCAAGGAACCTACGGAAGAAGAGACTTATGAAATCTTAAATCATATCAAGTCCAATTATGAGATCCATCATGGTGTTGTAATTGGTGACGACGCGGTAAGAAGTGCCATTAAACTCTCGAGGCGTTATCTTGCGGACAGAAAGCTTCCTGACAAGGCGATTGATTTGATTGATGAAGCTTCTTCGAGAAAGAGATACGAGAATCTCAAAACTTTGGAGATAATCGATGAACTGAAATATAGACTCCAACAATTGAAACTGGAAAAAGAAAATTCTATAATTGAAATGAATTTTGAAAATGCATCCAAATTGCAAAGTGAGGAAAAACGAATTTTATCCCATATTGAAAAAAACAGGAACACAAAAGCTTTGATGTCATCACAGAAACTTTTGATCGGGAAATCAGATATTGAAAAAGTTGTGTCTGATTGGGTTCAGATTCCCATTACCAAGTTGTCCTCAAATGACAAGGAGAGACTTGTAGCGCTTGAAAAAACACTGTCAGAGAGTATATTTGGTCAGACAAATGCCATCAATGTGGTATCGAGAGCGCTAAAACGATCAAGAATAGGCATCAAAGATCCAAAGAAACCCACAGGGGTCTTCCTTTTTGTTGGACCGACCGGGACTGGAAAAACTGAGCTGGCAAGGAAGATTGCAGATGTGTTCTATGGTGATGAAAGAAGTTTGATCAAAATTGACATGTCAGAGTACATGGAAAAACATGCCGTATCAAAATTAATCGGTTCACCTCCAGGATATGAGGGGCATAGAGAAGGCGGTTATCTCACTGGTGCCGTCAAAAAGAATCCGTACTCTTTAGTGGTTTTTGATGAAGTGGAAAAAGCTCATGAAGAGGTCATAGACATACTACTTCAAGTCATGGATGAAGGTGTTCTCAAAGATGGACGCGGAATGAGCGTGAATTTCAAAGATACTCTAATTATACTCACATCAAATTTGGGGACTAAAAATTTAGCCAACAAGCAAGTCGGGTTTTTAAAATCCACTGACGCAGTCAACAATGAGGAAAAAATTCGGGAAGCATGCAAATCGTTTTTTAAACCGGAATTCATAAACAGAATGGATGAAATCATTGTATTTGATCCACTGAATATCGATTCGGCCTCGCTAATCGTGGAAAAGCATATAGAAGCCTTTAAAAATCAAATGTCTGAAAAAGAACTCGAAATCAACGTCTCTGAAGATGTCGTTGAATGGATTGCCGCTGAATATTATAGCTCTGAGTACGGTGCCAGACCACTTGGTCGTGCTGTGGATAAGGAAATTAAAGATGTTGTCGCAGAGTATGTACTTGAAAGTGATGAGGAATCATTCGCAATAACTTTTGAAATGGATGAGCCCCAAAAAATGATAATTCATCATAAGACCCAGAGGAGAAAAAATGTCTAAAGTCAAAAGCAAATATGTTTGTCAGGAATGTGGAAGTATTTCGCCCAAGTGGCTTGGGAAATGCTCCGATTGTGGTGCGTGGAACAGTTTTGTGGAAGAACCGGACGTAAAGCCTGTGAAAGCGGCGACGCTTGATATCGGAAATGCCAGTCAACCACAAAAAATAATAGATGTCACATTTGATTTGGAGGAGCGTTATTCCACTCAAATCAAAGAACTCGATATAGTTCTTGGCGGAGGTGTGGTCAAAGGGTCTTTGATCTTGGTCGGAGGAGATCCAGGAATTGGAAAATCCACTTTATTGCTTCAAGTGGCGCATAATATAGCAAGTAGCAAGAGATTGGTGCTATACGTCTCTGGCGAAGAGTCAGTCAAACAGACCAAGCTCCGTGCGCAAAGGCTTGGTGTGGATTCAGAGAATTTATATATTGTGGCTGAAAACAATTTGGAAAAAATCAAATACCATGTAGAAATTCTGAAACCTGAAGTGTTGATTGTGGATTCTATTCAAACCGTATATGGTCCTGAGATTGCATCAGCTCCAGGAAGTGTCAGTCAGGTCAGGGAAGCGACTAACCAATTCATGAATTTGTCAAAAAAGAATGGAATCAGTACATTTTTGGTGGGACATGTCACTAAGACGGGAACCATTGCAGGCCCAAAAGTATTGGAGCATATGGTGGATACGGTTCTTTATTTCGAAGGTGAGGGTCATAATCTTTTTAGAATTTTAAGGGCAGTCAAGAACAGATTCGGTTCCACCAATGAGATTGGAATTTTTGAAATGACGAATTTTGGATTGCAGGAAGTTGACAACCCTTCGAAAATATTTTTGTCAAATACGATGGTTAAAGAAGCCGGGTCGGTTGTGATTCCTACACTGGAAGGGACGAGAACTGTTTTGGTGGAGATGCAATGTCTGGTTTCACAAACCAACTTCAATATGCCAAGAAGAATGGCGGTGGGAATTGATTACAACAAATTGATTCTACTCACAGCCGTACTTGAAAAAAAAGCCGGTATGATGCTTTATAACCAAGACATTTATTTAAATGTCGTTGGTGGTATGACCATAGATGAACCCGCAGCTGATCTCGCCATTATTGTGGCTATCGCTTCGAGTTTCAGGGAAATCAAGATTCCAGATGATATGATTGTCTTTGGGGAGGTTGGACTTACAGGAGAAATCCGTGCAATCAATCAAGTGCAGCAACGAGTCAATGAAGCTGCTAAAATGGGCTTTAAGAAAGCGCTCATTCCGCATGCAAATCTCGATGGTCTGAATCGTCCGGAGAATTTTCAGGCAATAGGAATGAAACACATTGAAGAAGTATTCAAGTACTTTTTCTAGAGGAAATTAAAAAGGCAGCAAATGTCATCTCGTGGATGGCGTTTGCTGCCTGATTGTTTTATGGAGTTTAGTAAAGACTGAATTTACCAAGAGTATTGATTTTGTTATATTCTTTTAATAGAACATCATAAAGATTCAAATCGAGAACATTGCAAAGAGCTGCGACGTAAAATTCGAGTCTGCCTAGTTCCTCTTCGATTTTTTCGCGGCAAACAGGACACGGTTTACCCTGAATATGCTCTGCGCGATATTCCTTCAGAGCATCGTATGTAAGGCCTTCAGGGAACTCTGTTTTCGAGACGTCCAATTTTACGCACCCACAATTGGTTATGGATTTGATCACTGCCCGATTGGATTTTGATGCTGCTTCGTCCATCTTGCTGACTATATCCAATAAGTTTGCATGCCTGATCAGGACTTCGTCTACCTTATTTTGAAATTCATCATAAATTACGTCTTTCATAATTCCTCCTATAAACTTAAGACCCAAAGTCAACTTAACGATATGGATTGCTTTCATTTTATCACAAAAGAATTTAAACAAAAAGTAATATAAACAAATAATCCCTGTGAATAAAAGGCTTGACAATGAATTGTTCTTAATAGTAAAATATAGGTTTGTTGTGATTAAGTCGAAAATAGTGTATAATGAATATAAATAAAGGATGCATGGAGGGATTGAATGTTTAAAATTGGAGATAGAGTTGTGTACCCTATGCATGGAGCAGGGATTATTGAAGCAATAGAAGAAAAAGAGTTGTTGGGTGACAGCAAACAATTTTATATTTTGAAATTGCCCATTAAAAACATGAAAGTGATGTTGCCGATTGATTCCGCTGAGAATTTGGGTGTACGTAAAGTCGTTGACAACGATGTTTTGACTGAGGTTATGGAAGTCTTGGCCCAAGAAAAAGGTGTTATGCCAGACAATTGGAACAGACGATATAGATCCAATCTGGAAAAAGTGAAGACGGGTGATATTTTTGAAGTGGCACAAGTGGTCAGAAATCTCGAAATATTGGATCGTGAAAAAGGACTTTCGACCGGAGAGAGAAAGATGCTCAGTAATTCCAAGCAAATATTGATCAGTGAAATGATTTTAGCAAAAAATTTGAATGAAGACGAGGCGGCCACATTAGTCAATATGACTATAGGTAGTCACTGATGAAAACTACGGGGCTTAGGCCTCATTTTTTTTTGTGCACTTTGAAATTCTTTGTTGCTGTGTTACAATTTAAAAGACTCTCAAAAAGGGTACAATAGAATAACAGGAAAGGAGGGTTAGCGTGATTGAGAAAATAATTAAATATATCATTACTTTTGTCGGATTCTGTGTTGGTGTAGGATCGGGTATTTATTTGACGGATTTTGTTTACGAAAGAGATCTTTTTAATCTTCATCGTATGGTTTATACGATATCACTACCAATTTTATTCGGACTTATTTTTACTGTTATTACTTTTTTCTTTTCTAAATTGATGATTGCATTAGGGAAAAAACTAGCGCAATATACACAAACGGAACTCGAAAAAATTCCTCAGCATGAATTGATGTTCATGTTTGGAGGACTTGTACTTGGACTTGTGGTTGCCTTTCTAATAAGTGGATTGTTTGAAATCATTCCAATTCCAATGGTTGCAAGTGCACTCAAAATTTTGGCGTATATTTTCTTAGGATATCTTGGAATAAACTTTGCTCAAAAAAATTCGAAAGATCCGTCGAGACTTGGAGAATTTTCAAAGAGACTCAATGCTGGAAAACAAACAAAGGAAAAAACAGGAACTTATGGCGCGAAACCAAAGATACTGGACACCAGTGTCATCATAGATGGACGTATCGCCGATATTTGCAAAACAGGATTCATTGAGGGTGATATCATCATCCCCGAATTCATACTGAGAGAACTCAGGCACATTGCTGATTCATCTGATGGACTCAAGCGCAACCGAGGTAGAAGAGGACTTGATATTCTTAAGATCATTCAAAAGGAACTTCCGATCGATGTCAAGATTATCGATGAGGATTTTGAGGACATTTCTGAAGTTGATGTTAAATTAATCAAACTCGCTCAAAAAATGAATGCGAGTATTGTGACAAATGACTTCAATCTCAATAAGGTCGCTTCACTTCAAGAAGTACATATCCTTAATATCAATGAACTTGCGAATGCTGTGAAACCGGTTGTTCTACCGGGCGAAGAGATGTTGGTTCAAATTATCAAAGAGGGTAAGGAGAACAATCAAGGAGTTACTTATCTTGATGATGGCACCATGATTGTCGTTGAAGATGGCCGAATATTCATCAATGAGAACATCCAAGTCATTGTAACAAGCGTTCTACAGACATCCGCAGGACGAATGATTTTCGCAAAATCCAAAAATTGAGATCGATAAGAAGGTTATTTGACCTTCTTTATCTTTTTTTTGGTATAATATAGGCGAACATATTGAGAGAAAGTGAGCAAAACGATGTACGACGGAAAAAAAATCGGAGCAATCATTCCTGCAGCAGGAGTGGGCAGTAGAATGAAAACAACTGAAAAAAAGCAGTTTATGTTACTGGAAAATCGTGAAATCCTTGAATGGACTCTTATTCATATTTTGAAATCTGAAACAATAGATATGATTTGGGTAGTTGTGCCACCAGAATCTGTCAGACTTGTAGAAGATAAAGTTGCGAATTGGAGTGAGAAACATGGTTTCAGGCGACCCATTAATGTCATTGAGGGCGGCGAGAACAGGCAGGAGTCTGTTTGCAAAGCTATAAAATGCATTCCAGAGATCTTTGAATGGATTGTCGTTCATGACGGAGTTCGTCCATTTGTGGATTCATACTGGTTGGATAGAAATCTGTATCACATGACTGAGTTCGATTCGATTGTGTCGGCAATGCCATCGACTGACACACTGAAAATTGTCGATGCGTCCAATATTGTCCAAAAGACTTTGAATCGAGATGAGATATGGAGTGTTCAGACCCCTCAGGTGTTTAGGCGTGAAGTTTTAAATGCAGTGCATGAGAAAGCACTAAAAGATGAGTTTTTAGGAACCGACGATGCCAGTCTGATGGAAAAATACAATTATAAAGTTCTGCTTTGTGAAGGAGAAAAAGCCAACATAAAAATCACCTCTCCAATGGATCTCGTTTTTGGTAGGGCCATCTTGGATTGGTTTACTAGGAGTGAAAGCTGATGAGAATCGGAATGGGATATGATGTCCACCAATTGGTGGAAGGTAGGGAACTAATACTGGGTGGTGTTAAAATACCATATGAAAAAGGTCTAGCTGGACATTCGGATGCAGATGTTCTCCTTCACGCCATCATGGATGCGTTGCTTGGTGCCATGGCACTTGGTGATATTGGAAAACATTTTCCGGATACTTCAGAAGAATACAAGGATATATCCAGTATGGTACTGTTAAAGCGGGTAGCTGAAACGTTGACTGAACATGGGTACTCGATTGTCAATTTGGATGCCACTATTGTTGCCGAGCGGCCTAAAATGGCTCCGCATATCGATCTGATGAGAGAGAAAATTGCCACAGTGCTTAATTGCGAGATCGATCAAGTGAACATAAAAGCCACAACTACTGAAAAATTGGGATTCGAAGGTGCAGGTCTAGGAATTTCCAGCCAAGCCATCACACTCCTTAAAAAAACGGAGGTATAGATGTCAGAAAACTATAAGTTCTTCCAAAATCGTGATTGTGAATTTTTTCCATGTCACAAAAACGTGGATGATGAGTTCAACTGTTTGTTTTGCTATTGCCCGCTTTATATGCTGAGGGATGAATGTGGTGGGGATTTCAAGATGACCGGTGGGATCAAAGATTGCAGTGATTGCACCAAACCCCATGGTTCCGGCAGTTATGCCTATATAATGTCAGGGATGAAGAAGGTCATTGAAAGAGGTTCTGATTTTTAGTATAATAGGCGAGAAGAAAAGAGGAGGCAAATGTTATGAATCCTAGATTGAGATTTGCGCCAAGTCCTACTGGATATGTACATATCGGTGGTCTGAGAACGGCGCTTTACAATTATTTATATGCAAAACAAAATGAAGGTACTTATTTAATCAGAGTTGAGGATACTGATCAAACAAGGTTTGTCGAAGGCGCCATAGAGGGCATGATCAACTCCATGCAATGGGCTGGAGTGGTTCATGACGAAGGTCCTTTTATGGATGAAAAGACTCACCACGTTGTTGAAAAAGGCGAATTCGGACCTTATATTCAGTCACATAGATTGGAACTTTATAAAAAGCATTCGGATAGGCTGATTGAATCAGGACATGCCTATCATTGCTTTTGTACCAAGGAACGTTTGGAGCAGTTAAGAGAAAAACAGAAGTCTGAAGGTCTAACTCCGAAATATGATGGACATTGCAGAGAGCTATCTAGTGCTGATGTGCACGAGAAACTGGCTGCAGGGCTCCCACACGTGGTTCGATTGAAATTACCGCTAGGTAGGGTGATAGAATTCAATGACGCCATCAAGGGGCATATAGCGGTGAATACGGACGACATGGACGATCAAGTGTTAATGAAGACAGATGGATTCCCTACTTATCATATGGCGGTTGTTGTTGATGATCACTTCATGGGAATCACACATGTTGTGCGTGGTGATGAATGGCTTATTTCCACTCCGAAACACATTTATACTTATGAGGCTTTCGGATGGGAAGCACCACAATTTGTGCATTTGCCTGTAATATTGGGACAATCCAAAAAGAAACTCAGTAAGCGGGAAGGTGATGTTTCAGTTGAAGACTTCAAACGCAAAGGTTATTTGCCTGAAGCGTTGATCAATTACATCGCGCTTGTTGGATGGTCACCAGATGACGGTGAAGAAATCATGGACATGCAGACTTTGATCAACAAATTCTCATTTGATAGAGTATCAAAGTCTAGTGGTGTATTTGATGTGGAAAAACTCAATTGGATGAACAATCAATACATCAGGAACTACGATCTGGATCAACTGACAGTACTTTCAAAATCATATTTTGTTGAAAGTGGATTTGCCAGTGATGCGGAATTTGATGAAGAGTTTGCAAAGTACAAAAATATAGTCGACACTCTAAGGGAGCGTCTCAATAAATTAAATGAGATTTCGGATTACTTCAATCTGTTCAATGTGAATACGATTGTACTTGAAGATGATGAGGCTAGAGAAATGATTGAAATGCCACATGTGTCCGAGATGCTGAGATGTTTTTCTGCAAAAGTTGCTGATATAGATGCCATCACTGCTGAAGATGTGAAACGTCTGCTCAAGGAAGTTCAGAAGGAAACTGGTCACAAAGGTAAAAACCTGTTCATGCCGGTTCGTGTGGCACTGACTGGGCAGGTACATGGTCCCGATATCGCAAAGGTGATGGAGATCATAGGAAGTGCGAACACCATTGAACGTATCGAATACAGCATACTGAATTTGTGTGTTGAGTAATTAATCCAATAATATGTGGGGGCTGTTGTATCCATTACAATTGCCCCCATAGTTCTAAACAATATTCGAATAAAGAGGCAAATATGAACGATTTTTTAAAGAATGCTGAAATGAATAGTTTGTCTGATATGGACGTGAGAATGATGAATCCTCTGAAATTGGCTTTCCTCGGTGATGCCATCTATGAAGCATACATCAGAACATACCTGATCAGCCAATTTGTGCTTACACCACATGAAATGTCAAAAAAAGCCAAGCAATATGTCAACGCAAACGCACAGGCTACAGCTGTACATAGGCTTAAGGAATTGTTCACTGAAGATGAGTGGCAAATGATCAAGCGAGGAAGGAATCAGAAATCAAATACAGTTCCTAAAAACGCACTGTTGTCTGACTATAGATATGCAACTGGATATGAAGCCTTGGTGGGTTATCTTTATTTGACCAATCAGAAGGAACGGTTATACGAAATAGTTCATCTTACTATAAAAGCCATTGATTCAGTAGAAAATTCAAATAAGGATGTTGGTGAAGAAGATGAAGCGTAAAGATAGGATTTTGATTGGGGTGACTCTGATTGTTCTGATTGTTTTGGGATACAAGTCAATTGTAATGGATCCCGTAGATCCAAAAGATTCGAGTGATGAAAATGTGGTTGTCAGAATGCAGGAAGTGCTTGATGAAAGGCATTCAAACATCCTTTACAAAACGGGAATCATGAAATTCAGGATAACCGATGTGAAGGTTGAAAGTGAAGATGATTTCACTGGACGTTATAGAAAATACTTGCTCGGCATCCTTCCGTTCGGGGATTCGTATTTTTCTTCGGAAGATCAATAGGAGGTCAATTTGATGAAGGTTAAATTATTGGCGCATACACCGGATCCTGAAAAAGTGATTGCCGCTTCAGCAAAACTGTGTTATTCACCTGTAGGTATAGAAACATTATATGAAAATTTGGATGAGGAATCTTCTGGTGTCTTTTTGGATAAACTGATGGAGTATGGTCATTATTCTCCACTAGAACATATTTCATTCACTTTTGCGGTTGAAGGCGTCAGCCGGGTTTTGACACATCAGCTTGTCAGACATAGAATCGCCTCTTATTCACAACAATCACAAAGATATGTAAAACTTGAAGCGTTTGAATATATTATCCCACCCGCAATTGAGTCAAATCCGGAAGTACGTGAAATGTTCGTTCGGGCAATGGCGGAGGATCAAAAGGTGTACGATGCCATCTCTGAAAAGCTTGAGGAAGATTATTATTTGAAATACCTCGAAAAAGGGTATAGTGAAAAGAGGGCAAGGTCTCAGGCTGAAAAATCCGCAGTTGAGGATGCTAGGTTTGTGTTTCCAAATGCTTGTGAAACTAAAATAGTTGTGAGCATGAATGCGAGAAGTCTGCTGAACTTCTTCAATCACCGCTGTTGCAACAGAGCTCAATGGGAAATTCGTGAACTTGCGACAGAAATGCTTCGAATGGTCAAACAAGTGGCGCCTAATGTGTTTCAAAGTGCTGGTCCAAAATGTTTGAGTGGCCCATGCCCCGAAGGCAAAATGACATGTGGCAGGGTTGCCGAAGTGAGAGCTTCTTTCGGAGTGTTGTAGATAAAGGAGGGTTTGAATGGAAGATATAATATATGGAAGAAATCCTGTTTTAGAGGCACTCGAGTCAGGTCATGAAATCAACAGAATGATTGTGCTCGAAGGTTCGAAAGATAAGCCGATACAAAAAATAATCGATATATCAAAAGAGCGAAAATATTTGATCCAATATTTGGATCGCAAAAAAATGGATCGAATCACAGATGGTGAAAACCATCAAGGAGTAATCGCATACGTAGCTCCTTATCATTATCATGAAGTTGAAGATCTTATAGAGATTGCAAAATCGAGGGGTGAGGATCCATTGTTGATCATATGTGATGAAATCACCGATCCTCATAACCTTGGCAGCATCATCAGAACCGCAAATGCAGTAGGGGCTCATGGGGTAATCATTCCTAAGAGAAGAAGCGCGCTCATCAATCAGACTGTGGTAAAAACTTCGTGTGGAGCGGTAGAGTATGTGCCGGTTGCTAAGGTGACAAACATCACGCAGACCATTGAAGAACTAAAAACCTATGGGTTATGGATTGTCGGCACAGATATGGGAGCTCAAAATTACTGTGATGCAAAACTTACCGGAAGTATCGGTGTTGTGATAGGCAATGAGGGTAAGGGCATCAGCAGGCTCGTCAAAGAAAAGTGTGATTTCATGGTATCCCTTCCAATGCTTGGAGAGGTCAGTTCGCTCAATGCGGCTGTAGCCGGTGCGGTCGTTATGTATGAAGTGGTAAGGCAACGCCAGGTGAAAGCACAACAGAAATAAATCGAAGTGCTTTTTACGTGGATTGAATTGTTGCTGAAGCCGCTTGAAAATTAATGAAGTTTGACTTTTGATGATGACTTGACGTCAGGAATGTGAATAATATATAATGATTTCATGACTTGTTTAGAATCCGTTTCTAACATTTGGGGAGGACAGCTTTGATGGAGCCAATTGAGACTGCGACATGCTACAATCACGACAGCTTTGATGAAGAAATTGTGGTCGAACTTGCACGTAAAGGTGACCCCAAAGCTCAAGAGCTACTGATCAGAAAGTACAAGAATTTTGTTAGAAGCAAAGCAAGAGCCTATTTTCTTATCGGTGCTGATCGTGAGGACATAGTACAGGAAGGTATGATCGGTCTTTTCAAAGCAATCAGGGATTTTCAACCTGACAAGGTCACATCATTCAGATCGTTTGCAGAACTGTGCATCAAGAGACAAATCATAACGGCCATCAAAACTGCAACGAGACAAAAGCACATCCCACTCAACTCGTATGTCTCGCTTAACAAACCCATTTTTGATGAAGAATCGGATAGGACGCTTTACGACCTGATGATGAACAGCAAAGAACTCAATCCGGAACACCTGATCATCAAACGGGAAGAACTGAGTTTAATTGAGGAAAAAATGGGTGAAGTACTCAGCGACCTTGAATGGAAAGTTATTACCGCCTATCTCGAAGGAAAGTCATACAATGAGATTTCCCTTGAAATGGATAAACATGTCAAATCAGTTGACAATGCGCTTCAAAGGGTAAAAAAGAAGCTTGAGAAATTTTTAGTAAATTTGAACTAGTGCGTTTATAGACAGGCACATAAGTGCTTGTTGAAATATATAAGTTAACAAGGGAGGAAGGAATCCATGGCTAAACAAAAATTTGAAAGAAACAAGCCACACTGCAATATCGGGACAATCGGTCACGTTGACCACGGCAAAACGACTCTTACAGCTGCTATCACTAAAGTTTTGTTCGAGAAATACGGGTTAGGCGCAAAAGTAGACTTTGACAACATCGATAAAGCACCGGAAGAGAGAGAAAGAGGCATCACT
>JAGXHV010000133.1 GCA_024636005.1 Bacillota bacterium
ACTTTTGGTGTTGTCTTCAACATCATTTGCCGCATACGACCCAATTTACAAACAAGAATCTGCAATCTCAACTTATGCGGATGGTGTGACACATCAAAACATCAGAACATTTACAAATGAAGGTTGGATCAATCTCAATGTGATGCGAATTGATTTGACCAAGAATGTAAGATTGACCGCTCTCACAGATGAGTATCTGACCAATCGAGACACTTTGACCAATATCGTCAAAAAGAATGATCTTAATGGTAATATTGTAGCAGCGATCAACACAGATTTTTTCGGAGCATCAACTCTTGGAAATGTCGCCAACAAAGGGAAGTTGATTTCAACGAGTGTCGGTATTGACGAATTTGCATCATTCAATGTCGCCACATCGGGTATGCCGTTTGTCGCATACATCAATTCACCCAACAATGCCATCACAAATGGCAGATCTACATTCACACTGGATTATATCAACAAACCTTATTTGACAGAAAATCGTTTGATTCTATTTGACCACAACTGGTCCAAGCAATCTTACGGAGGTTCCATTGAAGCGGATGTAGTAGAAATGTATGTTAAAGATGGATACATTCATGAAATTAGAACAAATGGAGCACCTTTTGTTCTGAGTGAAAATGCATATGTAATTGCAGCAGTCGGGACTCGAAGAGCAGAAATAACTCAAAAGTTTCGTGTTGGAGAAGCTGTTTCTGTCAATTATGACGTTAATTTCAGATTTATGGATCTCAGTGTAGGTGGCGGAGCTCAACTGGTGAAAGATGGAAAAGTCGTGACTGAGTTTTCACAAAACATCAATGGCACACATCCACGAACTGGCCTTGGGATATCAAAAGACAGAAATGAAGTTATATTGGTTACTGTAGATGGCAGAACGAATTTCTACAGAGGTGTCACTCAAACGGAACTGGCGAATATTCTTATCAGTCTAGGCGCATATGAAGGCATCAACTTTGATGGCGGAGGCTCGAGCCAAATGGTGGCAAAATCACCATGGACAACTCAAGTCAGCACACTCAACTATCCTTCTGAACAATCGGAAAGAAGAATCTTCACAGCGCTTGGAGTAGAGAAGATTTTGGTGGAATCACCTGTATTTAATCACATCCAAATAGAGATGAAACAGACAAATATATTTGAGAATACGTCAGTGCCTGTAGCTGTATCAGCGATAGACACAAATTACAATAAGATGAACATTGATCTTAGTGCAGTGAAATGGAGTGTATCTGGAATAGAAGGTGTCTTTGAAAATGGATACTTCATTGCAAAGAGCTCAGGTAAAGGTATTGTTACTGCGGAGTACTTTGGAAAGACAACAACTAAAGAAGTCGTGATCAGCAAGGGTGCTGTAAGGTTGATGGTGTCACCAGCTCAAATTAAAATGAATTCAAACCAGACTCAAACCATCAAGTTTTCATTACAAACCCAAACTGGCGATGTGATACAGATAGAGCCTAATTTGGTTTCTGCTATTATACCGGAAACAATTGGCACTTATGATTCCGGAGCTGGAACTCTTACAAGCGGCACTGGAGTCAATCAGGCAATACTGGAGTTTTCATATGACGGTTTGACCACTTACATTCCAGCAGGTATCGGAACAACAAAAGTAACGTTGCATGATTTTGAAACACCTACTGCAACATTTTCAAGTTATCCGCTTCTCATGCCTGGAAACTATCAAGAAATAGCGGAAGCCGGGCATACAGGTTCCGGTGGATTAATATCCTATGATTTCTCAAATTTTGATGTGACAAGAGCTGCATATATGAATATCACTAATCCAAAACCACTCCAATCTGGCACTAAGGCCATTGGTCTATGGGCACTTGGCGATTACGGTAATTCACATTGGTTGAGAGGTCGCATCACAGATGCAAACGGAACATCAGTAAATTTGACATTTGCAAAGAATGTTGACTGGACAGGTTGGAAATACTTATCTGCTGAAGTGCCTAACAATTTGGTCGCACCTTTTGCACTAGATAGGATTTACCTCGCTGAAGTGGATCCTCTTCTCAAAGATTCAGGTTATATCATAATTGACGATGTAGATGCAGTGGTTTCACATAATCTTTCTTTGAATGTTCCTGCAAATATAACTCGAGTTAAGGGAATCACTGAAAACAGATTACCAGATGCGATTCGTAACATAAAAGATAAACAGGTTCGTGTGAACTATTTGGCTACAGATTCGAAGATTAAAGTGGAAGCTAAGTATTCGAAGCAGTTTATTGGAGGAATTCATTATTTCACAATGGTCAATAAGGATGGATCCATCAGACAAAGTGGTGTGACACAGTGGAAGAATTTGATTGAGTTTACACAAATCAACCCACTAAGTCCTATAGTGATTTCAATGAGTAATAGTTATCAATTCAAGGATAGTCTTGAAGGTGATTTGTTCTTCAAACTGCTTGGTAATCTTGTGGACCGAGGAACAGATGTCTCTGTAGTATTTCCTTCAACTGCACAGTCTGCAACATTGATTTATAGAAATGGCGTAAAAGTCATTCAATTGCCAAGAGGCACTGGTTCAATAGCCTTTGGTATTGTTCAAAACAAGCTCCATTATGAATGGATGAAATAAGGTAAAAACGGAGATCAGCTCAAGCTGATCTCCATTTTTATGTGTACATCTTCAGTTTCAAAGCCTTCAACATCAATCGTAATTTGAGCATTTCCCGCTTCTCCGGTCGATTTGATCCAAAATGCCCTTGAACCACCAATCAATGCAAATGTCTTAGGTCCAATGATTTCAACCGGTCCTGAAGTTTTGATTGTTACAGCGGGCATCTGGTACGGAAGAGGGTTTCCGAACTGGTCATTGATGGCAATGACAATTCTCGTGACATCATAGGTATCTTCTTCAACCAAATGATATGAATCTGGAGATACTTTAAGTGTCGGAGTGGCATCAGCAGATTTAATAATTGTCGTCAGGTGCTCTCCGTTCTTATACCCTTCAAATTTGAATTCAGTGGAAGCCTGTCCCCAGTTCCCAATGTACCTTGTATATAGGTCGGCGGCATCTTGAAAACTCATTTTGTATTTAAAGAGGATTTTTCCCATGGATAGGCGATCTTTTAAAGAAAGTTTAGGACCATGACTGGCGACACCGAGAAGAATTCTTTTGACGATTTTAGCGTCTTCTCTTGAAAACACTTCACCCCGTTCCAATAAGTCTCCAATCAGATCATCAATGATCACAGGTGGATGGGGGAGATGTTTCAGCAAATCAGTCGATGGATAAAAAGTACCAAGCAAATGATTATTCTTGTAGACTTTGACAAAATCCGCATTCGTGAACACCAACACATGACCTAATTCGGAAGCTTCAAAATCCCCGATTTGCATGCTGGAGAGCACTTCCATAAAGGGTTTGATCTCAGATTGAGAGGCATAAACTGCAGCTGCATATTTAGGAATTCTGAACATGTCCATGACACCGTGATAACAAATTTTATCTCCGGATCCGAAATCTTTATGTGTGTTGTAATCGAACATGCACCAACCTATGGCGCCACTGATTTCAGGGATTTCATACATGGTGTCCAGTACTTTTGCATGACGCATGGCTTGATCGATTCTTTTTTGCTCCACATCAAATTTTTTAACTGGAAACATATGTCCATTGTGTTCGGTGACGAGATAAGGCATTTTACGTTTTGCTATTTTTTGTGGTGGTTCAAGTGCTATGTTGTTGCCACGGTGTACAAAATCATTGTATGTGTAGACGTCTTCAAAGACTTTACTTCCTGCGAAATTTCGGACACCGCCGGTTTGCCTTGAACCATCAAGCCTATGAGCGAGGACATTTGCTTTTGAATAAAAAGCATCACTGTCTTTTGACTCATTGATTCTTACACCCCAAATGATGATGCTCGGATGATTCCAGTCACGTCTAATCATTTCTTCTATACTTTTCAGTGCGTTTTCCTGCCACACTTCATCGCCAATATGTTGCCATCCTGGAAGTTCTTCAAAAACGAGCAATCCTATGGCGTCACAATGGTCAAGGAAAAATTTGGATTGTGGATAATGAGAACAGCGCACACAGTTTAAGCCTAGTTCGTATTTCAATATTTCTGCATCCTTGATTTGAGCGTTTTTTGGCATGGCATAACCGACATATGGAAAGGATTGATGTCGGTTGAGACCACGAAGTTTCACCAGTTCTCCATTGAGGTAGAAGCCATCGTTTCTAAACTCGACCGTTCTGAATCCAAACATGGTGGTGAATTCATCTGAAATTTCATCCTGCTGGATCAGCTGAACTCTCAATTGATACATGTTAGGTTCATCGAGCGACCAGAGTTTGGTGTTGTGAAATTCGTCATTTACTTTGAAATGGGTGGTTTCATTGCATGGTAAAGTATGCGTGTAAACGAGGTCCTCTCCTAAAAGAATTTCTGCTTTAATCAAATATGAAGGATCAAGTGGGGCAGAAGTGAAAATTTCAATCTCATATCTTGAACGCTGTGTCGAGACTTCAGGAGTGGCAATTTTCAAATTTTCAATGATGACTGGTGACCTGTATTCCATATAAACTTCTCTATAGATGCCACCATAGGTCAGGTAATCCACCACAAATCCGAATGGTGGTGTGTCTGTTCTTTCTGTTGAGTCTACGATAACTGCAATGATGTTTTCTTCTGCCAGGTTCAAATAGGGAGTGGCATTGACTTCGAAAGGTGTGTAACCCCCAAAGTGTTCCGTAATATAATGCCCATTGACATAGACTTTTGCATAATTCATGACTCCTTCGAAAACGAATACCACATCTTTTTGCATGAAGTCTGGGTTGACGAGAAACGATTTCTTATAACAACTGACAAACTGATAAATTTTTTCATCAAACCCATTATAAGGCAATTCAATATTGGTGTGGGGCAGTCTCACAGCTTCGAAGCCATCATTGGATAAAAGATCCTTTTCAGTAAAGTCAGGTTTGTATAGCCAATCATTGTTCATTGGCTGCCGTTTGCGCATAGTAACCTCCTATTTGATTTCAAGATCTCTCGACTTTAGAATTTCTGAAACAATTTGATTGTAGAATTTAGCATCGATCTTATAGCGTTTGATATAGATGATCAGTGACACGATGAGTCCAAATATCGGAACCATGAACATGAGCAATCTGAGTCCTGTTAAAGTTGCGGTTGTCTGAACAGCATCTTGAACGAAACCAATGACTTCGAGGCCGATTCCTACGATGAACGCACTTACTGCGGAAGAGACTTTAACAATGAAAGTCTGTATTGAAAATACGATACTTTCACTTCGGATTCCGAGTTTCCACTCACCGTACTCAACAGTATCTGCGAGCATGGCGGTGGTGAGGATGTTCATATAGCCCAGTCCTGCAAAAATAAGGAAGCCACTGAAGAATAGGATCGGTAGAGAGAAGATTCCGATTTGACTCGCACCGAAAAGACCCAAATAGCCGAAAATAGAAACACTAACTCCGAAAACAAATATATTTTTCCGAGTAAACCGATTGCTGAGTAATGGAAACGATAACATGGCCAGAATTTGTGCAATTCCCGCAACACCAGCAAATACACTATACAGAACCTCGTTGCCTACATCGTACTTGAAGAAGTAGATGCCGAGTGTCGTTGTGATATAAGTGGAAATATTAAACATGATGACAGTTGCCATAACGACAAACAATTGATCATTGCTTTTAAGAATTTCATACATTTTCTTAATCGAAATCTTATCTTGATTTGCAACGACGTGTTCTTTGACATTACTGACCATAATCGAGATGAACAGCACAAATAATAGTGCGACTCCGATTGAAATCATTGAAAATCCAAAGCGGTCGTTACCCCCGCCGATCATTTTGACCAGAGGAATTGTACCCACAGTGACAATTGTAAATCCAATTGCGGCAAAAACCCTTGCAACCACTGCAATATTCTCACGTTCTTTCTGAACTATGGAAAGTGCTGGAATCAAAGACCAATAGGGTATATCCATCAACGTGTATGTGATGCCCCATAAGATATATAACACACTGACATAAATAAGTAAGGTGTTTCCACTTAAGGACGGTACTGTGAAAAGTGCCACAAGAACAATTGCATTCATAAGTGTTCCTATGAGAATCCAAGGTCTAAACTTACCAAAACGCGATCGGGTGTTGTCTACAATCATCCCCATGATGGGATCGTTGATGGCATCAAACGCCCGTGCCACGAGAAATAAGGACCCTAGAAAAAAAGCGCTTATTCCAATAATGTCATTCAAATAAAAAAATATGTACCCCGCAGCTAAACCATAAACCATATCCTTACCAAGTGCTCCTAGCCCGTAACTAAAACTTTCTTTTCGAGTCATACTTGAACCTCCGAATTATTATTGATCAGTCCGTTAAATATATGATGAATGCATTCTCGCATCAACATCTTTGGTGATTCGTGCTCAGTCATCAACAATTGTTTGTAAAGACCCAACAAAAGAATTTTAAAAGTCTCATTTCCAATCGGGTGAATTAAACCTTGCTCAATATTGAGGTTCAACAGTTCAAAAGTCTCATCCCAGTTGTTCTCGAGATATTGATCGACCCTTTGATACAGCACGGGATATGTATCTCTTATGGATAAGATATGATGATAATTCACGGCCTCATAATCAGGGTAGACACAAAGTATTTCAATCAATTGTTCAAGTGGTGTGAGTGATTTGTCTGTGTAAATCTCATGCTCTTTGGCTTTGATGACTCTGAAGAGTTCATCTATGATGTCACTTAGGATCGCTTCTTTGTTTTCATAGTATTTGTAGAGTGTCTTCTTGCTGATTTTTAACTCTTTCGATAGTGTATCCAGGTGAAAGTGGACGCCATCCTGATTAAAATGACTAAGTGCACATTTTCTGATTTTTTCCTTTACTATATCCATGTTGCGCCTCCTGGAAACTCAAAACTAATTCTCAGTTTCCATAATATCAGAATATTCTAAAAGTGTAAATAAAACATTTGTTTAATTGGAAATTTTGTTCAAAAAGGTGTACACTTATAACATTATTTGTTAAAAGGGGTAATGAAATGTTAAAAGCATCTTATGAGATTGTACAGACTGAAAAAAAATACTTGGACGAATTGATTGAGCTCTTTATAGGGAATTATAAGAAAACTCGTGAGAAGAATCCGCTATTGCCAATCAAATATGGTACATATGAGGGAATCAAACCATCCATATCCTGGATGCTCAACAATTGCAATGGTGTTGTCGCTATTAGAGATGGTAAAGTTGTGGGTTACATGTCAGCACTTATTCTGAACCAATTCAAAGGAAGCAACAGAGGTGCGTATACGCCAGAATTCGCTCATTCAAGTACTGAGGTGGATCAAGTCAGAATCTACAACATGATGAGGAGTGAACTTTGGAAGAGTTTGGCATCACTCGAGTGTACAGTTCATAGCATAACACTCCTCGACAATGACGCTCTTAAAACCGACTTTTTCATGGCGAGCTATGGTTTGTTGGTAATGGATGCAATGAATACAGTGGATCGTTTGATTGAGACAACAAAGGCGAACCTTTCAGACAAATATTCTGCAAGAATCGCAAAAGCTGATGAAATTGATGCAATCAAACCATTGGTGTTATCATATAGAGATTACATGTCTGGACCTCCGATCTTCAACAATATCGGAGTTGAGGACATTGATGTCATGTTGGAAAGATGGTTTATGGAAGACAAGCGTAGTGTTTGGGTGGTGGAATCACATACTGAAACTGATGCTGAAATCATAGGTTTTTCAAATCTGATCACAGATCCAGACAATGCCAGTTATATAGTGAGAGATACATCCGTTTTAGGTATTTCAGGAACATTTATTTTGAGTGAACATCGAAATGGAGGAGCAGGAAGCGTATTATACAATACAGCCAGTCGCTGGGCAAAACAGAATGGCTATGAAAAAATTTCTGTGGACTTTGAAAGTGCAAATCCACTTGCTTTAAAATTTTGGCTGAACCACTTTGAACCGGTCACTTATTCTTTGATCAGACATATTGACGATCGATTGATAGGGAAGGTATGAGCATTGAAGTAAGAATTGGGTTAGAATGGCATTAGAAAATATTAAATCAATACTAAACAAACTCGGGTGGATGACATCCGAGTTTTTTTATATACTGAGTTCAAAGAGAGTGATGAAAAGAGGTGATTATGTTGTTCAGCTTCAAATCGAGACAGATGACGGATGATGAGCGGATCAAAAGATTGAAATGGATCATGTCACAGTGTGAAATAGATGATTATAAAACCAAGAAATTCAAGGGGCTTTTATACGATACGATTCCAAATGAAACCGGACTTAAGACAAGGCTTGAAATCATGGGTACGGGTGGTTATATGGAACAGCTCCTTCGGCTTAGCAACCGCGATACGGATTATGGATCGAAAGTCGAGAAACTGGCTATGGAATTTTCCAAAACTTATGGATTTGTTCCTGAAGAGAGTTTCAGGACTTTCTCTCTGTGTTCAAGGGCTCTTGGCATAAAGCATAAAAGTGAGGTGACCATCAGCCATGAAATCGGGCAAGCCATTCAAAAGACACAAGGCAATTTTTCTAAGAAGCATTTTGCTGAACCAGAAGCAAAGGAAGAAATCAGAAAGCCTATTGAGCAGAAATCGACCTATAAAAAGAAGTTGATCAGAAGCAAGGCGAACTTGATTAAAGTTATGATGTTTCTATTCGGAATGATTGCAGGTGCGTTTTTTATCGGCTATACATTTGAAATAGACTGGTTCAGTTATTCGTTCATGGCTGTTGATGAAGGGCTTCCCATTTACACCAATCCTTGGATTGTGGGTACTGTGATTACGACAATCGTGCTTTGGTTGGTTCCATATGTATCTTATAAAAAATTTGACAAGAATATAGTTGCACTCTATCCACTCATGATGCTTTTAGTCCAGTTTGGTGCTTCGTCACTTTTCGTTGGACTCCCAATGCTCTATGAGAAAATTCAAGTGATCTTATGGCTGACGATGTTAGGATCATTTGTATTATTGACTGTTTTCTCAGTCAGGCTTCCACGAGGAGCAAAGGATTTCATTTCATATAAGTCCATAACACCATATTATTTGTCGGCAATCACATTCTTCATAACGCAGTATGCTGTGCGTTTGGTGCTATAAAAAGGAGGGTAACATGGCAGATCTATTGAAACCCGGTGATCATGTCTCATCAGGGGATAAGAAGTACAGAGTACTTAAGGAAATTGGAGATGGCGGGCAAGGCAATGTGTACTGCGTCTCAGAAGGGGAGCATTTGTATGCCCTCAAGTGGTACAACAAATCGGCGTCTACACCAGAACAATATGAATCCATTGAAATGCTCATTGAAAAAGGCGCGCCAAGTGAGGAATTCATTTGGCCGATAGAACTTGTGGAAGGAGCTTCCACGGATAATTTCGGTTATGTCATGCCTCTGATCAACACCAAAAAATTCACCAAACTTTCTTACTACTTCAGTGGCGATGTAGAGGTCAAAAAATTTGAGACCATCATCGACGCCGGTATAAAAATGGCGCACGCTTTCTATGCGCTTCACATAAACGGTCTTTGCTATAGGGATATTTCATTTGGAAATTTGTTTGTGGATTTTGAAACGGGAGATGTCAGAATTTGTGACAATGACAATGTGACATTTGATAATCTGACGTCACTCGAGAACAATTGGGGCACCAATGGATTTATGGCTCCAGAAGTTGTAAGAGGAGAATTGCCTCCAAGTTCCCAGACTGATTTGTTCTCACTTTCGGTTGTACTCTTCAGAATGCTTCACAAACAGCATCCGCTTCAAGGTCAACGGGAATATGACGTTCTGATCTCAGACTATGAATCTGATCTGGCTCTTTATGGGACCAATCCGATATTCATATATGACCCGATTGATGCGACCAATAGGCCGGTTGCAGGGAAAAAGGATATCGCTGAAGCCTACTGGCCATACTATCCTACTTTTATTAAGGAAAGATTCATCGAGGCCTTTACTCTTGGGCTGCACGACCCACATGCTAGAATTCGCGAAAGCATCTGGATCAAGGATTTGTCAGCGCTCAAATCACAACTTTATTATTGTTACAACTGCGGAGGGCAGGTTTTCTACGACAAATCTCTTCTTACAGAGAATGTGATTTGCCCGGCTTGCAAAAACAAAATCAAAGTATTGCCTCCTAGGCTCAAGATCGGTGATGCCGTTATCATGTTGAATCACGATACAGTACTATACGCCAATCAAATTGACGGAAGCAAAGTCATGGATTACGATACGGAAGTCGGCAAAGTGGAGATTCATCCAAAGCATCCGAATGTTTGGGGAATAAGGAACCTCTCAGACCAGGTTTGGAGATACGTGACCAAAGAGGGTACAGTAAAAGAAGTGAACAAAGATGGGGTGATTCCCATTATTCACAATTTGGAAATTCAGATGGGTACACAAACAGGCACTTTGCGATTGATGTCGCAAATCAAATCATAAGGAGGTCATAATATGACAGTAGATAGATTGGGAAATATGGGAGCTAGAGATTTACATTTGTTTTTCCTCATTGACGCATCAGACTCGATGAGTTACGGAGGCAAAGCAGAGACACTCAACAACGCGATCAGGGAAGCGATTCCACACATCCGTGAAGTTGCAAAAGAAGCTGAAGGCTCCATCAAGGTACATGCACTTTCTTTTTCAACAGGTGCCAGATGGATTGTCAACAACGTAGATATCAATAATTTCACATGGGAGAATGTAGCGACAAAAGGCGTTACTGACATGGGAAGAGGCTTTGAGATGCTTTCTGAGAAACTCACAAGTGATTTTCAAGGGGAAAGAGGTTATCAACCTATAATGATTTTATTATCAGATGGTCTTCCTACAGATAAGTATGAAGAAGGATTAAATCAGCTTAAAAAAACATATTGGGGTGGCAAAGCCATTAGAATTGCCATTGCCATTGGTTCTGAAACCGATATGGACGTGCTCCAGGATTTCATTGGCGACAGTTTTAGAGGCGAACTCAAACCACTCAAAGCTAAAAACGCCGCCGAACTTAAAAATTATATAAGATGGGCATCTACTACAGTGTCGCATGCATCGATCAATCCAGTAAGGGGAATGTTGCCACCGCCACCGACACTTGATGATTCTGTCGATGTAGAGAATCTGGACTGGTGATGTCTTATGTGGAAAGCATTTGGGGCCTCAGTGACGGGGCCTTCCCACGTTTCAAAAGAATTACCCAATCAGGATGCCTTTCAAAGTTTTGATAAAAGTCCCAAAATGATTGCAATAGCAGATGGACATGGAGACACTAAACACAAATTCAGCGACATTGGAGCGAGGACGGCAGTAAGTGTGTCTCATGAAGTCATTGAACAGTTTTTAAATGACGGAATGAAAACCATTGATTCCGGTCAGATCAAATATCTCCTGGAGAATGATATTGCCTTTGAGATCAAAAAACGATGGAAATCTTCACTATTTGATGATGAAAGACTATTTGGATGTACATTATTGCTCGCGTTCGAATTTTTGAACCATCTTTATTTCATGCAACTTGGTGACGGTAAAATTGTCGTCATCTATGAAAATGGCGATGTTTATTATCCTATTCCTGAAGATGAGCGGTATGTGAACAATATGACGTCCTCTTTGTCTGATCAACTTGCCTGGATGGAATTTAAAGTGGAGGTCCTTCCCATCACTGATTCTATCAAATGGATCGGATTGTTTTCAGATGGAGTTGAGAATGCATATCCTCATAACAGATTCGATGATGCTTTCTTTTATCTCGACCTTGCAAGAGCAAAAGTGGATGATTCTTACAGCATCTATCTCAAAACCCGACTGGAACTTGCCGCTGCGTATTCAAAAGATGATACGACTGGCGTTGTCTGGGCGAGAGAATTCACAGGAGGTAACGATGATTCCGAGTGGAACCTTGATGATCCAAAAATATTATTCACCAGTAATCCGTATGGATGGAAACCATTGACACAAGCAATCAGTGGGTCAAAAAGATACAAGAGGATTGAGTACGCACACAGAATAGTCAATTGTTTTGACTCCAATTATCTGGTCCATGGAAATAAAAACCCGGTTTCCATCAAACAAATTTTCATTGATGAAGATTGCGGTAAGATGGAATGTCTGAGTAAAATAATCAATTTCAAGGATTTGATCAGAATTGTAGCGACGGTTGTGGAAGGGACACCTTTAATCGAGGATCACTTAGATTATGAGAATCTTGACTCCATCAAAAGTTTAAGAGAAAAATTGATTCAGTCTCAAAGAGAAATCAGATTATGCTACAATTGTGGAGAAGAATATTCAGATCATTGTACTTACTGCGGCATACAAACTGAAAAGGCTCCAAGTCTTCAAGGTGCGAATGGAAGCTTTGAATTGATTTATGATCAAACCATTTTCCTTCATCATGTCATGCCGATTATCGGAGGATATGATCCAGTGGTTGGCGTAGTTGTTCAACATCCTAAACATCCCTCGGTTTGGGGAATAAAGAATCTTTCAGGTCATTTGTGGTATGTCGATGGTGCGAGAACAAGTACAATTGAAACTGGAAAAGTCATGGCACTATCTGGAGACCAGATTCGGGTAAATATTTATGGTTTACCTGTAAACATTCAAATAAAGTAGTTTCAGCTCGCGTTGAAGCTGCTTTTTTTAGTTTTTTGAAAAAAAATCATGAAAAAACAAAAATATTTGATTATTATTATTGGATAAAGGATATTATGGTATATATATAAGAAAATATCTTGGAAGGAGTGAGAAAAAATGAGAGAAGATAATATTCAAGAGATTATGTCAAATGTTTTGGTGTTGATGCCCATGTTGAATAAACGTTTTTTGAGGGAAGATGAACTCTTCAAGTCAGAAAATTTATACCCGTCACATATTCAGATTCTACTTTTATTATCACATAACAAACAGTTGACTATGTCTGAGATCAGCAAGGAGATTCATGTGATCAATTCCAATTTGACACCACTCGTGGACAAGTTGATCAAACTGAGTTACTTAAAAAGACAACCGTCCAAAAAAGATCGAAGAGTGGTGCATATTTCTTTGACAGCAAGTGGCAAGAGACAAGTTGAAAAGCATAAAGTCTATGTTGTGGAACTTTTAATGGAACGACTGGAACAACTGTCAGATGAAAAAGTAGAGCAATTGATGATTCATATCAGAGGACTGTCAGACATTATTTCAGAGTGTATAGTACCGTAAAAAAATATTTGTATGATAAACTGAATTTATGATAGGATGAATTAGTATATTACTATCCTAATTTCAGACTGTAGACAAACGCCCAAATCCATCGTTACAGGATAAAATCCATTTCAGTTACGACGCTTAAGGTCGTGCCTTCACTGGATTTTATCCGTGCCTTGACTTTGAACGTTTACTACAGTCTGCAGTTTGATGACTTTGTCATCACCCTGAAATTAGGATATTACTATCCTAATTTTTTTTTGATAACTGACAGCCCAACTGGACTGTCAGTAGAATGAGGGACTCGATGTCCCGAATTCTATTAAAGAACTGACAGCCCTACTGGACTGTCAATTATAATGAGGGAGATAAAAATGAAATCTGAAAAACTTAAAAAATATGCTGAGTTATTGGTAAAGACCGGGATCAATCTGAAAAAAAATCAAATATTGGTAGTCCGTACGCCAGTTGAATGTGCCGATTTTGCGCGACTCATATCTGAAGTCGCTTTCAAAGAAGGCGCAAGAGACGTTGTTTTGAACTGGTCTGATGAAGTTGCATCCAAAATAAGATACTTGCATGGACCGGATGACCTTTTCAACCACTTCCCAAGTTGGCAAAAAGAATTTTATCTATCTTACGTCAGACAAGATGCCGCATTTCTTTCGATTTCCGCTTCTGACCCGGATGTTATGAAAGATGTGGATCCCGAAAGAATCCAGAGATATTCACGTGTTGTCAGTGCAGAAATTGAAGAATATAGAACGAGAATGATGAACAACGAAAATGTATGGTGTGTAGCGTCCGTACCAGCGCCATCATGGGCAAAAAAAGTGTTTCCTGAACTATCAGAGGACGAAGCCGTTGAAAAGCTCTGGGACGCTATTTTCGACGCAGTAAGGGTAAATGAGGAAAATCCGGTTGCGGCTTGGGATAAACACAAGGCAAACCTTAAAAAACAGATGGATCTTTTAAACGATCAACGTTTTAAGTCCATACATTTCACAAATGGGATTGGTACTGATCTTTATGTTGAATTACCGGAAGGTCATTTGTGGCTTGGTGGGTCTGATTTGACACCTGATGGACATGAATTCATCGCCAACATGCCTACTGAAGAAGTTTTCACTGCTCCCAAACGCGATGGTGTGAATGGCAAAGTGGTCAGTGCCATGCCACTGAATTTCAATGGCAGCCTCATAGAGGATTTTGAAATAGAGTTCAAAGATGGTGCAGTGGTGGATTTCAAAGCTAGAGTCGGTTATGAAAATTTGAAACGTTTGATTGAAACGGATGAAGGCTCAAAATATCTTGGTGAAGTTGCACTTGTTCCTTATGATTCACCGATTTCAAATACGGGTATATTATTCTACAATACTTTATTTGATGAAAATGCCGCATGCCATTTGGCGCTTGGCAAAGCTTATCCAGTGTGCATCGAAGGCGGAGAAAAACTCAATTCAACTGAATTGATTGAAAAAGGAATCAATGATTCCATAACCCATGAGGATTTCATGATTGGAACCAAGGATATGAAAATCACTGGGATCAATAAGGATGATGTCGAGGTCTTGATCTTCGAGCACGGCAATTTCGTACTTTAGGAAAAAGGAAGTGCAGTAATGAAACGGATCAGAAGCAACGAAAAATTCTATCAGGATTTGTATAGATATGACGAATCGGATGGAACTTATATTGTGGAAGTTTCTTTGGATGAATATGAAGATGTTTATGATGAGTGGGACCCATCACCCTTTAAGAAAAGGGACATAGAGGATGAGTTCGATGATTTTATCTGGGATTCCGCCAATGACATTCCACTGAAGTTTAAAATAAAAATTGTCCTTTACCTGCCTAAGGCTCAGAAAAATGATGTCAAGGAAAAAGCATTAAGAGAAGCTTATGACAATTTTTATTCGTTTCGTTTGATCCGGGCTTACAAGACGCAAAAAAATATTCAAAAGAAGATTTTGACTTATTTGATGATGTCTTTGACATTTCTTTATATTGGCTATTTTTATTCGGCCGAATCGGGGATTGTCATGTCCGTCCTAAAAGAGGGCATCTTTATCGGTGGTTGGGTGTTCCTTTGGGAAGTGTTCACTCTTATTTTCATTACACTGGGTGAAGAACGTAAAGTCAGTAAAATAGTCAAGAGATTGCTTGATTCAAAAATCTGTTTCATCTATACTGATGAAACCAGAAATTAATATGAAATCCAAGGTGTATTCGTTGCTACCTTGGATTTTTTTGGTTAAATTAACGTAAAGAATGATATTTTACTCAGATCTTTGGTATATATGAAGTGTAAATTGTTATCAATTATGCTAGTAAAGGTGGTTATATGAGAAAAACTATTATAATAGCAGGTGCCGCAGGTGAGGGAATCAATACAGTAGAACTCTATGTGGAAAAACTGCTCAAACAAGAAGGTTACGAAATATATGCCTATAAAAATTATATGTCCCGTGTCAGAGGCGGTTACAATTACTCGACGATCACAATCGGTCAAGAAAGGGTTTATTCCGTCGAATCACATGCGGACCTCTTTATTGCCCTTAATGCAGAAGCTGTCGAAAATGCGAGTGCACAAATCAAAGATGGTGGCCTACTGATTGCGCTAAATGGGCTAAAGTCAAAAGACGAGTTTAAAGGAAAAGCAGTATGGGTGGATGAGGAAGCTCTGAAGAACATCACAAAAAATAAGAACGCATTTGGAATGGTCGCTGTTGGAATGATCATCAAATGGTTCGGTGGGCATGAGTCCATCCTGGAAAAAATCAACAACAAGAAATGGTCGGATTCCATAAATTCGACAAATAAAGAGAGTGCTAAGTGGGGATATGAACAGATGGAAAGTGCTCATAAGCCAGCGAGAGCCGATGAGGAACGCATCATTTTGAATGGTAATCAAGCCGTTGCTCTTGGAGCACTGAGCGCTGGGCTTGGCTTTTATTGCGCTTATCCTATGGCACCGTCAACAGGAATCATAAACTATCTGTCTGCACATGAAAAGAAAATGAATATAGTTGTAGAACAAGCTGAGGACGAGATTGCCGCCGCCATGTCAGCGATTGGTTCGGCGTCAAACGGCGTACGCTCCATGACTGGCACATCAGGTGGAGGATTCGCGTTAATGGTAGAATCCATTGGCTTTGCTGCAGTCAGTGAAGTTCCAATTGTTATTTGCAACGTTCAAAGACCTGGACCGGCCACTGGCCTTCCTACCAGAACGGAACAAGCGGACCTAGCGTTCGTTGTAACCGCGTCACAAGGAGAATTCGCTAGAATCGTAATTGCTCCTCGAACTGTGTCTGATGCTTATTATTCAACATTTAGAGCCTTCAATCTAGCTGAAAAATATCAAGTTCCAGTCATTATACTATCAGATCAATTGCTTGCGGATTCTGTCCAAAGTATAGATCGGTTTGACACCTCTTCACTAAAAATTCAGCGCCACCTCAAAGAGGATTTTGATCCAAAATACAAGCGCTACGATTTTGAAAATATTTCAGGGAACAGAAAATATCCTGGGTTGGATCCTCAGACACTGATCATGACAGATTCACATGTTCATGATGAGTATGGAAAGGTGACTGAATCTGAAGAAATGACCATTGCACTTAAAAACAAATTCTTAAACAGGATAGAAGTTATCAAGAAAGAGTTGAGCGCACCTGAATTCTATGGTTCTGAGAATTATGACACGCTTTTCATATCTTGGGGATCCACTTACGGAGCTCTCAGAGAAGCGGTGGACGAACTTAACTCAAGAGAAAATGAAGTGGCCATGATTTCATTCACAGATGTTTTTCCGGTAAGGGAAAATGTTCTCGAACCATTCATCAGACCAGATGTAAAAATTGTAAATGTGGAAGGGAACGCCATGAATCAATTCGGGAAAATCCTAAGGATGGAAACTGGTGTGAAATTCAGTCACAGCATCAACAGATATGATGGAAGACCATTTACATCGGCTTACATTGCAGACGCATACGAGGTGATTAAAAATGATTGATAATAAAGATACATTAAAAACCGTGGATAATCCATTTGTAACGAACAACCCTACAAGCTGGTGTCCTGGTTGTGGAAATTTCAGTATACTCGATACCTTGAATAAAACTTTATTCGACGTGGGACTGAAGCCTCAAGACGTTCTACTGGTTTCAGGGATTGGACAAGCGGCGAAATTGCCACACTATATTCATGCCCATGGTCTCAACACACTTCATGGCAGGGCGGTCCCCTCGGCACTGGGTGCGCATGTGGCCAACAATGCCCTCAAAATCATTTTAAACTCCGGTGATGGCGATACTTATGGGGAAGGCGGCAATCACCTCTTACACAATTTCAGAAGAAATATTGACATTGTGCATATCGTCCACAACAATCAAGTGTACGGACTTACAAAAGGACAAGGGTCGCCAACCACACCACTTGGACAGGTCACTAGACTCCAGTTTGATGGCATGAGATCTGAGGCAATCAATCCACTCGCATTTGCGATAAGTCTCGGATGTGGATTTGTGGCCAGGAGCTTTTCTGGAGACCCTGAACATCTTGAGGAAATGATAAAAGCTGCAATCGACCATAAGGGGTATGCCCTCATAGACGTCATGCAGCCTTGTGTTTCTTTCAATAAGATCAATACGTACAAATGGTACAAAGATAGAGCTTTCAAACTTGCCGCCGATTACGATCCAACGGATAAGATCAAAGCTTTTGAGATGGCACAAATGTTTGGTGATGAAGGCATCCCGATGGGCATCCTTTACAAAGAGGACAAATCGGATTTCATGTCACGAATTCCTCATATCACTAAACCACTGGTATCATATGACAGAAAGCCCGACGATATCGAAAAGCTTCTAGATGGACTTGTTTAACCGAATAGACGATACAAGAGGGGGACCAGTATAACTGTGATCAGGCCGGCAAGGCCAATTGCAGCGCTACTGAGTGCTCCTTCTTTTTCGCCGATTTCCAGAGCTTTGGCGGTGCCTACAGCATGGGATGACGTTCCTATACCAACACCGACGGCAATAGGATTGACACCGCGCAGTAATTTTATTACCCATGGCGCCATAAATGCCCCACCGATTCCAGTGAGGATTACCATGATTACAGTAAGTGAACCTGTCCCACCGAGTATTTCACTGAGTGACAAAGCCATGGGAGTCGTTATGGATTTAGGCAATAGTGAAATCAGAAATTCCTCTGGCAATTTAAGGAGCTTGCTGAGTAATAATATACTAAAAAAGGATACTATCACGCCTGAAGTGATGCCGATCATAAGACTTATGAAATAGGTTCTAATGGTATCGCGCTGCCGATAAAGCATCAGACCTAATGCGACAGTCAGAGGGCTGAGCATAAAATGAATCCCATCACCACCAAGTTTGTAATTCTCATAAGGAATGTCAAAAAATTTCAGAAAGCCGATAATCAGTATCAACGCAATCAATAATGGATTCGCAAAATCTGACTCGGTCTTTTTTTTGATGAATGTGCCCAATTGGTAAGCCAATATGGTGATTAAAATTCCAAAAGCAGGTGAAAAGGTCAATTCTCGAATCATTTTTTCGCCTCCTTGCCTCTAGTGAGTACATGAGTCACCAGCATTGTGACGACCATGGTGACAAATGTGGAGACGAGAGCCACAATCACTAGCGGAGTGACGTGCTCGCTTCCGATTCCGTCAAGCGCTAGAATTGCTACGCTTGCAGGAACAAAAAAGAAGGCGATATTGGTCAGTAGAAAGTCTCCTATATCCTTGATTTGCTTTTCTTTCAACACACCTGAAGTCAAAGCAACGAATAGGAGCACCATACCGAGAATAGACCCAGGAATGGCAATGATGGACTCCAGAATCGAGCTGAGTATTTCACCCATTAACCAGAATCCAATCAATATGCCAAACTGTAGGATCAGTTTCATCAGATCAATCGCAACAATAGATCATTGCTGCGTTTTATAAACTTTGTCATCGCTTCAGGTGATAAATGTGTGTGGCTGAGCATCGCCAAATCATAGAGTTGTTCACAAATCAAATACCTGATTTCTTCAGATGTTTCCTCATTTTCGACTAAGTGTTGGACCAGAGGATGTTTGATATTGAGCAGTAGCGTTGTTTCCGTTTTAAACATTTCAGGATTCATACCGGACACACTGTACATTTTCATCATATCCTGCATTCTTCTCGATTCCTCGGAAAGAATGATCATGCTGGATAAGCCTTCATTTTTCATTTTTTCGAGTTGAATGTTGATTTTGTCTATGTGAAGTGCTTTTTTAAACTGTGCTTCAAGTTTCTCAAGGATGACTTTCTTTTCTTCATCGCTCCAGTCATGGGATTCTTTGAAATGTTCATTAAGGTCTGAATCCACTCGAGCGAATTTAACGCCTTCACGTTTCGATTCAAGTAGCGAAATGAAAGGTTGATCAATGTGGTGATCCAAAATGACCGCTTCAAGTTCGTGCTCTTTGAACATTCTTACATATTGAGCCTGTTGAATCGGATCGGAAACATAGAATACTGTATTCTCATGTTTTCCGATGGCATCTGCAAGGTATTCGTCCAGGGTCACAAAACGACCTTCTGTGGTGCTGAACATGAGTATTTTTTCCACACCTTCATAGAATTTATCATCTTTGAGTGTTCCGAATTTGATGAACGGGCTGATGTCATTCCAAAATCCTTCAAAAGATTCTCTTTCAGTCTTGAACAGGCCATTCAGTTTATCCGCAACTTTCTTGCTGATATAAGTTGAAATTTTTCTTACAAACCCATCATTCTGAAGAAAACTTCTAGAGACATTAAGTGGCAAATCAGGACAATCGATGACACCTTTGAGTAGAAGTAGGAACTCCGGAATGACCTCTTTGATGTTGTCGGCAACGAAAACCTGAGAGTTGTAAAGTTTGATCTGACCTTCAATGGTATCAAACTCAGTATTAAGTTTTGGGAAATATAGAATCCCTTTGAGGTTGAAAGGATAATCCATGTTGAGGTGAATCCAAAAAAGTGGTTCCTTAAAGTCATTGAAAGTCTTTTGATAAAAATCTTTATATTCTTCATCGGTACATTCACTAGGTGCTTTTGCATAAAGAGGAAGAGTGGTGTTGAGTGGTTTGATTTCTTCTTTTACTTCTTTGCCTTCAACCGTAAGGTAGATTTCATAAGGCATAAAAGAACAATATTTCTCAATGATGCTTTTGAGTTTATATTCATTCAAAAATTCAATACCGTCCTCACTGATTTTGAGAACGATGTCGGTTCCACGACTTTCTTTGGTGCCTTTTTCCATCTCGAAAGTCGTCCCACCGTCGCAACGCCAGATGACGGGTTCAGAATCTTTCTGATAAGACAAACTATGGATCTCAACATTCTCAGCAACCATGAAAGACGAATAAAATCCAAGTCCGAAGTGACCTATGATCTGGTCCTTGTCGGATTTGTCCTTGTATTTGTTCAGGAAATCCTCCGCACCTGAAAATGCGATCTGATTGATGTACTTCTTGATTTCCTCATCAGTCATACCGATACCGTTATCTGAGAACGTCAGTGTTTTTTCTGCTTCATTCAGGTGAATGTCAATTTTGAATTTTTCATCCGAATCTAGTTCGATTTCTTGCATAGTTGAAAGTTTTTTGAGTTTGGTTATGGCATCACTTGCATTTGAAACCAGTTCTCTCACAAAGATATCGTGGTCGGAATACAACCACTTTTTGATGATTGGGAAAATATTTTCACTATGAATGGACAAATTGCCTTTTTGAGTTTTCATTGTATTGTACACTCCTTTAATAATTTCTATAAAAACATGATATAGCCATGAAATCAAAAAGTCAAGATGGAATTAGCACTCAGTGTTAAAGAGTGCTAACTGTGAAATTAAAAAATAAATATTTGTTATGGTATCATTATTTTGGGATATACATAGAACGAAAGGCATAAAAACAAATCATGCACTATTGAAAGGGGAATTATTATGAAAGTTAGAGCAATTATGGTTCCAGCGAATGAACTAACGGTTTTGAAACCGAATGACACTGCGAAAGATGCCATTGAACTTATTGAGAAGAACAGTTTTTTATCTTTACCGGTTGCTGAAAACAAGAAATTTATAGGTTTTCTATCCAAGCAGTTCATTTATGATACATTTTTCAGAGAAGAGCATCACGACATTCAAGAATTCTTGTCCAGACCGGTAAGTTCGTTCATCCATAACCGCGTTGAGCCAGTTAGACCGGATTTGTTCATCGAACAAGCTGCGGAAATCTTTTTCAACAATAAGGTGAGATTCATTCCTGTAGTCAACGATAGGGATGAGTTTTTAGGAATTGTCACACAAAATGCTCTATTTGGTGTTCTCACAAAAATATATGGAATGCACAATTCAAAGATCTCCATATATACGGATGATTTTAAGGGTGTACTCAGCAAAATCGCTGAAATCATATCCAAAAATAACGGTAACATCTCAAATATAGCTCTCATCGACACAGAAGTCATGGGGATTCAGGAAATATCAATTCGTGTGGTAAGCAATGATACAGATAAGATAGTGAAGAAACTTGAAGAGAAAGGTTTTAAAGTCAGAGAATATATCAAGAACTGACGATTGGAGGGAAAAAATGGGACGATCCAGACCCAAGATTTTATGCAGTGCATGTCTCGAACATTGCAATTGTAGGTATGACGGCAGTGTTATAAAAAATGAGACTGTTGAAAAATTGAAAAAGTATGTGGATTTTGTGACAGTATGTCCTGAAATGGGAATTGGTTTACCTTCGCCAAGAGAGGCCATAAGAATCATCAAGTCTGATAACGGTTTTAAACTTGTTGATTCCTATAAAGGCACTGATCGGACTCCAGACATGGAAAAATTCTTAGAAGAGTTTTTTGAAAAAAACCATCAAAATGAATTTGACGCTGTGATTCTGAAGTGCAAATCACCAACATGTGGATTGAAAGATGCCAAATATTATCCCTCTGCCGGCAAAGTGCCAAGCATCGACAAAACCAATGGTTTTTTCGGAGGCGCCATCAAATCGCACTTTCCGAATCTGCCTACGGAGGATGACGGGCGGTTGATGCATTTCAATATCAGAGAACACTTCTTGATGTCACTTTTTTTGCATTTTGAATTCAGGAATGTGGAGGACGAGGTCAATTCCATAAAAAAATTAAGCCCGTTGGTCACTTTCCATAGCAAGAATAAGTATTTGTTCATGGCTTATCATCAAAAAGCTCTATCACAAATGGGAAAAATAGTTGCCAATCACGATCATCTTCCACATGCTGAAGTCCTTAAACAATATGAGCAGGCTATGCTCCCAATTTACACCACTTATCCCAACAGTGGTAAGAACACCAATATGCTCCTTCATTTGTTTGGTTACTTCAAGAATGAACTTTCCAGTGATGAAAAATCGTTTTTCCTCGATCAGCTTGAACAATATCAAAACAAGAAAATACCGTTTTCAAGTGTATTGATGATTATCAGGTCATGGGTGATAAGGTTTGATGAACCCTATCTCAAGAGTCAGACCATCTTCAACATGTTTCCTAATGATTTGATTGAAGTCACTGATTCTGGGAAAGGGTTATAAAATAAGAGGCTGAACTTCACAAGTGAAGTTCAGCCTCTTATTTTACGCGTAGTTACAATATTACCGCGGAGCGGTAATATTGGGCGTAGGTATGGTTCTCGCGTAGCGAAACTATACTAGCCTATGTGACTATGTTCTAGATTGTACAGAAGGAAACTTATTAGCGGCTCAGTTGACATTTCAATAGAGTAAATCAGAAGACGTATTTGAATCTAGTTTTTGTCTTCACAAGTGAAGTTCAGCCTCTTATTTTACGCGTAGTTACAATATTACCGCTTCGCGGAAATATTGGGCGTAGGTATGGTTCTCGCGTAGCGAAACTATACTAGCCTTTGTGTATATGTTCTAGACAGTACAAAAGCGAAACTATGCCAACCTTATAATGCAAACCTATTATTCTTATTTACATCTCCAAATATCGACTGAATCCGCTAATAAGTTTCCTGCAATACTATATGGAACATAGAAACATAGGCTCCTGTGTTTGCCTGCAAACACTACGTCGCCCAATATTACCGCGGAGCGGTAATATTGTATTTATTCTTTATCAAATTTCTTAATCAACAATTTTGCAGAGAGATAAAGCAGGAACAAAATAAAGTGAGCAAATATTGCTGTCAACAACCATGTACGCGTGAATCCGATGAAGAATTCAAGAGGCATGAGCTGTATCAGACGGTCTGTACGCGGATCCAGGAGCCAGAGGTCGTTTGAGAAAAAGATCTCATGAAAGCGACGAAAAGCCCAATTGAAATCCACAAAATAGAGTGAACCAAGGAATGCGATAAATGCGAGTGCTGACCAGAGTGCCCCTTTCAGTGGTGTGAGAAAGTAATGAATGTCTCCTTTTGCAGAGTAGAACAATGTGAGCAAGGCAAGCACCATCAACACTTGAAGTACAAAAACAAACATTCGGGCATTTTTCGCAAGAATATATATGTCATCCAAATGAATGCGCTCTTTCGCATTGTAAAATACGACATAAGTTCCGTTGACCTCAGCTGCGGTCATCAGATTTCCAGTGCCGTCGTCAATGTATGAAACCAATGCTTCTGTGACGCTGATCAAATCGTTTTCTGAAATGCCTACAGTTTCATCTACGCCAAGAGCTAAAAAATTCTCTATATAATAATTTGAATTGAACGCATAGTGCTCAAAGACCAATAAGAATATGTTTAGAGAAAGTGCGATGCTTAAAAACAAGATTAACAACCTGTGCGATAACTTCATAATGCCTCCTGTGTTGTGATGGATAAATTATACACTTATTTCATAAAAAAATAAATATAGTAATACAATCTTTACATTATCTAAGACAAGTGAATTCCTTGATAGACCTACTTTAAAATGGTAAAATATATCAACTCGCCGGTTAAAACTTGGAGGCAATATGATACGTTTATTCATGGGACAGGCAAAAAGCGGAAAAACATATACAGTTTACGAAGAAATGAAGAAACATATCGAAAATGGTAAGAATAACGAAACCATTTTGATTGTTCCAGAACAATTCACACTTGAGGCTGAAAAGCAGTTCATATCCCATTCTGGAATGAATGGAATACTTGGTGTGGAAATCATTAGTTTCAAAAGACTCATGCACAGAATATTTGTGGAGGTCGGAAGCATCGATCAATCCATAATAACCGAAATGGGTAAAATGATGTTGCTGAGAAAGGTTTTTTTATCCAGCGAGGAAGTCTTGCAGCTTTATAAAAATGCTTATGATAAGCCAGGCTTTTTATTGAAGTTTCATGAGCTGATCCAAGAACTCAAACAAAATATGATCGTTCCTGAGGATTTGGAGCGAATTTATAAGACTATAGAAGTGGAAAGCCTGCTTAAACTAAAAATGAGGGACTTAAAAACCATTTTTGAAGGCTATGAAAATGAAAAAGGTGATCTCTTTTTTGATGATGAGGATTATTACAACTTACTCCTCGAAGTCATGCCGGATACTGAGCTTTTGAAGAATTCGAGTGTCTGGGTGGATGGCTTTGATAGCTTCACAGTTCAAGAATATGAAATTTTGAAAAGGATCGCTGAGGATTCCAATAACCTGACGCTGACAGTTTCATGGGATATGAGTCAAAACAAAGGAACTTTCAACCATACTGACAAAATGGTGCAAAAAATTCTTGAAATTGGTGAAAAGACAAAAATCGAAGTGAAAAAGATGATTTTTGATAGACCATTTGACAATAAAAGAATTGAACATTTTGCAAAGAATTTGATGATTTATCCCTATAAATCCGATTCATTTGATGATGACAGCATAAAAATTATCGCTTCGAACAACAGGCTTAGTGAAGTTGAGTCCTGCGCCATAGAAATTGTCAAATGCATCAGAGAAGATGGATACGATTGGCGTGATATCGCTGTAGTGACCAATGCACTTTCGGAATATGAGATGACAATCAAAAGGGTTTTTGGCGCATATGACTTGCCATATTTTCTAGACATCAAGACTGGTGTTTTTTCTAATCCACTCATTCGCTTCATATTGTCACTTTGCAAGGCTGCATTTGAACCGAAAAATCCTGAACATGTGATTCAGTTGCTAAAAACAGGCTATTTTCAGTTGTCACACGATGTGATTTCCGCATTTGAGCTCTATACAAAACAGTATGGAATCAAAACTTATCACCTCAAAAAACCATTCACTAAGCCTGCTCTTGAAGGACTGGATCTAGAGAGCATAGATTCTGTCAGAGCGCGTCTTTACAGCTCCATAAAGCCGTTGATCGAACTTGGATCAAAAAGCACACGTGAAGTCATTTCAGCCCTTTACAACACATTGATGGAAATGAAAATACTTGAAGATATAGACAATTCTGTAAAAAAATTTACTGAGTCCCATCAATATGATGAAGCCCAACGTTTCACCCAGGTCTGGAACAAAACAATGGAGCTTTTTGACCAATTGGTTGCAATCATGGGAGATGAAATAGTTGAGCTCGATGTGGTTACAGGACTTTTAGAAACTGGTTTCGAACATATGGAAGTTGGACTCTTACCCCTCAATGAACACCAAATTTTGATCGGTTCACTCGATCGTTCCAGAGCACATCCCATAAAGGTGCTGTTCATTCTGGGCATCAACGATGGTATTTTACCTGAAGTTGGAAACGATCAACAATTGATTTCTGAAGCGGAGAAAGAACGACTTCATGAAAAGGGAAATCGCTTCCTTTCAGACAGTAAAATGTTTGTCGACAAGGAAACATTCAATATCTACAGTGCTATGACCAGACCAAGTGAGAAACTCTATCTGAGTTATGCCAAATCTGACGCTGAAGGTGGAGCTTTAAGAGCTTCTTACTTGATTTCCAAAGCACGCAAAGTGGATTTGTCACTTAAAATTGAGCATGAACGCATTTATGAGGGAGACGATCTCTCCATCCATGATCATATTTCAACACAAAAATCGACATTGAGACATCTCGCGCTGGAAATGAGGCGCGCAATGGATGGCAATCCAATACAGAAAGCCTGGGTGGAAGTGTTCAAATGGTACTCAATTAATGATCCGATTAAGACCAAACATCTCTTGAACGCATTAAGACACGATAATATGGTAGATAAGATCAATGGGGATACCGTTCGCGCACTGTATGACCTTCCGATAAAAACGAGTGTCTCAAGACTTGAAGAATTTATCCAGTGTCCGTTCAAATATTTTGTTACTGCCGGATTGAAACCCAAAACTGTAAAAAACTTCTCACTGGAATATCCAGACGTCGGAATCCTATTCCATAAAACACTGGAAGTGTTTGGCAAGCAGATCTTTGAACAGGATTTGAATTGGTCTGAACTGAATGACGAAGTTTGCGATGAGATGATTGGCACTATAGTCGACGAAATGGTCGATACGGATCTATTCCGTTCAAAATTCCAATATCAGTATATGATCAGAAAGTTAAAAAGAGTCTCTAGACGTGCTGCTAGGACCCTCACAGAGCATCTGAGACTGGGTAAATTCGTGCCAGCGGCATTTGAAATGGTTTTTTCGGATGGAATTAACAGTGTGCCCCCAATAGTGTTGTCGCTTTCAAATGGTGAAAAAATACTGCTTAGAGGCGTCATTGACCGAATTGATGTGCTGGAGACCAATGGGAAAAGTTATGTCAAAATTATTGATTACAAGTCCGGTTCAAAACAATTGTCACTTTCAGACATTTATAACGGACTTCAAATGCAACTGATGGTCTATCTGGATGCTTGCCTCGGTCACCCCGAATATTTCAACTCAGTTGAATTGTTGCCAGCAGGTGCTTTTTATTTCAAGATTGATGACCCGATGATCGAAACTGCTGAGCAAGTCAAAGAAATGGTTGAAAAAGAAATTGCGGGTCAATTAAAACTAGATGGTTTAGTGGTTGATGATGTCAATGTTCTTAAGAATCTTGATGAGACATTATACGAAAACAATCAATCACAAGTTGTCCAAATCAAGATCAAAACGGATGGGTCTTTCACAAAGGATTCAAAGACTTTGCCTCTTGAGAGTTTTTACGATATGATCCACTGGGTCAAAAAAACAATAGTGGAAGTAGGGGATGAACTCATTGATGGAAAGATAGACATAAAGCCCTGTCAATCAGGTTCATTTAAAAGCTGTGATTATTGTGATTATAAGGCTTTATGTCAATTCGATACTCATTTCGACAGCAACAGATACAGAGTTTTAAAAAAATACAGCAATGAAGAAGTAATATTGAAGGTAAGCAATGGAGGCGAAAATGGCTAATTGGACACTTGAACAGCAAGCTGCCATAGATTTGAGAAATACTAATATTCTTGTATCTGCAGCAGCGGGCTCGGGCAAGACTGCCGTGCTTGTTGAGCGTATCACCAGACTGATACTGAATAAAGAGACTGAAGTGGATCGGATGCTTGTCGTGACATATACCAATGCTGCGGCTGGAGAAATGCGAAGTAGAATAGAGGAAGCACTTGCAAAGGCCATAGAGTCCCATGAAGCTGATGGCGTGGCTCTTCATGAGCAAATCAAGCTTTTGAACAGGGCAAACATCAAAACATTCCATGCATTTTGTTTGGACATCATTCGAAACCATTTTCAAAGTGTGAATCTTGATCCGAATTTCAGATTGACAAGAGATACGGATCGGCTCATTTTGATAGAACAAGCACTTGATGAAGTCCTAGAGAATTCTTATGAGAAGCCCACACAAGCGTATGAAGATCTGGTTGAAGCCTTTTCAGGAAATCGAAATGATGAAAAATTGAGATTGATGATCAAGCAACTTTATAGTTTTATATTGAGTCAGCCTTATCCTGTCCAGTGGCTGGAATAT
>JAGXHV010000020.1 GCA_024636005.1 Bacillota bacterium
ATCTTTGGAGCTTTTTTAGGCTGGCTACTTCTAGGAGAACAATTTGGAGCACAAGGCATAGTAGGTGCATTCATCATAACGACTGCCACATTGTTGCCTGTATTTCTAAGAGAAAAAAGACTACCGATTTAGGTAGACTTTTGAATGTGGGTAATCCAGACTTATATTGGGTATCACAATTGAAAAGGTGGTGATCCTATCAGAATATTGCATAGAATCCTTGAAAGAATAATCATCCCGTCCGAACTGAAGAATTCTGATGCCATTAAGCTCGTTCATTTGACTGATACACCGGGTCAGATTTACAAGGAGCTCAAACGGCTGATTGAAGCTGTGAATCCTAACTACGTCATACACACAGGAGATATTTGTGATGACATCAAATTGGAACGTTCACCCAAAAAAATTGATCTTTATGATAAAAAAATTGCTCGTTTTGCCAAATTGATGGACTCTTTTCAGGATACGAAATTCTACTTTGTCATTGGCAACCATGACGACTATACCACCGTCAGGAAATACTTTCCTGATGCTGTGATTTTTGATCATCCAGGGCTGATTGAAAACGAGCTCGGTGTATTTTATGTCGCCCATGAATTTAAGGATATGAAAGACGTTCAGGCGGATTACTATCTTTTCGGCCACGATATGACACAAAATACTATGGCATCGGATGAAAAGTTGCTGCTCAACGGTCTTGAACACATCTACGTGCTCATGGGGAATCCAATTCAAGTCACTGCAATTGAATACCCTTACTCAACGGATTCCTATCGTCAGAAAAAAAAATTCAGATCATTTTAAACCCATGAAAAACTTCTTCTGGCCGATCAGCATACCAAATGGCATTTGAAAAAGCGAATCCATCCACATGATTTATGATCTCAGTAGTAATATTGTCAGGTGTCAGCCCACCAATTGCAAAGATTGGCAGTTTGACCTCATTTCTTATTTTAATCAGTGTTGCCATCGACATCGGCAATGCTTCTTTTTTTGTTTTGGAAGGGTAAAATGCGCCAACTCCGATATAGTGTGCTCCCATAGATTCAGAATATTTTGCTTGTTCCACTGTTTTTGCAGTCTTACCGATTATGACCTTATGATCCAGGATATCGCGGGCTATTTCAATTGACGGATCCTTTTCCCCTAAATGAATGCCTGAAGCATTTACTGCTTTTGCCACTTCAACCCAGTCATTAATAATCAACCGCGTACCATATAAATCACAAAGGACTTTATACTGCAAAGCCTCATTATATGCCGTCTTTTGATCTGCGGATTTGTTCCGGTACTGTAAATAATCAATTCCAAGAGGCATAAGCCGTTTGAGTATTTTGAGTTGTCTCGAAATCGGTAAATCTCCCGTAATCAAATACATCATCTTAGACACTAGAATCACCTGCCGGACCCAATCGATCAATAATTTTCATTTTCAAAGTTCCTGTGCCTCCTTCTACGAATCCTTCTGATGCTTTCTTCAAATCACAACTTGCCTTAAGTGCCGCATCAAAAATGCATAGACCTTTAGATATGTTCACTGCCACCAAAGCACTGAGCAGACACCCTGCTCCTGAGATTTTTCTAAGATCTGGAGTGCCTCCAGTTGCGACCTCGCATCGACCTCTACCGATAACATAGTCCTGTTCACCAGTAATAAGCCATACCGCTTTACTTTCCAGAAGCTTTGAACTGAACAACTCTAGTTCAAAGTGTTGCTCAGCTTCAAGTGATTTACTCCCATTGTCGTATGGTCCATAAACCCCGCTGTATATTTCTTCTTGATTGCCTTTGACATATGCAATCTCAAATGTAGACATAATTTCACGAAAAACCTCAAGACGCCATGGTGAAATATGGATGCCTACAGGATCCACACCGATTGGTATTCCATGTTTGGTAGCGCTTTGACAGGCTTTGATCATAAGAACCCTTTTCTCTGGATTGACCATCCCAAGGTTGATCACCAGTGCACTTGAATACTTATGGATGGCATCAAATTCCATATGGTTTTCCGACATCATGGGCGAACCTCCATATGCCAAAACACCATCAGCAACAAATGCTCTTGATACCTCATTGTTGATAATGTGTACTATTGCCAAGTGTTCACCTACTTTCTTATTCCTCCATATCCCGAGTCAAAGATCACCGGATCCTTTAGCCCTTCAGTCAAATACAGTTTCGCCAATCGAATACTTTCGTTCAAGGTTTTTCCAACCGCCATGTTTGCAGCGATCGCCGACGAAAGCGTACATCCGGTACCATGATCGTAAGTAGTTTTGATTCTTGGTGACGTCCAGAAAAATGTTTCTCCTGTTGTCAGGGTAAGACGATCAATACAATCGCCTGTTGAATGGCCCCCCTTGACCAATATGTTGCAAGGGGGACGGTGGATATCCAGTGATCTTTTTTGAGCAAATATCCGATCATATTCCATGAGATTCGGTGTCAATAAAGTAACTAAAGGCAATAGTTTTTCAATAAGAACATCAACACCTTCATCATCCATCAATTCTTTTCCATCAGTAGAAACCATAACAGGATCTAATATGATTGGTGGACGCAATCTTTCATCTGGAAATCTCATCATCAATACCTCATATACCACACGACAGTTCTCTGCAGAGCCCAACATACCGATCTTGATCGCATCTGGCAAGTTGGTTTCAAGCAAAGTATTCAGTTGACTTCTGACGATATTTTTATCCAAATCGAACCGATTCGTAACTCCCATTGCATTTTGACTGGTGATGGATGTCACCACTGAAAATGGGTATGCACCATTTTGATAAATGGTCAGTATATCCGATTGAACTCCGGCACCAGTTGTAGGATCTGATCCCGCTATAGTCAGAACGGTTTTCATAGGTTCTCCCTCTTAAGTGAACCCATCAATCCGGCTTTCGACAGTGCACCATACAGAATCACTGCGAAACTGGCACCAACAAAACTGCTAGCGAGAAATGAGGTGAGGAATACAGACACTCCAGCAGTGGATCCAAGCAATTCTTTCGCCATCAGCGATGCCACAACACCCCCAATGACGCCAGTTCCAATCCACTCTCCTAAGAATGCCAGTCCAACTTTTTTCCACTTTTTATATAGGAGTGATGCGATTATAGCTCCAATCATACTCCCTGGAAAAGCAAGCAAACTTCCCACTCCTGTCATATTTCTGATGAGTGAAATCAAAAAGGCATTTGCTACTGCATAAAACGGCCCTAGGAGAATAGCAGAAAGTACATTGATCATATGTTGTACCGGAAACGCTTTAATAACGCCTATAGGAATGTAGAGAACAGAACCAGAGACCACACCAAGTGCTATCAACACACCGGAAAGTGTGATTTTATGAGTATGCTTCATAATGATTCTCCGTTCATCACTTTATTAAGCGTTCTCATCGCACACATCTTGCCGCACATGGTACAAGAATGCTCTTCCTCAGGTTGACTATCCGCACGATACTTACGAGCCTTTTCAGGATCGATGGCGAGATTGAACATCGCTTCCCAATCAATTGCCTTACGCGCCGCACTCATCTTGTCATCCCAGTCTCTTGCACCTGGTAATTTCTTGCCGATATCACCTGCATGTGCTGCGATTTTAAATGCCATGATGCCTTCTACCATATCTTCTAGGGTTGGCAATCTCAAATGCTCCGCTGGAGTGACATAACAGAGGAAATCAGCACCTTTGCTAGCCGCGAGTGCTCCGCCTATGGCACCTGTGATATGGTCATAACCCGGAGCAACATCGGTTACAAGTGGTCCGAGCACATAAAATGGAGCACCATGACAGAGCTTTTTCTCAAGGAGCATATTAGCCTCTATCTCATCTATTGCCATATGACCCGGTCCTTCGATCATAACTTGAACATTTTTTGCCCAAGCTTTTTTTGTAAGTTCTCCAAGCGCAATCAGTTCTGATATTTGGGATGCATCAGTACCGTCTGAAATCGATCCTGGTCTCATGGCATCTCCAAGACTTAAAGTGATGTCATATTTTTCGCATATATCGAGCAAACGATCATAATATTCAACAAAAGGATTCTCATTGCCGGTCAGCTGCATCCAAGCGAAAATCAGCGATCCACCTCTTGAAACTATATTCGTCAATCTTGGATTGTTGAGGAAAGTCTGAACTGTATGCTTGTTGACGCCGGCATGAATTGTTACAAAATCAACGCCGTCCTCACCATGCTTTTCAACGACATCCAGAAACTCTTCAGGTTTTATATCGATCAAATCTTTTTCATAGAATCCAAGGGCGTCATAAATTGGCACCGAACCAATCATGACAGTTGAAACATCAATTAAAGCTCTTCTAAAATCTGCTGTTTTACCGTAATTGCTCAAATCCATAATGCCATGAATTCCAAGTTCAAGAGCTTTATTCACTTTTGCCATTTCAGCGTCATAATCATTGACATCTTTTGAGATCCCCAAATTTACGTTGATTTTTGTTGAGAGTCCTTCTCCGACACCTACAGGAATAAGCGATTTATGGTTTTTATTTGCCGGAATGACTATTTTGCCCTCTGCCACCTTTTGAACGAGCCATTGCTCCTCGACACGTTCAATTTTGGCGATGTGGCGCATTGCTTCAGTAATTATGCCTTTTTTTGCGGCATCCATTTGTGTGGTGTAATTCACTTCGTTCATCAGTAGCCTCCTTGGTTTGTGCGAAGGGCTGAATAAAAAAACGCGACCCTAGGGTCGCGTTTTGCGTTCAAAAATAATTCAAACGATTATCAGCTTTCCTACGCCAGTATGATCTGGATCAGGTACAAAGGGTAAAAAAATAGGTTTCTTTTCTCAGCTGCCCGCTATGCAGCACCCCTAGCATTGGATCTTATTAAGTTCAAAATTACTTTAGCACATTTTAAATTACTAATCAAGCATTTATATGATATTATCATTCTAGAATAAATCAATAAGGAGGACTTTGAAATGCTATTCATGTCATTAGATAAAGAATATGTTCAACAGGTTTGGGATTTGTTTATCCGCTTGAGGAGAGAAGGGGCAGAGGTGTCTTTTGCAGAAGTTGAAACAGAGGAAATTCTAGAATCTTGGGTAAATAACCCTGGTCATCTAACATATGTTGCGATGGATGATGATCGTAAGATTATCGGTGTTGTACGCGGAAAACGCGAAATGACCGAAGAGAAAAAACATGCCGCTTTTCTAACTGCAGCCATTCACCCCGATGAACGTGGGAAAGGAATCGCCGCCAAATTGACCAATTTCTCACTTTCTGAAATGAAAAAAAAAGGCGTCACCATCGCTAGAATTTATGTCTATAGCGATAATAGCGCCTCACTTCATGCCATTGAAAAATTGGGATTCACACTTGCTGGTAAGGTTTTGATGCATCACATAGATTTAAAAACAGGACTTTATGTGGATGATATCATCTTCCATAAAATGCTCTAATTAAAGATCATAATAACCACATTTGCTAAGTATGATCTTAGCCATAGGGTTCAAATCATCAATGATTTCATTCAGAGGAAAGTATTTCACTTCAAATCCTTCATCATCATTAACATGTGGGATACCTTCTGTTTTTGTGATTTCATAGACAACAAGAGCGTTAAAAACTTCATCCCCATTGGGATATTTAAAATACATGTCCGGTCCGGACAAAACTGTGACATACCTCAAATTTTCAATTTTCGTTTCAAGTCCAGCTTCCTCGTAAAGTTCTCTGAGGGCAGCTTCCTCAAAACTTTCACCGAGTTCAAGAGCACCGCCTAGTGTTCCCCAGTCTCCAGTATCCGTTCGTCTTTGTAGCAATAATTCTCCAGTTTCATTGAGGACAATGAGTGCAACACCTGTCAGTATAATCGGTCTTGTCCCTACTTTTTCCCTCAAATCATAAATGTAACCCATTTGAATTCCTCTCTACTAGAACAACTTACCTTGTTGCTCAAGTTGATTTTCTTTAGCATTTCCAATTACGATTCCAGCGACCATTCCGAATGCAATACCAGTGCTATAGAGGGCGTTGTCCGTAGAAAAAATTATCATTCCAATAACCAAACCCACTGACATGCCCACTGCCATATACATCCCAACAAATGAGCCTTTTGCAACGAGTCCATATTCTTTTTTTGTATGTTTCATCATTTCCTGAAATGCCAATAAATATTCTTTCCTAAGTTTGTTGTCCGTTGGCCTCTCATGAATGTAAATGGAAAGCAGGTTGAAAGCGTTTTGAATCAATTCATCTGTACCCTCTCTGAGTTCTGATGCATCCTTGATTTTAATGATTTTTTTCAGATAGCTGATCCAGATGTTGATTTTAAGTGTCTGGTTTTGTTTCTTAATAAACTTCGATTTGTAGTATTCAAACCTTTCAATCATCTCATTGTATTCCATTATGTTCTCCTCCACTTTATGATTCATTTCAAGATCAATTCAAAATAACCAACATCTCTCCATCCGTCAAATTTGTATCCAACTTCTGAAAAATGTCCTATTTTTTTAAAGTTCAAACGTTCATGTAAACGTACACTCTGCACATTTGGTAATACAACACCACCGATTACTGCATGAATGCCCTGAGATCTCAGTCTTCTGATCAAAGAGGTGTATATTGTGGTTCCGAGTCGATTGCCTTCGTATCCCGACCTTATATATACAGATGCTTCTACCGTAAATCTATAGGCGCTACGTTCTTTCCATTTTCCAGCATAAGCATAACCAATAATCAAACCGTCTTCTTCAGCAACAATCCAAGGATAGGACTCTGTAATGTTTTCAATCCTTTTTGTCATATCTTCCACGGAAACAGGATCCATTTCAAATGTACAAACAGCATTTTCAACATAGAAATTGTATAAATCACAAATCTGCCTGGCATCACTAAGTTCAATATTTCTGATCAATGCCTATCACTCCCTTATCTTTTATCCTCTCAACTTTACCATAGTAACAAAAATTATATCATTTTAATTTTTGTGATACAATCCAAATGGGTATAATAAGGTCAAGGAGGTCATTTTATGCAAAAAAAAATAGTGCTATTACTACTTGTCTTTACACTTATGTCAATATTACTTATAGGATGCAGTGGCAATCAAAATGAACAAGCTGTGGTTACTGACCTTGAAAATGAAATTGATGAACTCAATGAAGAAATTGTTGCATTTGAAAATCAAATAGTCGAACTGGAAAATCAAATAACCATTCTTGAAAACCAAGAGGTCACAGAAGAACCCGAACAAATTTCATCATCACTAATCACTTCTGCACTTGAGGTCATGGAACTGATCGATACCGAGGACTTCACTGGTTTACAAAATTGGGTTCATCCAGATGATGGGGTACGCTTCTCACCATACGCTTACGTGAACACTCAGACTGATCTGGTGTTTGCTTCACAAAGCTTTCCATCACTTATGGCAGATCCTTCGGTTTTGACTTGGGGTTCATTTGATGGTAGTGGTGAACCAATTGAATTCAATTTTATGGACTACTACAATCGATTCATTTATGACCAAGACTTTCTAAATCCTGAAATAATTGGTATCAATTCTATAGTCGGATCTGGCAATATACTCGTGAACATAGGCGATGTCTATCCCACAGGTGAGTTTGTCGAATTTCATTTCACTGGATTTGACCCACAGTATGAAGGGATGGATTGGCGCAGTTTGATCCTTGTATTTGAAGAAGTCGGTAACGAATGGAAACTTATTGGTATCGTTCATAATGAATGGACTATATAAACATAAGCTTGCGCTTCAGCGCAAGCTTATGTTATAAACTTTCCTCTATCAAAATCTCAACTGCGCTCTCGCCATTAAAATCTTTCCCCAGTCGAAGCACTTGCAAATCCTCACCATCCAAATTCATTCGAATGAATTGATTGGCTTCATATGGATTGAAAAGATAAATCCATTTCCCCGCGATATAAATCTCCATATCATAATAACTGATGTCTTTTTCAAGCAAAACGACTCTTTCAGAGCCATCACTACGTGCTTTGTTTAGTGTTGGTTTAAGCACCTCTCCTCCACTTGCACTGATGTAGTAGACCCAATCTCCTTGTAAATTGAATGCGCTTACAAAATCATCAATCTTTACTGCACTTGACCCTTCAATAAGCGATTGGATATAAAGCCCCTCACTTGTATAGATGACTTGCTGATCATTAATGCAATACTGTTTCACAGTGTCATTAATGACACTACTGCTCTCATTGTTCCTAATGGAAATGGCATGCAGTTTGAAGTCAGCCTTTCGAACAGTATAAATGGTATCACCAAGAACCGTCAAATTAGATGCACCACCATCGAAAAGTTTCTTTTGGAATGAACCATCCAAATTGGATTCATAGATACCATCTTCAGAGGTTCTGTCCACAAAATAGATTTTATTTTTATAGATTGTAAATTCCAAGTCGCGACCCGGTACCAAAAGTTCAATTTTTCCCCCATCTTTAGGTATTCTATAAATATTTTCAGAAGAAAAATATAGCCAACTATTATGTATGGTCAAATATGATGCATAGTGATCTGCAATTTTAACCAGTTGATCACCTTTTGCGTCCGTTCGAAATATCGAGCCATGATATGTTGGATTTTTTTGCTTATCATAAGCGGTTTCACTTAATACTGAAAAATAGACATCTCCCCGCTCTTCAAGGACACGACCGGACTGCACATGGTTTCTCTGCTTGGTGAAATCATGCTCAAAATCTTGATCAACTGTTTTCCCTTTCATTGAGCAAGCGCTTAATATTATAGATACTGCAATTATTATAAGGACCTTAAAATAATTTGTTTTATTCATATCTAGAATTGTCGCCCCCTTTCTACATATAACCACTTATGGAGGTAATCTGTTACACTTTTTCAAGTATATATTTTAAAAGTTAAGATTTGCTTAAGATTATGATAAAAAACAAAAAAACTTATCCCTATCTCAGCTGTTTCATTGTACTTTCATACGACTTAGAAAAAATATCTTTTCCAAGCAAATGATAAGTGACCGAAACCGAAAGAGAGCACACGATAAGCGCTGGAATCATCCAATCAAAATGTCTTGAATATTCTAAAATCCATACGATGCCTGCAATTGGGGCATTAAGATAACTGGAAATGAGGGCCCCCATTCCAAGCACTCCGAATATTTGGTTTTCACCAGCTGGTTCTATCCATTTTCCGAATGCCATACCAAGTCCTGCTCCAATTGTGATCCCAGGATAAAAATTGCCTCCTACATAACCGCTTCCGAGTGTGATTCCGGTAGCCAATAATTTTATTAGACCAATGGCAATCAAAACACCGATTCCAAATTCCCCACTTAAAATCCTCGATGTCGTATTTTCGTGCAATTCGAAATTGAGTGGAAAATAAAGTCCTATACCCGCAATAATCAAACCACCAATAACGAGTCTGACATAAATGTTCTTCAATTTACCAAATAACTCAGTGAAGTGATTGATTGAGAGAATGTACAGAATTCCCACAACACCCATGATCAGTCCAAATATTACATAAACCATAAGGTCGTTTAAAGCAAAACCTTGTATATATGCAAAGTCAAAATTCGGCATCGGTCCTTGGATGTAATTTCCGAGTAAATTGGCTATAACAGCCGACAACACCACTGGAGCAAAGTAATTGGCGAACTGTTTTTTATAAAGCACTTCAAGCACAAAAACGGCCGCAAATAAAGGCATTTTAAAGACTGCAGCAATAGCTGCCGCTGCGCCACAACCAATCAATAGTCTCACATGAGTTGAGGACAACTTAAAAAGATAACCTACATTTGAGCCGACAGCAGCTCCCAAATGAACAATAGGTCCAAATCGTCCAGCAGAGAAACCAAAAATTAAAGTAACCATTGCGCTGACCACCCTTATAAACACCCTGAACGGAAGCATCAAATGCGTTTTGATTTGTTCAAGTTCAACAAGAACCTGTACAATGCCAAGCCCAGTATGGTCATCTTTCAAATAAAGTCCATATATTATCATGGTCATTACCGCGCCGAGCAGAGGCAATATGAAGTAAAAATCATCCTTGTTCAGCAACGCGTTTTTAGAGAGTTCAACTCCTCCCTCAATCACGATATTAAAGACCACAGAAACCACTCCGACCACCACCCCGATGGTGAGTGCCAAACCTATATTTTTAATCATCCCCAAAAATTTCCCCATTGAATACCACCCATGTTCATATAATGATGAATATATTGTCTTATTTGATTATACCCTTTTTTCAGTTCAAACAGAGCGTCATTCCAAAGTATGATATAATGAAATCTAACAAGAACTAGAAAGGAGCATTTATGTTTGAAGAACAGATCAAATCATTGTTTTTAAGATTGATGGCGACGCAAAGCGATACTGGCTCGCTTCGTGAGACATATATATCAGAACAAATATTGAATTGGATCAAGGAGCAACCTTACTTTGACACTCATCCCGAATTATGTGGTGCTGAAATACTTGCGGATGATCCCTATGGAAGAAATGTGGTGTGGGCACTCGTCAAAGGTAATGGAAGTAAAACCGTCATTATGATACATCATCACGACGCCATTGATATTGAAGAGTATGGCAAACTAAAAGCTTTGGCACTCAGACCAGATGAACTTGCGATTGCCATGGCTGAAAGAAATTTGTCCCATTCAGTGAGGACAGATTTGGAATCCGGTGAATGGACCTTCGGAAGAGGCTCTGCAGATATGAAATCGGGGGCAGCTATACAATTGTCACTTTGTGCCCATTTTTCAGAACTTGATAACTTTGATGGCAATGTATTGTTGATCAGTGTACCTGATGAAGAGTCTTTATCAAAAGGTATGTTAAGAGCAGTATCACAAATCACAAAACTCAGAGATGAATATGGTCTGGATTATGTTCTTACAATCAATAGTGAACCGTATTTCAATCAAAACAAGACCAAAGCAATATTCCATGAAGGTTCCGTAGGTAAGATCATGCCGGTACTTTATGTCAAAGGTGTAAAGAGTCATATTGGTGATCCTTTTGCTGGTTTCAACCCATCACTGATTCTTGCTGACCTTCAGCGAAAGACAGAACTCAATGTTGATTTTTGTGACCAACACGGCAATGAAGCAACACCTCCACCTGTTTGGGTCAATCTCAAGGATAGAAAAAAGGCTTATGATGCTTCAATTCCTGAAGCCGCCACTGGTTACTTCAACTGGTTGACTTTCACACGATCACCACAGCGCATCATGTCAAAGCTCGTTTCAGTTTCCAAACGTACCATGAGAGATACTTTGATTCACTTTCAGGATGCATATGAAAACTATTGCGCGCTGACAGGTGAAATTCCTGAAGAAATCAGTTTTAATCCTAGAGTATTCACATTTCAAGAGATTTATGAAATGGCTATGCATGCCAAAGATCACGGATTCGAAAAAGAATACGATGTTTACCAAGAGTCTTTGCTTGAAAAATTGAGGGAGAACTCAATAACACTACCAGAAGCCTCAACCCGATTGATTGAATTCATAACTGATTGGATCGATCTCGAGGGACCAGCAATTGTCATCGCACTATCCGGTCCTTACTACCCGCATGTCAACAATTCTTTCACTTCCAAGAAATTGCATTTTTCAATGGATAAACTGATCAATAAAATCTCAATGGAAAAGTACAATATCGAATACGAATCGAAGGGATTCTTCATGGGTATATCGGATCTTTCCTATGCGACTTGGTCCGGTAACGATGCGGATATTGAATGTATAAAATCCAACAGCCCAGGTTGGGATACCCTTTATAGGATTCCTTTTGGCAAACTGAAAACACTTGATATGCCAATCATCAATCTTGGCCCGTGGGGGAAAGACCTTCACAAAGTCACCGAGCGTGTATTCACTAAAGATGTTTATGAGGTCATACCTAATATAATGCTTGAGATAGTCAAAGCGTGCTTTTAAAAAAAAACAAGAGCAAAATTCGCTCTTGTTTAGGTTTACAATATTTATATAGTGTTTATCCAAAACTTTTTCGAAATGTAAACTGAGACGCTAATAAGTTTCCTTCGGAGTAAATGGAACATAGATATATAGGCTCCTATGTTTGCAAGCAAACACAACGTCGTCCAATATTTCCGCTTTGCGGAAATATTGTAACTACGCAAAAACAAGAGCATGCATAGCATTCATGTCTCGTAAATTCTACTGAGATCGCTAATAAGTTTCCTTCGGAAACTTAACTACGCAAAAAACAAGAGCAAAATTCGCGCTCTTGTTTTTTTATTATTTTTTCAGACTAATTTTCATGAAGCCGGATATGATCAATCCTTCTTTGGCTAAAATCTGTAGATTGCTTTTGATCTCATCCACACTTGCATCAATCATATGCGCGAGATCCTCATGTGTCAGTTTGAGATTGATGGTTACATAATTGCCCACATCACTTCCGTGATATAGCGCAAGCTGTCCAAGCCAATACATGAGCCTGGACTTCAAGTCCATCTTTGACATGGCCTCAAGCATTTCCTCCTGAATCCCCTTACCCTTGCTGACAAGATCAAGAATCTGAGTCACCAAATCGGGTTTTTCAACTAGAAACTTGTTGAATGCTTCCGCGTCATAACCTGAGATCATAGTCGATTCAAGTGCTTCAATACCTACGGATTCAGTACCCAGAGAAAAATGGGTAGACCACCCGAAAAATGAATTTTTACTTAAAATGCCAACTGTATAGTTGTTTCCTAGATCATCGATTTTAAAAAGCCTAAGCTTGCCTTCTCTGATAAAAAACAACCCTTCAAGTGGCGTATTCGGCAACTGAACAACCGAACCTTTTGAAAACTGAACTTGCTTGAGCATCTCATGCATAGCCATGTTTTCATCGTCAGTGAATTCTTCCAATATTTCAATCTGTGACAGGTACCATAATCGATCCATGACAATCCCCTTTGTGGATTTTCTTTAATTATACCACGTTATCATTATTTAGTGCGATACGATTCAAGCCGTTTCTTATCTTTTATTTCAAGATCCTTAAGTCCTGCACGGTGCTCAAGGTGGTGAGTGAATTCATGGATTACCGTCGTTCTAAGTTTTTCATATAGATCCTGAGGTTCAATATTTTTATGGACTCTTTTGAATGAGCCATAATATATTTTTATCTGGCTTCCCAAAACTGTTCGATGGTATTCTCCCATTATGCAAATCGGCTGATTCGGCTTGCTTTCAGCGTGAAACTTAATTTGGTCTTGAAGCACAATTCCACCGCTTAGGTCATTGAAAAACTCACTTGGTATCTCATCGATTATTTCTTCAAGCAATTCTTGAAACTTCGTAAGTGAAGGAAATTCATTCATAATATGGTCCTTCCAGTCTTTAAGTCCATGTTGCCCATACATCGGGGCAATAACCTACAGTCGCTTGTTTGCCATTTCTGACTATTGGAGTTTTGAATAGTTTGGGGTTCTCCAGCATGATTTCCTGAATCATTTCGGCACCACGGATCCTATCGAGGTTCTTTTGAAAATAGAGTTCACTGTTTTTATCGAGTAGTGCATCCAATCCAACTACCCTTTTGATATTCTCAAACTCACCTTTACTCATGCCATATTTAGAAACATCTATAGCCTGAAATTTAATGCGCCTCTCTTTGAAATATCGTTCAGCTTTCTGAGTTTCAAAGCATTTTTTTTTGCCAAATATCTGAATATTCATGACAGAACACTCCTAAAGTATTAGTTTTTCAGTAATTGTATCATCATTGTAATGAATTTGCAATTCGCATGGATCCAGCGTAAAATGATAATATCACAGCTTAAAAGGAGTTCTAATGAGTATCTTTGAAATAATCATGTTGTTATGTTTTGGAGCGGCATGGCCGATATCCATCTACAAATCATTAAAATCACGCTCAATTTCTGGAAAAAGTGTCATCTTCCTTTATGTCATCATGATTGGGTATGTCGCTGGAATAGTCAACAAGTTGGTTTATAATATGGATTGGGTCATACTTTTATATGGCATCAATCTGATTATGGTTTTCGCTGACACAATGCTATATTATAGAAACTCCCAACTGGTGAAATAATAATTCAAAAATTTTTTTTTAGTGTTGACAACGAATACACTCTTCTGTATAATTAACCACAAGTTCATAATTAAAAGCGTTTGAGGAAAAGAAAATATATTGGCGCGGGTTCAGCGATATGAGGTTGGTGTAAGCTCATACGAAGCAAAAGTATTGAGAACTTTTTCGAGCAGCTCACAAGAAGATAATTGTAAGGTGAGCCGGATGTCCACCGTTAAAGGGAATAGGTATCGACAACACGTCCGTACTGATAACGAGAGAGCATAAAGCTAATTTGGGTGGTACCGCGGAGAAATTCGTCCCAAGAAATCAGAGGATTTCAGGTGCATTAATCATATGAAACAAGCAATCAATCCACTGAAATGTGGATTTTTTTATGCTTAAGATCATAATACAATCCTTAACCTAAAGGATTATTTTTTTGCATCAAATTGTATATTTAAACAAAATAATATATAAATTCTCAAAAAAGAATTGAGAATAAGGAGGCAGTTATGAAAAAGAAAGTTGTACTTGCATATTCAGGAGGACTTGATACCTCTGTAATTTTGAAATGGTTAAGTTTTGAATTTGATTATGAAGTTATTGCAGTTTGTGTAGATGTCGGTCAAAATGAGGATTATTCAAAAGTATGGCAAAAGGCACTTGCAACAGGAGCCAGTAAAGCGTACGTTTTGGATGTCAAAAATGAATTCGTTGTGGATTACCTATACAAAGGCATCAAAGCTGGTGCTGTTTATGAAGATGATTATTTGCTTGGTACTGCAT
>JAGXHV010000021.1 GCA_024636005.1 Bacillota bacterium
ATCGATAAAACACTAGTATTTCTATGTTTTTCTGTTATAATTGTACTTGTGTAAAAAACAGTATTAGTATACTTACCGGTTAATATTTTAAGTATTAAGTAACGGATACATTTGCTTAAGCTTGAAATGGATTAGGTTTAAGGAGGGTTTAAATTGAAAGGTTATAAAAAAATCAAACTCCATGGTTTCAACAACCTCACAAAGACATTGAGCTTCAACATTTACGACATTTGTTATACGCGAACAACAGAAGATCGAATCAAATACATCGAATATATCGATGAACAATACAATTCAGAAAGATTGACGAACATACTCCAGGATGTCACCAAAATGATTGGAGCACATGTACTGAATGTCGCAAAGCAAGATTATGATCCACAGGGCGCAAGTGTCACAATACTTATTTCCGAAGAAGAAGTACCGAATGAGGCTGTTGATCCATCTTGCAACAAAGGCGTTTTAGTCAACGTGCCTCAACATGTTGTTGGTCACCTTGACAAAAGTCACCTGACAGTCCACACTTATCCCGAATACCATCCTGAAAACGGCATCAGCACGTTCAGAGTGGATATCGACGTCTCCACATGTGGTCAGATTTCCCCACTTAAAGCGCTCAATTATCTTATTGACAGCTTTGACTCGGATATCATCACTGCAGATTATCGAGTAAGAGGATTTACAAGAGATGCCACTGGTCAAAAGCTTTTCATAGACCACAACATCAATTCCATCCAAAACTATATTGCTAAAAGAACCCTGAACAAGTATCAGTTGATTGATGTCAATGTTTATCAGGAAAATATATTCCATACCAAAATGATGTTGAAGGATTTCGAACTCAACAACTATCTTTTTGCTGTATCCAAAGATGAATTAACGCCTAAAGACCAAAGAGAAATCATGACCAAACTCAAAAAGGAAATGGCTGAAATCTATTACGGAAGAAACATCAGCAAAATCTAAAACACCCTGAAAAGGAGGTTATTAATGTTTGACCATAAAAAAACACCTGTCTTTACAGCCATGCAAGAATACAGAGATCGCAAAGTGATTCCATTTGACGTTCCTGGTCACAAACATGGTCGAGGACTAAAAGAGTATAAAGAGTATTTTGGCGACGCTATGATGGAACTGGATGTCAATTCCATGAAGCCCCTGGATTTTCTGGGCAACCCGATTGGTGTCATCAAAGAAGCTGAGGCTTTACTTGCAGATGCATTCGGTGCGGATCATGGATATTTCATCGTCAACGGCACATCATTCGCTGTTCAAGTCATGATCATGGCTGCTGTACGCAGTGGAGATAAGATTATTCTTCCGCGAAATGTACACAAATCCGCCATCAACGCACTCATATTATGCGGGGCGCTTCCTGTTTATATGGAACCTGAGATTGATGAGGAAATGGGTGTATCACACAACATCACACTCCAGTCCCTTGAAAAGGCTTACACAGCTCACCCAGATGCTAAAGCAGTATTCATCATCAATCCGACCTATTATGGTGCGGTTTGTGATTTGAAGGCCGTTGTGGAATATTGCCATTCAAGAGATATGTTGGTTCTTGTCGACGAAGCCCACGGCACACATTTTCATTTCAACGATTCATTTCCACTCAGTGGCATGCAGGCTGGAGCGGATGTTTCCGCAGTCAGTCTTCATAAAACAGGAGGATCACTGACACAAAGTTCCGCACTTCTCGTCAACGATCGAGTGATTGACGGCCATTATGTCCGCAAAGTCATCAACCTCATGCAGACCACAAGTCCTTCTTATTTGCTAATGGGGTCACTTGATGTCGCCAGAAAACAGCTCGCATTACATGGTGAAGCCATGCTTGATCATATAATAGAAGTAGCTGAATACGCACGAAAGAAAATCAACGAGATTCCAGGCTGTTATGCCATCGGGAATGAAGCCATTGGAAATCCCGGTATATTTAATTTCGACCCTACAAAACTCAGTGTGACCACAAGAAATATGGGTCTCAACGGTATGGAGCTCTATGATTTACTTAGGGACCAATACAATATCCAAATGGAAACCGGTGACATATTCAACTCTCTCGCGATATTAAGCCTCGGAGATGATTACGATCACGTGGATGCACTGATTGATGCACTTACCGATATACAAAAAAAATTCCAAGGTGAACGAATCGAATATAAAAAAATAGATTTACATTACCCTGAAGTGGTATTAACACCAAGAGAAGCATTCTACGCTGAAAAAGATGTTGTCCTTCTGGAGGACACCGCCGGAAGAATCAGTGGTGAATCACTGATGAGTTATCCCCCAGGCATTCCTGTCGTAAGTTACGGCGAACTCATCAATGCTTCCGTCATCGAACAAATCAAGCTTTTCAAATCTTCCCACGGGATCATCACCGGCATGGAAGATCCTGAAGCAAACACCATTAAAGTCATTAAGTGACTAAGGAGGTAATAATGGAACTTTGGTACACAGAAAAACACACGGATACAGTTGACTTTTCAATTAAAGTAAAAAAACACTTTTACTCTGAAACGAGCCCGTTTCAACAAATTGATTTCTTTGAATCTGAGGAATTCGGCACATTTTTCACACTTGACGGTCTCATGATGGTCAACGAGAAAGACGAATTCGTTTATCATGATATGATTACTCATGTCGCTATGGCGACTAATCCTGACATCAAGCGCGTTCTCGTCATCGGTGGTGGCGACGGTGGTACCGTAAGAGAACTCACAAGATACCCTCATATCGAAAAAATCGACATGGTGGAGATTGACGAAATGGTCGTTCGCGCTTGTGAAAAATACCTTCCGATCACAGCTTCAAAACTTACCGAACCAAGAGTAAGCCTTTATTTCGAAGACGGGTTAAAATTCATTCACGGTAAAGAAAATGTATACGACTTGATTTTAGTGGACTCAACAGACCCAATCGGTCCTGGAGAAGGTCTTTTTTCAGAAGCATTCTACAACGATTGTTATGCTGCTCTTTCTGAAAATGGCATTTTGATCAACCAACACGAGAGCCCATATTACCCAGGTTATGCCCGTGAAATGAAGCGTTCACATTCAAAGATTAAAAAGATATTTCCAGTAAGCAAGGTTTATCAGTTCCATATGCCAACTTACCCATCAGGACATTGGCTGTTTGGTTTTGCTTCAAAGAGACTCGACCCAATCAAGGATTTTAATCCTGAGGCATGGTCAAAGCTCGGACTTGAAACCAAATACTATAACACTGACTTACATTTAGGGTGTTTCGCACTCCCTACTTTCGTAAAGAAGATGCTTGAAGAATAGGAGCTTATAATGCATTCAAATATCCATACTTTTATCGGTTGTGATTCTTCATTTGAAGAGTCACAGCTCATCATTTTTGGAGCTCCGTTTGACTCCACCACTTCATTCAGACCCGGAACGCGTTTTGCACCGGATTATATCCGAATGGACTCTTATGGTCTGGAAACCTACAGCCCGTACAATGAAAAGGATTTGACTGATTACGCTTTGACCGACATCGGCAATCTTGATTTGCCTTTTGGTAATGCTGAAAAATCACTCCAAATGATTGAAGATACAACTACGGAAATTCTCACCGCAGGAAAAATACCTTTTCTGATCGGTGGTGAGCACCTGGTTTCACTTGGCTCTATCCGAGCGGCATACAAGAAATATCCAAACATGAAATTGCTTCACTTTGATGCACATGCGGACCTTCGTGACCAATATATGGGTGAACCACTTTCCCACTCTGCTGTCATCAGACGTTCGTGGGACTTCATGGGTGACGGAACCATTTTCCAGTTTGGAATCCGTTCTGGTGAAAGAGCTGAATTCGAATGGGCGAAATCTCATACCCATCTCGAAAAATTTGGTTATGAAACACTGGAGTCTGTTGTGAACTCAATCGGAAGCGATGATCCTGTATACATCACCATAGATCTTGATGTATTCGATCCTTCGATTTTTTCCGGAACAGGCACGCCTGAACCGGGTGGAATTTTCTTTAGTGACATGATCAAGATTCTGAAAACAATCACCGGACTCAACATCATTGGAGCCGATGTGGTGGAATTATCGCCTCATTACGACCAAACCGGTGTCAGTACGGCAACGGCATGCAAAGTCATAAGAGAGCTTATTCTAGCTATGTTATAAAAAAATAAGAAAACCCAAGAGTGCTTAAACTCTTGGGTTTTTTGAATTATACTGAGACGCTAATAAGTTTCTAACGTACTATGTAGAACATAGAAACATGTGGCTAGTATAGTTTCGCTTCGCGAGAACCATACCTACGCCCAATGTTTCGTTTCACAAAACATTGTAACTACGCGAAAGCCAAGAGTGCAAACACTCTTGGCTTTAAACGTCTTTGACCTTAATCTTTTCCCGCTCTCACTCTTTTCCCAACCAACTTGGTACCAGCCAAAGTGGCGAAGCCAGTTTGTGCTGTCCAAAAACCAACTTGACGTCAGTCAAAAACCAACTTAACTTCGCTTCAGGTACCAATTTGCACCTGTCCCCAATCAGCACCCACTTGGGTTTTAATATTAGTATTAACTTTGACCTAAATTTTCAAAATCCTGTTTGATGATTACTTTGAACAAGTAAATGGATACTACATACACCAGTACTGCCACAAATATTGAAACCAACAAATTCAGTCTCATAGGAAGTATTCCTTCAAGCCTGCCAAACAATCCTGTCGCAGATATGATCATCAGAGCGTTGCTGAGGAGCGTCAGTCCGATTTTCTTCAAGGTCTGGTAATCTGGTGGCTGAATACTATAAACCCGCCACAGATTCAGCACAGCTGCCACAGCGTATGCGAGCAAAGTGGAGATTGCAGCACCATTTATGTTTATTGCTGGTGTACCAATCAACACATAAGCGGCTATTACTTTGACGATTGCTCCGATCAAAAGGTGTCTGACCGGTCTCTTGTATTCATTGAGCCCTTGTAGGATGCTCGTTGTAGCCAAATAAAGTGAAAGAAAAACAATCGAGAGTCCGAGGATTGAGAGCACCGATGCCGCACCCATTGCAACATCCACTTTTGATGGATATAGGAAAAGCAATATTTGTTCTGAAAACGCGGCTATGCCAAGTCCCATTGGAAGCCCTAGCAATACTGAAAGCAATATTCCGAATTGAATCTGATGGGACAGTTCCGGACTTCGTCTCGTGAAGCTTTTGGTCACCATAGGAAGCAAACTTACCTGAAGTGCTGAGAATACCACTTGTGACAAGTTGATGATCGGTGCGGAATAGAATGCTACAAAGGAATACATGATGGCCGATTCTGCAGCATATCCTATTTGACTGAGTCTCCAGATTACAAGCACCCCATCTATCATGGAAAGTAGCGGCATGATAGAGGCACCCATAGCAAGTGGCAACACCAATTTTCCAATTTTCTTGATCACCGAGCGAACATCTTTTACTTTATGTTTCGCACCGGGATGGAATTTCTTGAATTTCACTACTACATATGCCCAACTGGACAGTGCTCCGAAAGCAGCTCCTGAAGTTCCGGCGGCAGCAAGCATGCTGTCACCTAAAGACAATCCTGCAAATATGACTACAAGAGCCAGTCCAAATGTCACTCTACCAATCTGTTCTATCAGTTGTGATATACCATAAATCTGAAGTCTCTGCTCACCTTGAAAGAAGCCCCTGTAGCTCGCATTAATAGCCACAAAATATGAAGCGATTCCCAGCACATAAAATGAATAAGTGCTTTCCGGGAAACCCAGAGCCCCAGATATGATCTTTGCAAACCCAATCAGAAAAAGTGCGGTAAATAGACCAAAAAAATTCATCAGCATTTTTGCTACAGTCAATACGTCGAGTCCTGATGAAATGTCATCGTTTGCAACGGCTTCAGCCGTCAATTTTGCAATTACCGCTGGAATCGCAGCTGATGAGAGTACAATCAGCATATTGTACCAAGGGTACGCGAGCGAATAATACGCTACTGCATCTTCTGTCATAAACACAGCAAGAGGGACACGATAAAGTGCCCCTATGATTTTGATCAATATGCCAATGATGCCTAATATTCCTAAATTTCTTGCGAATTTATTTTTCATTCGTATGTCTCCAGTCAGTAATCTTTCAATATTATATCACAGATTTACTCTGGAGCACATCAAATCAATTGCCTTTTCCGCCACCTTTGTTTTTTCCATTGCCATTGTTATCGTTTGGTTGTGTCGCTTTCTTTTCAGTGATTACAAATTTGGATGGTTTGTTTTGTTCTTTGATCACTTGTCCCGGTGGGAGAGGTTTTTCATTATCTGTATTTTTGTTTTCTTCAACTTTTTTCTCTTGTCCAGGTGGCAAAGTGGTTTTTTCTTCTTCATTTTGAGGTTCGGTTTCTTGTTCGACCGCTTCTGTTTCTTCTGTTTCTTCCAGTTTTTTCATTTGTCCTGGAGGCATAAAATTCTCTTTGTCCATAGCGTATCGACCCAATGACAGTCCTTCACTTTTCGCACTCTTCAGATCGCCCGCTTCTCTTGCTGTGGATACCAAAGTAAAATCAAATGTGTACTCGGTTTCTTCTATCGCACTGAGAATCTCAGACATGAATTCAATTGAATCTGATTTCGAATTTTTACTGTCAATCATTGCAGTTGCAAGAATCACATTATGATTCTCGCTTGTCAAGTACCCCATGGCATTCGACAGTTTAATCAAGTCGTTGATGACTGCATGAAGATCTTTGTTCTCATTGATTACATAAGCTTCAAGTAGTTCATCAGCCTCTGTGTTGATAGGGTTGATGGATACGACCTTTCTCGATTCATCCACTGTGATTTCAAGACTTGGATTGATATCCAATGATACAACGGCGTACGCAACAGGCATAGTAATTTGTGATATCACAAGTGCAAGTACTACAAACATGGCCACAGCAACTTGTGTTTTAAAATTGAAAAACCAACTTTTTTTCAAGTAAGGTTTTTCCATCAAATCATTGGATGTATACAGCACATCCGCTCCGATTCTCATGGATTCTTTTCTTTTGATGCGGTTGAAATGGCCATCGCTAGTCATAACCACTGCATGAGAATCTAATATTTCCATTATTTTGCCTTTATTGGCTCTCATACTCATCACCCCTTATCACATCTCCGATCCACTCTTTTATGATGGAATAGTCTTTATCGAAAATCACTGCTATTGATAATATATATTTATTGTGTAAATATACAAATCTTCTACTCTCCTTGAACAACTTAATAATGTTTGAAACCGGTAATTTAAGTTCCTTGTAGATATAAGTCATACAATTTTCATTCCCAGAAATTTTCATTCCAAGCCTAATCGCCCTTTTTCTTGAATCCACATGCTTCGGACTGACATCCACCAGATCATCGAATGTGAACCCGAATTTTTTCAAATGCTCGGTGAATTCTGCGATTTCCATGCGCATGTCCACCGAACCACTCTCATCCATAGTGGCATCCATTACATCCGATTCTGAAAGCAAATAGCCTTTTCGATTCTCTTTTCTCAAAAAATCAATGACTCTATTTTTGATGACTGTAGTCGCAAAAGTCTCAAATTTACTTGTTGATTCGTCATAAGCATCTATAGCATTATTCAGCGCTTCAAGGCCAATTGAATATTCCATATCATTTTCTGTGCTAATATATCTTCCCGTGACCGATGAAACCGTATAAATTACAAACGGAATGTGTTCTTTTATAAAAACCTCTCTAGATACAGGATCTATCTTGGCTTCTTTCGCAGATATTGAATCCATCTAATCCTCCAATGATTATTAAGCATGACATTATGTTTTATTATATCACTGAAGTTCCATAATTGTTTTCACTAAGTTATACGTTCATAATATTAAGTTTTGGTGACACACACACAAAAAAACACCCACAATGGGTGTTTTTTTCATATTTTGAATGTGCTACCGGTTGTATAAACAAATCCAATGACGCTACTAAAAAATTCGGTTGGTTTTTCATACATGGAAGCATGACCACAATTTTCTATCACAAGAAATTTTGAATCCGGGATGTTCTCGACAAGCTCTCTTTGACAAGATAACGGCGTTATGATATCCTCGCTTGCTCCAATGACCAGTGTAGGTACATTGAAATTCTTCAAATTTTCTCTCTCATCATGGGTCTCAGCACTTCGAACCAACCTGATAAATCCCTCATACCATCTCTCGTCAAACAATTGATCAAACATTTTTTCTCTAGCATCCAGCCAATCGGCCCTTGATTCGTAGAATCCTGTGGAATAGATCGGAGGGATGGTTGCTTTGAAAAACTTCTTGCCATCATAGGTAGATGCGGCATGGACCCAGTTATCGCCGATCGCCTTCAGTTGTTTCCCCGTATAAGCAGTTGTATTGGCGAGTATCAAATTTTCGAGCACTCCAGGATAACGCGTCACAAAATTCATGGCTACTTCTCCACCATAAGATATCCCAAGAAGAGTCACCGACTCAAGATCCAATCCACTGATGATATCACTCACGAGTTCTGACTGAATGTTTTGGTCGTAAACCTCATCCAAATAATCTGATTTACCCTGATCGAAAAAATCAACAAGAACCACTTTCACGTGCTTCACCAAATAAGGGAGAAACGGTTTCCAGCTTGCACTGCTCATCATGATGCCATTAAGAATCATCAATGTCTTGTCATTTTCACCATGAATTTCATAATACACTTTTCCGTTTTTTGTTTTCAAAAATGCCATGCTAATTCCCCTTAATGATTTCAACAACTTTATCGAGTCTGTCCACTAACGGATTGTGAGCTGAGTTTTCAAGTATTTCAAGTCTAGCGTTTGGTTTAAGGGCAGCATAGATGCCTTCAGCCATGGTCATTGGGACAACCAGATCTTTATCTCCCTGAACAATAACTACTGGACACTTTATTTTAGATATTTCGTTTGTACCTTGTGAATAACCATTATGTTCACCGGATAAATTGAACCTGGTGAGTGCATAATCCACATCCACAAGATTTCTTTGTAAAAGCATTTCCTTGATATATCGATTATAATCATCTTCGTCAGGTGTATTGCCTGCAGTGTAAATTGCCATGTTCCAAAGCATTTTGTAAAATTTCGCATCTCCTGACTCAAGAGCTCTCAACACGGGAGCGACTTGAATGGGATCCATTTCAATTTCCTCTTTTGTCATAAGCAATTGATCGAGAATTGGTTGGCCATTTGAATCTCTCTTGAACATTGGATATCCTTTGATGCCTACACTTTCAAGTAAAACGATTCTTTTTACCAGATCTGGGTTGTCGCATGCGAATTGCATTGCCACACCACCACCAGTGGACCATCCTACTACTTCAATATCCTTCAACCTGAGTTTATCCACGAAAAATTCGAGATCTTCACTAAGATCTTTCAGACTGTCAAAACGTTCATGATAAGACGAATGGCCGAAACCCCTCATGTCCACCGCAAAAATCTTGAAATCGTCAAAAAGTTCATCCATCAGTTTGTCAAAATGGAGTGATGAAGACATATTGCCATGAATCAACAAAAGAATCCGCTCGCCCTTGCCACCTTCTCTATATGCCAAAACTTCATTTCTTACTTGTATTTTTTTAAATTCAAATTCTTTCATCTATATGACCTACTTTCATGACTTAACCGATAAAAAGGAAATCGACTCAGCGATTCCCCTTTCATCAATATCATTATACCATATCAGTTGATAATAGAATCTATGGCTTGAAGTGGTTTGACTTCAAGCCATTCACCATCAAGATTGTCATGGCTGATTTTTGAAAGATTCATTTCTTGAGTACCGGCTCTGAGTCCGTTACCAAAGTCAATCTCTCCACCGAACGGGTTCATGATCGGTGCAGATTCAAGAGCGTCCATATAAGTGTCCCAAGTGATTACACCATCGACTCTTTTAAGACCTTCTACGAAGAAGTGTGCAGCAATCCAACCTGTCATTGCATAGACATTTGTTTCGTAACCAACAGTATACTTTGCAAACTCTTCTAGTGCAAGCGCTCTTTCGCCTTCAAATGATACCCAGCCATTGCCATAAACATCAAATTTTCCTGCGATTTCATTGACTACACCTTGTGCAATTACTGGTGATACGTTGACGTAAGTCGTGATCACATCTTTGTTGACATTTTGAGCTGCAAGTTCTTTAAGGATAGTTGGAATTGTTGCTTGAATCGCAGCACCTATGATAAAGTCAACATCTGCATCTTTGATGGATGTGACCGCTGAAGATACGTCTGTCGCACCCGCTGCAACCTGTTGAATCACAAGTTCCACTCCGAGTTCTGCCGCCATGTTCTCAGCACCCCATAAGAGGTCTTTTCCAGCATCATCATTGGTATAGATGACACCAATTTTAGAAGCTTCAAAGTCACCGACAGCACGTGCGACCATGATTCGGCCTTCTGTTTTGTAAATCGGTTGAACTGGGAATATATTTCTATCATTGCCTACAGCTTTGTCATTATATAGTTGTCCTATACCTGTTGCAAAATAAACAGCTGGAATGCCGTAACTCTTTAAGTCTTCTAATGTTGCCGCTACAACAGGTGTACCAAAATGTCCTACAATTGCAAACACTTTTTCATCTTCTACCATGCTTGAAAGTGCTGCTTTACCTTTGATCGGGTCGAATTCATCATCTGTGTGCTTGAAGATGAGATCTCTACCTTGAATGCCACCTTGCTCATTGATCATGCCGAAATAAGCTTCGATACCTGCATTAAATGGTACTCCTACAGGTGCAAAAGCTCCTGAAGTCGCAGCTGAGTTCGCTACAACGATTTCAGTTTCAGAGATTCCCTGAGCCCATTCAAGTTCCGGAGCAGGTGCAGGTGCTTCAGTTTCTTCGCCATCTGTTGGTGTAACCACAGCTTCCGGTTCTTCTTTTGCACAGCCTGCCACAGTAAACACCAATACGAGTACTAATAAAAGTGCTAAAAATCTTTTCATATAAATTTCCTCCTCTAGTTTTGGACCAGTGTCGGTTAACTCCCCCACTGTCATTGATGCTCTATATCAGATCGAATCCTATTCGATCAAATACCATATTAGTGCGCTCCAAGATACGCTTCAATCAGTTGTGGATCATTCTTAAGTTTTTCCGCTTCTCCATGCATCTTGATCTGCCCAAGTTCCAGTACATAAGCGTAATCCGCTATCTTAAGGGTTTGAGCCGCGTTTTGTTCGACGATGATTACTGTTGTTCCCGCCGCCTTGATTTCTTCCACTATGGACATGATGCCTTGAACTATAAGTGGCGCTAATCCCAATGAAGGTTCATCCAAAAGCAGTATTTTAGGACTGCTCATCAACGCTCTTGCTATTGCAAGCATCTGCTGTTCACCACCGGAAAGTGTTGAGGATACTTGATTCTTCCTTTCCTCAAGAACTGGGAAATATCGATAAACGGTTTCAAAATTTTTCTGAATCTGCTTTTTGTCATTTAACGTGAATGATCCTATTTTGAGATTTTCCTCTACGGTAAAGTCCCTAAAGACTTGTCTACCTTCTGGAGATTGAGCTATGCCCATTGCTGCTATTTTTTCAGGTTCAGTCTTTGAGATTTCCATATCATAATAAACAATTGATCCCTCAGCGGATTCAATGAGTCCAGATAAAGTTCTGAGCGTCGTAGTCTTACCGGCACCATTAGCTCCGAGTAATGCTACGATTTCTCCTTCTTTGACTTCCAAGTCAATGCCTTTAAGTGCTTCTATAGCGCCATATCTGACCACCAAATTTTTAACCGAGAGTGCTGTTTTTTTACTGTTTCGTGTCATGATCCACCTCTATTCCCAAATAAGCGACCTGTACTGCTTTGTTTTCCTTGATTTCTTTTGGAGTACCTTTCGCTAGGAACTTTCCAAACGATATGGCGCAGATTCTGTCACAAACATCCATCACAAGACGCATATCGTGTTCCACGAGCAATATTGAACATCCAAGTTCATCTCGAATCTTTCTGATTCTGCTTGCCAGTTCAATGGTTTCCACATCATTGAGTCCTGCTGCTGGCTCATCCAATATGATCAACTTGGGGTCTGAAATCAGTGATCTGGCAAATTCCACTTTTTTGAGGATTCCGTATGGTTGACCTCCTACTGGTAGATTAGCTCGATCTTCAATTCCAAGAGTCTCGAGAATTTTATATGCTTTTGCCCGCATCTCCCTTTCTTCCCTCACAGCCTTCGGAAGTCTAAACGCCTGGGAAAAAATAGTCGCCTCAAAATCTGTATGTGCCCCAATAAGAACATTGTCGATAATACTGAGTTCTCTGATCAACTCCACATTTTGAAATGTTCTCACAAGTCCAAGCTTTATGATTTCATGGACATTGTGATCAAGAAGGTTTTGAGTTTGTCCCTTTCTATCTTTAAAATATATCGCTCCGGAATCCGGTTTGTAAAATTGTGTGATGCAGTTGAAAGCGGTTGTCTTTCCAGCACCATTCGGACCGATAAGACCGAACACTTCATTTTCCTTGATTTCAAAAGAGAGACTGTCTACAGCTTTAAGTCCACCAAATGCAATGGATAGCTCTTCGATCCTCAGTACCAGACCATTCATGTCAACTTGATTGTTTTGCATATCACTTTGCTCCCTTTCTCAATTTATTGAATGCTCTTTTTATGTCGTGTCCCGCATAAATCAATCCATGTGGATAGAATATGATAACGAGGATAATTAAAATCCCATTTAAGATATAGGATACTTGACTAAAATATGGCAATTGTTTCAGAAAAAGATCCGGTACAGCAAATACAATTACCGCTCCAAGTAAAGTGCCATATATGGATCTTAGTCCACCAATGATGATCATTGCAAGAAAGTCGAGGGATAACTTCAAAGACCAAATACTCGGATAAGAATATTTGATGAAATGTACATATAGGACTCCTGCAATACTTGCATATATCGTTGCAAGCGCAAAAGCGATCAATCGATGTTTCATTAGATTGACTCCCATTGCCTGTGATGCTGCTTCACTGCCCCTCATGGCATTGAGTGCCCTACCAAGTCTTCCGTTGACCATGTTGTGAGTCAAAATCATAATTGCGATCAGTACGAAGACAATGAAGTAATACATAGTAGCTCGATCCAATGTGAAAATCCCGAAAAGCGTTGGATAATTGGCTGTTTTGCCACTGAATCCGCCTGTAAAGAAATCAAATTCCTCAAAAGTCTTTCTCATGACTTCTGAAACTGCAAGCGTTGCAATAGCTAGATATATGCCTTCTATTTTCAGCGAAACAAGTCCAACCAAGACTCCTATGAGTGTCGGAATGAGTATCGCAAGGAAGATTGCTACCTCAAAAGGTAAATTCAGATCCATGGTTGCATAAGCTGAAAGATATGCCGCTAGTCCCATAAAGCCTGCTGTTCCAAGTGATATAAGTCCGGAATAACCAAGTAGAATATTTAGTCCAAGCGCTGCAATAGCAAATATAAATGCACCTCCGAGCGTTGTGATATAACTCACTTTGAAAATGCCCACTTTTGCCAATACCGGTACCATTGCAAGTAATAATCCAAACAATAGGAATTGAAGATATGGATTCCTCAGCCAATTAAATTTTGTTTTCATCTCTCCACCTATACTTTCTTAATGATTTTTTTACCAATGAGTCCATATGGTCTGAAGACCAAGAAAACAAGGATCAGAATATAAAGAATCTGTCCACCCCATACTGAAGAACCATAATAGAGCAAAAGATTTCTACTGATCCCGATGACATAAGCACCGATAACTGGACCGTAAAACGTTTGAAAACCACCAAGAACCACTGCAATAAGCGCATTGATCTGAATTTCATCCATCAAACCCAGTGTCACCGATGTCATCGGTGCAGCCATAACTCCTGAGAGCACTCCTAGTATTCCTGCTACAGCCCATGCGCCCATGGTCACAGTCTTAGTAGGCACACCCATGAGTTTGGCTGTGTATTCATTGGAGGCGGTAGCCCGGACTGCCAGTCCCACTTTTGTCTTTTGTAAGATATAAAAGAGTGTCGCCATTATTGCAATCCCAAATACAATATTAAAAAGTCCATTATAGGAAATATCTGCACCTAATATAGATATGTTTCCATCTTCAATAAGTCTTGGCAATCTCAGAGGATCGACACCAAAAAGCATTGGAGCTATGCCTAAAACAATCATTACCATACCGAGGGTAACAATCTGTTTCGCAACAGGGGACACTTTCTTCGTATGTCTGATGATTACTAGATCAATCAAAAGACCGACAATAATAGCACTGATGACACCAGCAATGATTGCCATCCAAAGTGGCCACCCCATAGAATTAAAAAAATATGTGACTACAAAAGTATTGAACATCGCCACAGCACCCTGTGAGAAATTCGTTATGTTGGAAGTCCTAAATACAATGATTATGCCTAAAGAGGCCAATGCGTACAAACTTCCGGTTTCCAAGCTTCTGAATATGACTTGTAAAAAAGTACTCACTCACTTCACCTCATTTGATCAAATTTATAAAGCCTTATGCCATTCAATTTATAATAAAGCAATTCCTATGCCAAAACGCACTCTAATCCTGAAGGTATTCAAAACTTCCATTTTCAATGTTGACAACTTATTACTACAGAGATTGTACAATTTTAAAATAAAGGATGTTCAGATAATGTACAACTTTCTGTACATTATCTGAACATCCCTAAAAGAATCATTCTATTTTTTTCAGTGTTCATCTCAATTCCAGTCCAAATGCTTTCCGCTTCAAGGGCTTGATCAACCAACATATCAAGACCACCGAGCACTTTTATTCCAAGCCTTGAGGCTTCGTGCATCAACTTAGTCTCAGGTGGATTATAAATGAGGTCGATGACCGCCTCATAAAATTCCAGCTGTTTCTTTGACACAGGCATGGCATCAATTTGACTGCTCATGCCAAGAGGTGTGCAATTTACAAGTAGATTGGAGGATTGCATTCTGTTTTCCAAAGCTATATAATCCATGCATCTTGCTTTCTTGAAAAACTCTGTGTCACTATCCAGAGATCTAGACACCACGGATATATCTTCAAATCCAAGATCCATAAGCGCATGATAAACCATTTTAGCAGCTCCACCTGTACCTAGAATTGTCGCACTCTTTTTCTGAAGCATTTCCAATTGCTTGAAAAGATAAAGAAACCCATCATAATCGGTATTGTATCCTTTCCATTTCCCGTCCTCTAAAACCACAGTATTTACAGCACCTATTTTTCGTGCCATCTCATCCACTTCATCCAAAAATCCGATGATTGTCTCTTTGTAAGGAATTGTCACATTGAAACCCGAAAATGACTCCACAGCTTTTGAAAGCACATCCAGATCAAACTGATTTCTGGGGATATCTATCAGTGAATATTCAGCTTTAATACCTGCAAGCTGAAACATACGATTGTGAAGGTCGGGTGAAAAACTATAAGCGATATTCGCCCCCAAAAGACCGTATTTTTTATACATTGCCACCTATACCTCTACAAATAAAAATTTGATCACAAATGGCGATAGCTGTTATCGCCCTGACCACATGGACCGCCCTAAGCGCTATACAGGGATCATGTCTGCCTTTGATCTTAAATAGCGAAGTTTCAGATATGGAAAAATCAAGAGTTTCCTGCGGCATTGCAATGGAAGGTGTCGGTTTGATCGCACAATCGAACTTGATAGGCATACCGTTGCTGATGCCACCATTGATTCCACCGCTCCGATTGGTTGCTGTGATCACAGCACCTTTGCTGTTTTTTAGAAATCGGTCATTGGCCACAGAACCGTTCATCCTTGAAAGGCCAAACCCCGCACCAAAACTAACACCTTTCACACCGGGTATCGAAAACAGTCCATGTGCAAGGGTGCTTTCCAGACTATCAAAAAACGGTTCCCCAATCCCTGCTTTCACCCCGGTGACCACAGTTTCCACAACTCCGCCTATGGAATCACCTCGCTCTCCAGTCTTTCGGATTTCGTCCAAAAACGCTTCTGAATAGTCCTGATGAATGGCATATTTTAATTGATTGATAAGTCCTACAGTTGCCTCATCGATATCTTCGAGAGATTTTCCTTGTAAGGTACCTATTGATAAGAGCTGTGAAATGACCTCAATGCCTTTTAACTGTAAAATCTGTTCAGCGATTGCCCCTGCAAAGACAATCGGTGCTGTCAATCTTCCCGAGAAATGACCACCGCCCCGAGGGTCATTTGCGCCGCTATATTTCATGTAGCCAGTATAATCCGCATGTCCTGGTCTAAAAACTTGATCTGATTCCAGATAATCGGAAGATCTGTGGTCCTTGTTGACGAAACGGACACTCATAGGTGTTCCAGTCGTTTTGCCTTTGTAGACACCACTCAAAATCTCATATTCATCGGTTTCATCTCTTGAAGTTGTGAATCCTGATGAATCGGGTTTCCTTTGATCTAGCCTGTTACGAATCAAACCAAAATCCACAACAATGTCAGATGGTAATCCATCTATGATGCAACCGACACTATCTCCATGGGATTCACCATACAAACTGATTTTAAATAGTTTTCCAAATTGGCTCGACATCGATACTTCCTCCAACTTTTTTATAATCTTCCCAAAATTCAGGATAGGACTTGCTCACACAATCAGCACCTTCAATGCATACTTGGCCCTTTGAATATGTCGCCGCAATGGCAAGTGCCATGGCTATTCGGTGATCGTTCCAAGATGAAACAGTGGCACCTTCCAGCCTGTCCACACCTTTGATTTTCAGACCATCGACTGTTTCAATGATATCTGCACCCATTTTTCTAAGTTCAACAGCCATTGCGTGAATTCTATCCGATTCCTTGAGTCTAACCCGTTCACCTTTCTCAAACACTGTAACACCTTTTGTAAGAGCAGCTTTCACGGCGAGAACTGGCAACAAGTCTGGACACTGTGATATATCAAACTCACGTTTCGAGTTTTCATGAGGTTCCAAATCGAACACATCGATCATTTCAGTGATGACACGATCCCCCTGTAAAGATAAAGGCTCAAGACCGGTCACATCAATTTCGCTGCCCAGACTATTTGCAACCAGCCAAAATGCGCCTTGTGAATAATCTCCTTCAAGAGAAAGATTCACAGCTCTATAAGATTGGTTTCCAGGAATATGATAAACATTTTCCGATGAATGTTCAATATCTATATTGAATTGTTTCAGTGTCTCTATCGTCAGATCAATGTATGGACCAGACTCCAAATCTGTTGTAATGTGGATTTCAGAATCATCATTCATAAGTGGTAAGGTCATTAGCAGTCCCGTTATGAACTGAGAGCTCACATTTCCCGGCAATTCGTACCTGCCAGGACCGAAATTACCATGGATGGTCAATGGCAGTTCCCCAGAACTCGTTTCGTACTTCATACAATTTTGATCAAATAGATCATAGTATGGCTCTAAAGGTCTTTTGACAAGTCGTCCCTCTCCAGTGAATGTGACGGCATCTGATGTCAAAATTGTGAATGGAATCAAGAATCTCAAAGTGGAACCGGATTCATGGCACTCAATGGTCAGTGGTTCATGGATCACAGGTTTTCTTGTTTTATAATAGACTCCAATTTTCTCATTGCAGATCTGATAGTAAGCTCCCAGACGATCCTTCTTGACATGAACAATTTTCGCTCCAAATTTCATCATGGCATCAAGTGTCGCCTGAATATCCGCAGAATCGGATAACGGACCTATGACTGACACCTGTTCAGATAAACCTGCGCAGATTATAGCTCTGTGACTTAGACTTTTTGAAGGAGGAATGGACACATTCCCTTTCAGTTTCATAGGCTTTATAATCACACTAAAGGAATCTTTCTTACAGTTGAGTTTTTCCATAAGGACATCCATCCCGTTTTCGATAACCTTAAGTTCACCTATCTTTTGAATCTCAATCCACCGGATATTTTTGCCGGTCGCTTTTTTATCAAAACTCACAAGTTCTAAAATTTTGCATAGATCATTATTTTGAACCAGTTTCACGGGAAGTCCGAATTTGAGGATGCGCTTTATCCATGTGTGATATTCCTCATCGGAGATGACTTTCTCATCAAAAGCCATTTTCAATTTCATAGCCATTCCTATGGCTACAGCTTCACCATGACTTACACCTTCATAATTATAATAGGACTCAATGGCGTGTCCTATAGTGTGACCAAAATTCAAAAGTTGTCTTATTCCTTTGTCCTTTTCATCCTGCTTCACTACAGTTTGCTTGATCTCAACACATTTTTCAACGATTTTCATGATAAGATCCATATCATTCATTGAATCCAAATTGACCCGATCAAGTAGATCTCCAAGACTCCGATCAAAACCTATGGCGTATTTTATGATTTCTGCAAATCCATTTGAAAATTCAGCTTTTGGCAGTGTATTTAAAAAAGTGGGATCTCTATAAACTTGTGATGCTTCATAAAAAGTGCCGACCCTATTTTTGCTCGACTGATGGTTGATTCCCGTCTTTCCACCCAAACTGCTGTCCACCATTGCGAGTAAGGTCGTGGGGATCTGAACGAATTCCATTCCACGCATATAAGTGGACGCGGCAAAGCCCGCCAAATCACCGATGACACCCCCTCCAAGCGCACAAAGAAGATCTGAGCGGTTCATTCTCAGATTCGATAGCTCATCTATTATTTTCGTATAAGAATCAAAATTCTTTGAAGCCTCTCCAGATGGTAGAACCAGGAATTCACACGTCTTGAACCGGTCACCATGGAGTCTGTAAACATTTTCATCCGTAACGATTAGAATGCGTGCATCTTTATAATCTTCAAAAAGTCTATTTTCATCAATTGCTTCATAATACTTCATACTATTTCTCCAACATTATTTGATCTTATGTAAATTATACCATTTCATTGCCACATTGCCATTTCATTTGATAGAATTAAAATGAAACATAATAGGAGGTTCAAAATATGAATGAACAATTGCTAGAAAAATATGCGCGCATAGCGGTCAAGGTTGGCGTCAACCTTCAAAAGGGACAACCACTTATCGTTAATGCTCCAATCGATGCAAGTGATTTCGTAAGAGCAATCACCAAAGTTGCCTATGAATGTGGCGCGAGCATAGTACGCGCCGAGTATCATGATGAACTACAGACCAAACTCAGATACACTCATTCCGATGAGAGTTATCTTGAGTACTTTCCAGATTGGCGTGCGAAATATATGGAGAATTTTGCTGCAGATGGTGCTGCGGTGATCAGTGTTATCGCTCCCAATCCAGACTTGATGGCCGATGTGCAACCTTCCAAATTATCTAAAGTAAACAAAGCCACCGCACAGGCCGTACAACCTTATAGGGAAATCGTAAACAAAGGCGGTGTCAGTTGGCTTGGTATAGCGGTCCCATCACCTGAATGGGCAAAAAAAGTCTACCCTGAACTCTCTGAGGAAGATGGCATCAATGCCTTATGGGAAAATATACTCAAGATCACAAGAGCGGACCAGGATGATCCAATCAAAGCTTGGGAAGATCATGTGACCATTCTTCAAAGCAAAGTGGATTATCTTAACGATTTGAATATTGATCATCTGATCTTTGAAGCACCCGGTACAGATCTTAAGGTCAAACTTCCTAATGGATATGTTTGGGAAGGCGGAGGAAGCATCAACACTAAAAACAACGCCTATTTCGTTCCCAATATTCCAACCGAAGAAGTGTTCACAATGCCTCACAGACTCGGTGTCGATGGCACTTTGACTTCGACAATGCCACTGAGTTATAACGGGGTTCTGATCGATGAGTTTTCTTTTACCTTTGAAGCAGGCAAAATTGTTGATTTCTCGGCAAAGCAAGGTTATGAAACACTCAAAGGGCTTCTTGAAACCGATGAAGGAGCCATGTACCTCGGAGAAGTGGCTTTGGTCCCAGTAACCTCTCCTATCTATCAATCCAAAAAAGTGTTTTTCAACACTTTATATGATGAAAATGCCACTTGTCATTTTGCAATTGGACGTGCTTACCCTTCAACTATAGAAGATGGCATCCACATGTCTATAGCTCAACTTAAGGATGCAGGTGCAAACTTCAGTGTGGTTCATGTGGACTTCATGGTTGGTGGTGAATCACTTGACGTGAAGGCAGTGACTACTGATGGTAGGACTGTTGAATTGATGCGGAATGGGGATTGGTGCAATATTTTGTGAAACGAAATATTGGGCGACGAAACTCATCTTCATCTTTAAATATCAACTAAGACGCTGATAAGTTTCCTTCGGAAACTTAACTACGCGATAGCTTAAAAAAAGTGCCGCAGCTTTTGCTGGGCACTTTTTTTAAGCTATTATTCTCTCATGCAACTTGAAAAGCTCCACCAAATGCTTTGCAACCGCATCATCATCATTATCTCCAATGGATTCATGCCCAATGAGTTTCTCTTTGAGTGTTGGATGTGCATTGCCCATGACATATCCTTTGCCCACAACACTCAGCATCTCGAGATCGTTGAGTCCATCTCCAAATGCGATGACCTCATGAGGCTCGATCCCATATTTTTTGAGTGACTTGAGTATAGCCTCTCCCTTATTCACGCCTTTTGGCATGATTTCAAGACACTCAGGCATGGAAAAAGTCACGTCGACATGATCCCCATACATTTTTGTCACCAGATTTGCTATCGGAACCAATTTTTCATTGTCATATGAAGTGAAGAACACCTTGTTGATCGGTTCATGAAAATGTTCCTCGAATTTGCATAATGTGAAATGAAAATCGTCTTCTTTATAATACTTGGCAAAAACCTGATCCGGTTCTTCCATCAACCAGTGTGCACCTTTGTATAAGTTCTTGTAAACACCTTCAGGAACTTCAATTTTTAAAATATTCTCTATGATTTCCCTCTCAATGTACGCCTGATCAATCAGCTCTCCGCTAAAATCTGCTATGGTTGCACCATTTGCTGTAATCAAAAAAGTATCCACTCCGAGTTGTTTACTGATATTAAGTGCATCACAATGATGTCTACCTGTCGCAATCCAAAATGGTATATTTTCTTCATTAAGCGCTTTCACCACACTTTTGGTGTATTCACTGAGCGCGTGGTCCTTATTGAGCAATGTGCCATCCAAATCAGAGATGACCACTTTAATTCTATTTTTCATTTTGATACCTCCAACCGCTCCAGTATAACGCAAACTGTCTTTTTTCGCAATCTTGACCATGTAATATTTTTGTTAATAATAAAATAGAGGGCCAATGCAAAGCATCGCCCTCTGGTTTTAAATGAATTATCCCAAGAATTGTACCAAATCTTCTTCTACTGTACCGATGCCGTTGATTCCAAATGTGTTCACAAGTACGTTTGCCACGTTTGGAGAAAGGAATGCAGGTAATGTAGGTCCGAGTTTGATATTTTTAACGCCTAAGTGGAGAAGAGCCAAAAGAACAATAACGGCTTTTTGCTCATACCAAGCGATGTTGTATGAAATAGGCAGTTCATTGATATCATTAAGTTCAAATACTTCCTTGAGTTTAAGTGCTATAACAGCAAGTGAGTATGAATCATTACATTGACCTGCGTCAAGAACTCTTGGAATCCCACCGATATCACCAAGTCCAAGTTTATTGTATCTGTATTTTGCACACCCTGCTGTAAGGATTACAGTGTCCTTTGGCAATGTTTCAGCAAAATCAGTATAGTAATCTCTTGATTTCATACGACCATCACAACCAGCCATTACAAAGAATTGCTTAATTGCGCCAGTTTTTACTGCGTCAACTACTTTGTCTGCAAGTGCCATAACTTGATTATGAGCAAATCCGCCAACGATTGAACCTGTTTCAATTTCGGTTGGTGATGCGAGTTTTTTAGCATGTTCAATGATTTCGCTGAAATCTTTTGCTTTGCCATCTACTCTGCCTTGAATATGTTTGAAACCGTCGAATCCTGCAGAACCAGTAGTATAGATTCTATCTTTGTAGCTTGTAGCAGGTGGTACGATACAGTTTGTAGTGAAAAGAACTGGTCCGTTGAAGCTCTCGAATTCTTCTTTTTGCTTCCACCATGCATTGCCGTAGTTACCTACGAAATGATCATACTTCTTGAATGCAGGATAGTAGTTCGCAGGAAGCATCTCGCTGTGTGTATAAACATCCACTCCAGTACCAGCTGTTTGAGCTAAGAGTTCTTCCATGTCCTTCAGGTCATGACCCGAAATCAAGATTGCTGGATTATTTCTAACGCCTATATTAACTTCTGTGATTTCAGGATTGCCATAGCTTGTTGTGTGCGCTTTATCGAGAAGTGCCATGACGTTCACACCGAATTTACCCGTCTCAAGTACGAGTGCTACAAGCTCGTCAGCTGATAATCCATCATTGATTGTTGCAAGCAATGCTTTTTCTACAAAATCATAGATCTCTGCATCTGCAAAACCTAAGTTTGCTGCATGCTCAGCATAAGCAGCCATACCTTTGAGTCCGTAGATAATAAGTTCTCTAAGGCTTCTTACGTCTTCATTTTCAGTGGATAAAACGCCAACGCCTGAACCTGATTTTTCTTCATAGCTGTCAACTGATCCAGTCCATACAGCTGAATCATGGTATACTTTATTTTCAAGTTTGCCAGCTGCCTCTAAAGTCGCTTTCACACGATCTCTTTCAGAAATGGCACCTGTTATTTTAGCTGCAATTGCATTGTGGTCAAAGTTTGCATTGGTGATTGTTGCGAAAAGTCCATCAAGGATCACGGCATCTGTCTTTTGCTCATTAAGACCCGCTTTTCTTGCTTGTTGATTGAAATCTGAAATGCCTTTTAAAGTGTAAATCAATAAATCTTGAAGGTTGGCAACGTCATCCGTTTTACCGCAAACACCAATCTTTGTGCAGCCTTTACCGCCTGCAGCCTCTTGACACTGATAACAAAACATACTCATCTGATAAATCTCCTTTCAGTACTTGAATTATGATTTTTTTTATAACTGACTTCCTCGAGATCTATCATAACGTTTTGAATGGTCTATTTCGGTAACTTATGTTACGCTCTGAAAAACTATTTCAACTGATTGATTATGGATGCCGAATAGGCTGCTCCAAATCCATTGTCGATGTTGACCACAGTAACCCCGCTCGCGCAACTGTTGAGCATGGTCAGGAGTGCACTGATGCCACCGAAACTGGCACCATACCCAACACTAGTTGGAACTGCAATTACAGGTTTGTCCACCAGTCCGCCTACAACACTAGCTAGAGCACCTTCCATCCCGGCCACAACTATGACCACACGAGCACCTCTGATTACGTCGAGTTTTGAGAAAAGTCTATGGATTCCTGCAACACCCACATCGATTATTTTTTCCACCCGATTACCAAGAATCAGTGCCGTTTCATAGGCTTCTTCAACGACTGGTAGATCGGATGTTCCAGCTGCCACTATGGCGATATAAGACTCTGAATGTGTGATTTCAGAATTGATAACGGTAATCGTTTTGCCTAGTGAATTGTATTTAGCGTTTGGGTGAGCTTGGCGAACCGATTCATACATTTCTTCTGTAGCTCTGGTAGCCAGTACATTAACACCACTTTCACAGAGATGCTCAACTATTGCAGTCACTTGTGCCACCGTTTTTCCTTCGGAATATATCACTTCTGGATACCCCACTCGGATCGCCCTGTGATTGTCGATCATAGCAAACCCCATATCTGTAAACGGGAGCTTCTGCAGTTGTTTAAGTGCATCATCTGTATTCATTTCACCCGACTGCACACGTTTCAGCAATAGTTCGAGATTGTCTTTTTGCATTTCTAAACTCCTTTTTCTATGGAACGGTTGAAACTGCCCATGATATAACCACCCATATCAAGGGTGACATATTCAAACCCTATTGCTTTAAGTAACTCTGCAATTTCAGACATGAGTTCAAGATTCAGGATCTTGTTCATTTCTTCTTTGCCTATTTCGAGTCTTGCAATGTCACCGTGTTTTCTGACCCGGATGGCTCTGATTCCCAAATCTATGATGGTTTTTTCTGCTCGCTCAATCATCTCAAGTGATTTGAAATCGACTATAGTATTGTATGGAAGTCTTGTCAAAAGGCAGGCATAAGGCGGTTTGTCCCATGTTTCAAGACCAAATGATTTCGACCATGATCTGATCTCCTCTTTTGTGATGTCATTTTCAAGTAAAGGACTTTTGACCTCAAGTTCATCAAGTGCCTTCATTCCCGGTCTATAATCCTTTTTGTCATCGGCATTCGACCCATCTGCAACGGTAGGGAATCCTTCATTTGCTGCAAATTCAATGATTTTTGAGAAGACAATCTTTTTGCATTTGTAACATCTATCTTCCGGATTGTTCAGTATTTGATCTGATATCCCGAGCTCTATGAAATGATGTCTTACGCCGAGACTGCTTGTCAACGCTCTAGCCTCGTCGATTTCCCATTCGGCGATGTAAGGGGCATTTACGGTGATGGCAACTAAAGAATCCCCAAGACATTCTTTTGCTATTTTGATCAAAAATGTGCTGTCAACGCCTCCCGAAAAAGCCACTGCAAGTTTCTCAAGCTTTTCTATGGAGACACACAATTGGTCCAGTTTTGGATTCTTTATTCTAAGTTCTCTTAAAGTCATTGTTATTCCTTTTCCTTTCCCTTTGCCATTTCGGCTTCTATGATTTCATAAACGTCCTTGATGGACATTTTATTTTCCAGTGCAATTCGTTTGCAATCCTCGTATTCCAGTTTTTGATTCACACACTCACCCTCTAGATAAGCTTTTTTGAGTGTCACCTCACCGAACCTCGTGTTCAATTTGATGAACTTGCGATCAAGCTTCTGCTTTTCAACCGCATACATTCTTAAACCTATGGATGTGGTTTCCTTGAACAGGGTTTTCTTGACCGCTTCAAGGTGATCTTCCTGAACGAGTATGGACAGTTTGATCGCTGGTCGCCCTTTTTTCATGATGATTGGAGTCTTGTAAACATCCAGTGCTCCAGATTCAAACAATCGCTCTTCGGCATAGACCAGTAGTTCTGAGCTCATGTCATCAATGTTGGATTCAATAATCCATTGTTTCACAGTTGTTTTCTTTTTAGCTGAGTCCATCTCGACAATCATCACCCTCAATAAATTTGGAATTACAAGATTCCTACTACCAAGTCCATATCCAATTTCAGATATGGTGAATGCTTTGTCATCGGTATACTCATCCACAAATGCTTTCAAAATCGCAGCACCGGTTGGTGTGGTCATTTCATTTTTTTCCACTTTTGAACAGATGGGCACCCCTTTTAAGATCTCAGCAGTGGCTGGTGCGGGTACCGGCATCATTCCGTGGTCGCATTTCACAAAACCGCTTCCCACTTCAACTTTTGAAGCCAAGATGCGTTCAACATTAAGTGCATCAAAACAAATGGCAGCTCCAACAATATCCACTATGGAATCTATAGCGCCCACTTCATGAAAATGCACTGTGTCGACTGTTCGGTTATGAATATGGGCTTCCGCATGGGCAATCTCATCAAATATTTTAATACTGAACTTTTTTACTCTTTCATTCAGTGAGCTGTCTTCAATGATTTTCTTGATTTCTCCATAATCGCGCATTCCCGTATGGTCATGAACATGCTCATGCGTGTGTTCATGATGATGATCGTGGTCATGATCGTGGTCATGATCGTGTTTGTGGTCATGACTGGCACTTAAGTCGATGACATCCACTTTTGTACCAAAAATACCGTGTTTATCCCCTTTTGAAGATTTGATTTCAAACTCATCATCAAGTCCGAGTTTGCTAAGTTCATTTTTAATGTGCTCTATTGATACGCCGAGATCCACCATTGCGCCAAGGTTCATATCGCCACTGATTCCAGCAAAGCAGTCATAGTATAATGCTTTCATATTGTTCTCCTTTTTAATTATTTCATCTTACATTATACCCAAATGCTTAGCAAAGCGAAATAATTATCTAGTATTTCACATTCATGAGGCAAAGTCCCCCAGCGGGTGCGGTAAATCCAGCCTTCATCCTGACCTTGTCTTCAAATAAGGCTTCAATTTCTGTATCTGGCCTACTGCCGTTTCCCACCTCAATAAGCGTACCAACGATAATCCTGACCATATTGTAAAGAAAGCCATCTGCAGTAAGATTTATGATGATTTCCTCATCTGTCTCTTCAAATGTAATGGATTTAAGATTTCTCACTGTTGATTTTTTAGTCTTGTCCGAAGAAAAAGCCCTGAAATCGTGAGTGCCGATAAACGTTTTAGATGCCTTCTTCATTTTGAGGACCTCGAGCTTTTTCCCTTCATAAACATAAACAAGTCGTCTTTGAAACACAGGAGGATAAGACGCTTTCCATATTCTATATTGATAGGTCTTTTCCACCGCACTGAAACGGGAATGGAACCTGATATCCACTGGCTCAATGGAATAAATAGCAATGTCTTCTGGAAGGAACTTGTTCATAGTGAACATGAGTGCGTCACAATCCACTGCTTTTTCAGTCGTGAAATCTGCTATTTGGCAAGCTGCATGCACTCCGGCATCAGTTCGTCCAGAACCTTGTATTTCATTATTCTCGCCAAAATGCTTTGAAAGGACACCTTCGATTTTCCCTTGGATGGTTAGATCGGAATTTTTAAGCCTTTGCCATCCTCTATATTTTTCGCCTTCATAACCGATGGTCATTTTATATTTTTTCATAAATTTCTCCTTCTAAAATGAAATCCAGGGCTTATTGGATTAAGGCCCTGGATCAGATTGACGTTTTAAATTTCATCGTGCTCGATAATCAGAACTTGATCTCCCAAATCCTTATCGATTTCTTTAAGTGCTTCCACAATAGGTTTGTTTGAAGCAAATGGGATTTCGAGAATGACCACTTTGTAGTCTTTATCAAGATAAGTCATGATATTTTTTTTATACCATCCCATATATATGCACACTCGTGAGTCCTGATCAAATTGTCTTCCATAATTGCAAAAATTCACAAAATCGCTCTCTTCATCAATTACTCGGATGCTTTTAGCTTTGATGATAGCCTCCACTTCAGGCGTAACGTCTTTATACGCGACAACAACAACTGAATATTTCGTTCCCATAGATATACCTCCTCAGTCTTCTGGTATCATTATACCAAAATTGACAAAAAATATACAATTCTTTCTTATCTTGTCGCAAAAATGTAATCTTCCATCCCAATCAGTTTTTCAATCTCATCCCTTTCGAGTTGCTTATAAAACTCTTGGCGAAAATGTCTGCTCAAATCCGATTTGTCATCGTACCCTTTAATTCCAACATCTTCCCAATGAATTTTCTTTTTCTTATAAAAGAGATCGTAATTGACAATTCGTTCACCATTCTCCATGTACTCCAGCGCCAAAAGTATCTTTTTGATGGCTTCAGGAGTCATATAAGTGAATAGTAACAATTGGTATGCCTCATTAGAAGTGAAGAATTTCATACCATCTTCTCCCCATTCTTCCTTGAGGACGATTCCAACACCGAGTTGATCAAATATATATACCAGACGATCGTACTGGATCTTGTAAGCGTCATAATTGTCCTGGATTTTCACTGTCAATTCGTACCACTTGTTCTCATCCAGATTTCGATTGATGTATTTTAGAGCATGATGATCCAGAATATCGATTACTTCAGAAAAATGAACTTCAGTGTAGATTGAATTACGGTTCAAATCCGAGTATTCAAGTCTTTTGTTGATATTGCCCTTGGTGAAACAAATAATTGTTCCTTCTGAATGTAAACTAAAAATCGTTTTGGTCGGTTCAATGATCGCATTGAAATCTTCTACGATACAATCAATCGTGCTATCCATTTTACCCACCACTTTCATAATGACAATTCGTGGGGACTTTCTAACATATTTGATTAGGCTCCCCTTGTTGGAATTGATCAGTCTCATGAAAAAATTTTGGGGGCTCTCGTTGATTACTAAACAGTCTCTGACATCAATGTTGAAAATGTTTTCTCTGGCGTAATCGGTAAGATACAGAAGAGTTTGTGTCGGTTTCATCTCTGAGATGATCTCTTCAAAAATTTTGGCTTCCGAATTGACTCTCTCCGATACAAAGTGCGACTTCACGAAACTTTTAAACTGCTCTCTATCACTTGGTTCTAATATTAATATTTTCGGACCGCTTCTAACAAATGACATGCTTAACCTTCTTTCAACAACGATAGTTCATTCCTATGATAACTAATAGTTTACGCTGATTCATATAAAAATCAATAGCCCATAGCACTTCCCTACATTTATTTTTCATTATATTGAATTTGTCGAAATTTTCTGATATTAATTGGGTATATAACACAAGTGGTAAACACTTATTACAAAGAAAGGACGGTTCGATTATGTCGGAAGTATTTGAATTCGATAAGGCAACTGAGAAACTAAAGCTTTTGGATGCATTTATTGAAACACAATCCGCCAAAGATGAAGCAGTTATTTCGGTGCTTCATAAGGCACAATCATTATTTGGCTATCTCCCCAGTGAACTGCAGCTCCACGTAGCACGAAAACTGGATGTGCCAGCCGCGAAAGTCTATGGTGTCGTCAGTTTCTACTCTTTCTTTACGCAAGAAAAAAGAGGAGATTACACCATTAACATCTGCATGGGGACTGCATGTTTTGTCAAGGGTATTGACAAGGTCATGACGGAATTCTCAAATCAACTTGGAATCAAGAACAAAGAAACCACAGCCGACGGTTTGTTCACGCTCAATGACGTCCGTTGTATCGGAGCATGTGGTCTCGCACCTGTTGTCATGATCAACGACAAAGTTTACGGTCATGTGAAAGCTGAAGATGTTGGTCAAATCATAATGGACTGTAAAGAACAAAAAGGAGTGTAGTGACATGCCTATAAAATCTTTGGATGAATTAAGAAAAATTCGTGAAGATCAGGTTAAAAAAGTTAAACTTAGAGAGTCGGGTGAATCAGGAGATACCACAATTGAAGTGCTCGTCGGTATGGCCACTTGTGGTATTGCCGCAGGTAGCAGGGAAGTCCTCAACAAACTCGTAGACTTAATTGGCGAAAAATCGCTTGACAATGTTAAAGTCATTCAAGTCGGATGCATGGGGTATTGCCATAGTGAACCGACTGTTCAAATCAACACACCTGGCAAAGAACCAATCATCTACGGCAATGTCAAGGGAAATGTGGTGGATGACATCATAGAAAAGCATATTTTGAATAATGAAATCCTTGATGATCACGTTCTCATTAAGACTTTCAACAGTGCACTCTAAGGAGGTGGGGGTATGGCAACACAAAGAACGCATATCATGGTTTGTGGCGGAACCGGTTGCGTATCATCAAATAGTTTGGAAATGGTGGATTCACTAAAAACCAAACTGATTGAAAAGGGATACCAAGATGAAATAACGGTGATCAAAACCGGTTGTTTCGGATTTTGCGGACAAGGACCAATCATCAAGATTCATCCCGATAATGTCTTTTATGTCAAAGTTGGCATGGACGATATCGATGAGATCATCGATGAACATATAATAAAAGGTAGAACAGTATCCAGATTACTCTATAAGGAGCCCGAGACGCATCGTACACTACCTAAACATGATGACATGAGCTTCTATAAGAAACAATACAGAATAGCACTTAGGAACTGTGGATTGATCAATCCAGAAGATATAAACGAATACATAGCCTTTGGGGGTTATGAAGCACTTGGGATGGCACTCACAGAATACACACCTGAAAAAGTCATTGAAATTGTCAAAGAAAGCGGTTTAAGAGGTCGTGGTGGCGGTGGTTTTTCCACAGGACTCAAATGGGAATACACTCGAAAACCACCCTCTGATCAGAAATACGTCATATGTAACGCAGATGAGGGCGACCCGGGTGCTTTTATGGATCGTTCAATTTTAGAAGGTGATCCGCACTCCATTATCGAAGCAATGACCATCGCGGGATATGCGATTGGTGCAAGCGAAGGAATTGTTTACATCCGCGCCGAATATCCACTTGCCATAAAGCGTCTGGAAGTTGCACTTGATCAAGCGAGAGAATTTGGATTGCTCGGTAAGAACATCTTTGAAAGTGGCTTCAGTTTTGACATCCATATTAAACTGGGTGCGGGAGCATTTGTCTGTGGCGAAGAAACAGCCTTGATCCACTCGGTTGAAGGTAGCCGTGGCGAACCGACGAAGAAACCTCCGTTCCCTTCTGTGGAAGGGTATCATAAAAAACCTACTTCGGTAAACAATGTAGAAACATTTGCAAATATACCACCAATTCTTACAAAAGGTGCGGAGTGGTTTCACTCCATTGGCACTGAGAAATCTAAAGGTACTAAAGTGTTCGCTCTGGCAGGTAAAATTAACAATGTCGGCCTCGTCGAAGTCCCTATGGGTACAACACTCCGTGAGATCATATATGATATCGGTGGTGGCATCATTGACGGAAAAGCGTTCAAGGCTGTTCAGACAGGCGGTCCTTCAGGAGGCGTTATTACGACTGCTGACCTAGATACCCCAATTGATTATGAAAGCCTTAAAGCCATAGGATCCATGATGGGATCTGGTGGAATGATCGTTATGGACGAAGACGATTGTATGGTAAACATCGCTAAATTCTACTTGGATTTCACACAAGATGAATCTTGTGGCAAATGTACCCCTTGTAGACTTGGAACAAAACGCATGTTTGAAATTCTCGAGAGAATTACTGAAGGAAAAGGAACAATGGAAGATATTGAAAGATTGCGTTCCCTGGGGCATGCGATTAAAGACAGCGCCCTTTGTGGTTTAGGACAGACAGCTCCTAATCCAGTACTCAGTACTCTTGATTATTTTTATGATGAATACATTGCGCATATAGTAGACAAAAAATGTCCTGCTGGAGCATGTAAGGCACTCGCGAAATATAAGATCAATCCAGTGAAATGTATTGGATGTTCCGCTTGTGCACGTGTATGTCCAGTCAATTGCATCGCCGGCAAACCTAAGGAAAAATACGTCATCGATGAGGATCAGTGCATCTCGTGTGGCGCTTGCTTTACGGCTTGTCGCTTCGACGCTGTAATCAAGCCATAAAGGGGGAATCTTTTAAATGCTTAATATTTTTATCAACGGAAAAGCACTACAGGTTCCAAAGGGAACCACCGTATTAGAAGCCTCAAGAGAAGTGAATCTTAAAATTCCAACTCTCTGTCATCTCAATCTCAAGGAATTTGGTATTGTCAATCAAAGTGCATCCTGCAGAGTTTGCATGGTGGAAGTGGAAGGCAGACCCGCTCTCGTTCCCTCTTGTTCAGAACTTTGTACCGAGGGCATGATCATCAGAACCGATACTATGCGTGCCATAACCGCGAGAAGAACTGCTGTAGAATTACTCTTATCTAATCATCCATTCGAATGTCTGACTTGTGCCAAGAATCTGGAATGTGAGCTTCAAGCACTCGCTCAGGAACTGGGGATTCGAGAAATACACTACACAGGAGAAAAAATGAATTATCCGATCGATGATTCCTCTTACTCGCTGATTAAGGATCCCAACAAGTGCATCATGTGCAGACGCTGTGAAACTATGTGCAATGACGTACAAACGTGTGGTATTCTCTCTGCAGTGAATCGAGGCTTCGATGTTTTTGTCGGACCTGCGTTCCATCTCGACATGGTTGACACCTCATGTACTTTCTGCGGCCAATGCGTTGCGGTTTGTCCTACTGCTGCGTTAACTGAAATGAACCATACAGGAAAAGTATGGACCGCTCTGAACAATCCAAAGAAACATGTGGTCGTTCAGGTTGCTCCAGCAGTTAGAGTAGCTATTGGTGAGATGTTCGATATGGACCCAGGCACCATCACCACCGGAAAACTTGTCAGCGCACTTAGAGCGCTAGATTTTGATGCTATTTTCGACACGGATTTCGGTGCAGACCTTACCATCATGGAAGAAGCTTCAGAACTCATCCACAGAATCCAAAACGGTGGTAGATTGCCTATGCTTACAAGCTGTTGCCCTGCATGGGTAAAATTCTTTGAACATCAGTTCCCAGATTTGCTGGATATTCCATCGACATGTAAGTCGCCTCAAATTATGCTTGGCTCCATGATCAAAACCTATTATGCTCAAAAAATAAATAAGGATCCAAAAGATATCGTGGTAGTGTCCGTCATGCCATGTCTTGCAAAAAAAGCCGAAGCCGCAAGACCCGAACTCACCAAAGACGAGCACAGTGATGTGGACATTGTCATCACTACAAGAGAACTCGCCCAAATGCTTAAAATTGCAGGCATAGACTTCGCTGGTTTGCCCAATGGGCACTTCGACCAGTTGCTCGGTGAAAGTACTGGTGCTTCAGTCATATTCGGTACAACCGGAGGTGTCATAGAAGCCGCAGTGAGAACAGCTTATGAATGGATTACCAATGAAACTCTTGAGAAAGTTGATTTTGTTCAGCTTAGGGGTCTGGAAGGCATTCGGTCCGCCACTGTGAAAGTTGGAGATATGAATCTTCGCATTGGTATCGCACACGGTCTCGGTAACGCCAGAAAACTGCTAAATGATATCCGTGACGGCATTTCACAATACGATGCGATTGAAATCATGGCGTGTCCAGGCGGTTGCATTGGTGGAGGCGGTCAGCCATATCATCATGGTGATATGGACATCATCAAGCAAAGACAACTCGCCATATACCAAGAAGATCAAGGAAAAGTACTTCGTAAGTCACATGAGAATCCATACATCAAGCAGATTTACGATGAATTCCTTGGTGCTCCGAATTCTCATAAGGCACACGAACTATTACACACTCACTATATTCCGAAAGAACGGATTTGATGATTTGAACTCAAAAAGGACGTGGAAATTTTCCACGTCCTTTTTACGTTATAAGAAGCTATTCTGTTTTAGTGTTGAGGAAAGTAAAACCTAATCCCACTAGTGAGGCTATTAGAGCAATCGGCAATCCAATGGAAAGTTTGAGTACTGAGCTATAAAGCTGACGCATATCAGAGTTCAAGTTGACAGCCACAATCAAAAGCAGAATCACAACAAGCATCAAAACAAACTGTGCGAAATGGACCCACTTGGACGATGGTTTTCTCATGCCACTCATAACGATTGCTACCAGACCTAAAATAGGAATCAAAACAAGTGCATACCCCAAATAAATCGCATTGGCTGCAAAAGGAAATCCATAAGCACTCCCAAATGCCGAAACCATTGGTGCGGCATAGTGAATGCCTTTGACAAGAGTGAATCCGGAAAAACCCGATTCAGATGTGGCAAACATATCAAACTCACTATTAATTGTGAACCATGGTATAAAAAAACTGACTACAATTATTAAACTCAAAGCCATTAAAATGGTTTGCTTATATTTCATAATGTTCTCCTTGTTTTCATGATAGGTCTATTATAACATTTGAATCACATATTTTAAATCCATCAAAAATTTGATATTATAAAACCATCAGAAAGGAGCATCCTATGAAATCGATTGACCACTTAATTGACGAAATGAAACACTATAAAGAAACACTATGGGTGAACCCAGATAAGTTAAGTTCTAAGAAAGCCTTTGAATTGCTTTTAATAACTCATCCAGAATTACCAAATATAGAGGCAGTCATAGCTGCAGATCAAAGATTGAAGCGATTTGCGCCATTTTTTATTAGTGCATTCCCTGAAACATCTGAGAGCAAAGGCATCATAGAATCGCCTTTGTTACCTATTCCCGAATTTCAAAAATCGGTCATCCCATTTGTTGGAGGTCGCATTTTAGGGAACTGGTATCTCAAAGCGGACAATCTATTGCCCATTTCCGGCTCGATCAAGGCACGCGGAGGCGTTTATGAAATCATTAAATTTGCTGAAACCCTTGCTCTCCAAGAAGGAATCTTAAATCCTCAAGATGACTACAGTTGTTTTTCTGATGAAAAGTTCAAATCACTTTTAGGAAAATATACGATTGTCGTGGGCTCTACAGGAAATCTCGGTCTCAGCATCGGTACCATTGGACGTGCACTCGGTTTCAAAGTCATGGTGCATATGTCTCATGATGCAAAAGCTTGGAAAATCGAATTGCTCAGAAGCAAAGGCGTAAATGTGGTTTTACATGATTCCGACTATTCAGTAGCAGTTGCAGAAGGCCGCAATAGTGCCATGTCAGACCCATACAGTTACTTTGTCGATGATGAGAACTCCTATGAGTTATTTGTAGGATATGCTGTAGCCGCACTGAGACTTAAACAACAAATAATCGACCAAAAAATAAACGTGAACGCAGATCATCCACTGTTCGTCTATCTACCCTGCGGAGTTGGCGGTGCACCTGGTGGAATAGCCTATGCTCTTAAACTGGTCTTTGGAGACAACGTCTTCATTTTCCTAGCTGAACCGACTCACGCACCTTGCATGATGCTGGGGATGGCAACCGGAAAGTATGACAGAATATCAGTTGGAGATATTGATATTGACCTTAAGACTGATGCCGATGGCCTTGCAGTAGGTCGTGCTTCTGGTTTCGTAGGTCAAGTACTCACTCCTCTGTTAGATGGTATTTATACGATTTCAGATGATAAACTCTACTTCATGCTGTATATCTTACACGAATCGGAATCGATGAAGCTCGAACCCTCAGCTTTAGCGGGTCTTTCTGGCCCCATCAAGATGTTTTATGACAGTGAAGGTTTCAGTCATCTAGCTGCAAACGGACTCTTAGAAAAAATGAATGACGCCACCCATATTTCATGGGGAACAGGCGGTAGCCTCGTGCCTGACTCGATTATGGAGTCTTATATCAAAAAAGGACAGGGGCTTTCTGGTACGTTGTAAAAAAAGGAGCTGTTGCAAAACTATTTTAATCAGTTTTGCAACAGCTCCTTTTGAGTAATGATTTCTTCAGTAGCATCTTGAAATGTCAGCTGAGACGCTAATAAGTTTCCTTATGTACTATATGGAACATAGACACATAGGCTCCTGTGTTTGTTAGGCTAGTATAGTTTCGCTTCGCGAGAACCATACCTACGCCCAATGTTTCGTTTCACAAAATATTGCAAGTCGCCCAATATTTCCGTTTCTCGGAAATATTGTACCTACGCGGCTTAAGAGATAAAGAGTGCCCAAAAGGCACTCTTTATCTCTTAAGCAACCCTTTCCGTTTCAAAGTAGCCTCGTATAAAATTACGGTTGCAGCGATGCCGACATTGAGAGAATCACAATCGCCAAACATCGGAATTTTTACCGCTTGATACGGAAGCGTATACCACTCTCTGGATATGCCATGGCGTTCACTTCCCATGATTATAGCAATATTTCCAGAATATTCTTCATCGAAATAATCTACAGCGCCATCCGTATCCGTTAAAATAATCTTGAAATTGTGTTTGATCAGCCATTTGGAGACATTTTCAAATTCATCTTCCACTATGGGAATCTTAAAGCAAGAGCCCTGGCTGCTTCTTATAAATTTAGGATGGGTCAATCGGGTCTTTCGGTTGCAGATTACAATCAAATCCACATCTGTTCCATCAGCGGATCTGGTAATGGTACCCACATTGCCCGGAATTTCCAGACCGTCCATGATCATGATCAAATTGCTGCTTTTCGGTTTGTAATCATCAAGCGTTTTCACTGGAAAATAACTTAGTGTGATCATCCCTGCGGGGTTGCCGCTTTCCGACACCTGATCCATGGTTTTCTTAGAAATCAAGTATACATCTGGCGCAAGCGCGATGAGCCTTTCCAGCATCTGATACGCTTCTGGAGTCACTATGGACTCAACCGCAACCAAAATGTATTCAATCTTCAGGTTATAGCCTATTACAAATTGGTTGGCCCAAATGCCTTCTACCGGAATCAACTGTTTTGTGTTGCTCTTTTTGTTGTTGTTGATTTGATCCACACGTTTGACCATGGGAGATTTTGAACCTGCAAAATGAACTTTGTTAGGATAATTGGATTTCAGCCATTTTTCCTTTTCCTCAACTTCTAATTTTAGAAACATCAATCCCCCACTATGCCTTAACTTTTATTTTAACTTTCTTGTTTTCCACAACAGCACTGAGCAAGTTGCCTTCCTTGAGCAGTTTTCTGATATAAAGTTCAGCAATTTCATCCTCAATCAACTTTTGAATCGTTCTTCTGAGTGGTCTTGCACCATACTTTTCATCAAAGCCCTGATCCAAGATCAGGTCTTTAACTTCCTCAGACACTTCGAGCACCATGTTTTTCTCTTTGACTTCATCATTGACTTCACTCAACTGTAGTTCAATGATTTGTCTCAATTCATCGCGAACGAGCGCCTTGAAAACAACGATATCATCTATTCTGTTTAAGAATTCAGGTTTAAACGTTTCTTTCATCATTTCCCTGATTTTCTGTTCCTGTTTGTCATCCGATTCGCTTCCAAAGCCAATACCTGTGGATTTCAGGTTCGTCCCCACGTTTGAAGTCATTATAATTACTGTGTTTTCAAAGAAAACAGTTCTACCTTGACCATCTGTGAGTCGTCCATCTTCGAGTATTTGTAGAAGGACATTGAACACATCGGAATGCGCTTTTTCTATCTCGTCGAGCAAAATGACCGCATAAGGTTTTCTTCTGACTTTCTCTGTCAGTTGTCCACCTTGTTCATAACCGACATACCCTGGAGGTGCACCAATCAATTTAGATACGGTGTGTTTTTCCATATACTCTGACATATCCATTCGGATCATGGCATCTTCAGTGCCAAAGAGTTCTTCGGCAAGTGCTCTCGCGAGTTCAGTCTTTCCAACTCCTGTTGGACCAACAAAAACAAACGATGCAGGTTTTCTTTTTTTCCTGAAACCAGATCGGTTTCTTCGTATGGCTTTTGAAATGGATTCCACAGCATGATTTTGTCCTATAACTCTTTTGTGCAGTCTGGACTCGAGTTCAATCAATTTTGAAGCTTCCTCTTCTGTAATTTTTTGAACCGGAATCTTGGTCCACGCTTCTATGACATATGCCACATCTTCCACTGTCAGTTGGTCATGTGATGAACTGTCTTCTAGTGCTTGAATCTTTTCACCGATTCTGATGGATTCCATCCTAAGTTCAGCGGAATGCTCAAAATCATCATGTTCAACCGCTTCAGCACGTTCCGATTCAATTCTCTCAAGTTCTTCCTCAAGTGCTTTCACTTCGACCAAGCCTTTATTTTTAAGATTTGCCCTGGATCCGGCCTCATCAATAACATCAATTGCCTTATCAGGTAAAAATCTATCTGTGATATAACGCTCAGACATTTTCACTGCGGCTTCAATGACTTCATCTGAAATCTGAACGCGATGAAAAATCTCATAATAATCACGTATGCCTTTTAAGATTTCAATGCTATCTTCAACTGAAGGTTCATCGATCAACACCGGTTGAAATCTTCTTTCAAGTGCGGCATCTTTTTCAATGTGTTTACGGTATTCTTCCATGGTTGTTGCTCCAATGATTTGAACTTCACCACGTGCGAGAGCCGGTTTGAGGATATTGGCAGCATTCATAACACCACCATGAACTTCTCCAGCCCCCATGATATTATGAACCTCATCAATGACCAAAATCACATTGCCATGTTTTGAGGCTTCATTGATTACAGATTTCATTCGACCTTCAAATTGTCCTCTAAACTGAGTACCCGCCACAATGGCAGTCATATCGAGGAGATAGATCTGAGTATCGAGAAGTTTTTCTGGAACGGATTTTTCTACTATACGTACCGCAAGACCTTCTGCAATCGCTGTTTTACCCACACCAGGTTCACCAAGTAAAAGTGGATTGTTCTTGCCTCTTCTGTTAAGGATCTGAACCACACGATCAATTTCTCTATGTCTACCTATCACCCTATCAATTTGATTATTTTTGGCTTTCTCTATCAGATTTGTTCCATATTTTTCAAGAGTCTTCAGTTTTAATTTCTTGGATTTTTTTCCATAATTCTGCTCATCAGACTCATCATCCATATAGTCATCCTCTTCGAGTATTTCCTCATCATAGCTCATGTCCTCATCGAACTCGTCCTCATCTTCTTCTTGAGTGTCGGAATCATAGCTCATGAGATTCATGAGGGGATTGTCCTCGTCATCAGAAATGTTCTCAAACAACTTGTTCATCTGCTTTGAGAGATTATCCATTTCCTCAGGGCTAAGATTGATTTGGTTCATAATCTCATCCATTACAGGATAGCCCTTTTTTTGTGCACATTCCAGGCAAAGGTCCACATATTCGGTTTTTCCGTTTTCGATTCTTGCCGTACGCATCATTGCTACGTTTTTTTTACATTCAGAACATTTTTTCATAATTCACACCCGCTTTATATTAGATCTTTAGGATATACATTCACATCAACTTGCTATACCTATTCATTATACCCCATTTTGCCACTCAATTTATACGTGTAAACTTTAAATTTTTATGAACACCATGACTTTCTACTGTAATTTTGATAAACTGATAATAATTCATTATAAATTTTGGGGAGGTCTCTATGGATCAGAATCTGCATAGCGTCATGCTTAAGAAAGTCGATCGTACCATTGCAAGTTTGGAAAAGAACAACATGCATGGCTATTATGTCACCAGCATTGAAGCATTACACGAAAAAATCAAATCGCTTGTACCTGAAAATTCTGTTGTCTCTGTTGGAGGTTCCATGACCCTTTTTGAGACTGGTGTCATCGACCTTTTGAGAAATGAGCCCTATCAATTTTTGGATCGTTACGCAGAAGGGTTGACACCTGATGAGATCAAAGGCATTTTCAGACAATCATTTTCTGCCGATGCCTATTTTGCCAGCACCAACGCCATCACAGAAAATGGTGAACTCTACAATGTGGACGGCACAGGAAATCGTGTTGCCGCTATGATATTTGGTCCCGACAAAGTCATAATCATAGCCGGTCTGAACAAAATCGTCAAAAACCTCGATGAGGCAGTACACCGTAATCGTGAGATTTCAGCACCTTCCAATGTGAAGAGACTTAATATGCAGACACCATGCAATACCACTGGTACTTGTTCTGATTGTAAAAGTGCTGGACGCATCTGTGTCGCGTATACTACCATAGGTTTCCAGAGAGTAAAAGATAGGATTCATGTCATTTTCGTTGATGGTGCATACGGCTATTGATTCCACATAAGTTAAAAACCCTAGTGATGGCATTTTTTTGCCGGACTAGGGTTTGTTTTTTATTCCTTCAGATCTTCAGATCTCATAACCTGTTCAACTATAACCTTATCGTTTTCCCAATATAAGATCATGGCCATTGGACCAGTTACAAGTAAGCAAGCTTCATCCGAATCAGTTCCGATCCGATCGAGATTGTCTGCTATGGCCTTAAAAATCGTCTCTTCTGAAAATGGTAAATCTTCTATTGAAGGTTCAATTTGAACCTTTAGCATTTGCTCCGCCATATACCCTCCTGTTTTTCTTTCATGATTCAATTTTACACCAATTGATGAAAATTGCAAATACAAACATTAATTGATCTGTCTTTTTAATGCTTTTGAGAATGCGATTTTTATAAGCACTACCACAATCAATCCTATCCCAATATTGAGTAGAGGATTGTTTTTTAGTATAAAGAAATGGGCAGCGGCTATAGCGGCACATATTCCCATATAAACAAACGTAGCCCCAATATTCTTATTGCCTCCTGGAATCATTTCCCTTGAGAACGGGAGACTTAGTTTTGAAAAATTGATTTTGATTGCGAGCAACAACAGAGTCATCACATTGACCAAAAGCACTCCCCAAATGCTGATGACACCGCAAAGTAAAACAAATATGGCACTCATCACGAACATTCCCGGCAAAACGTATTTAAAATAGTAAGCTTTTAACGCACCTGTAATGATGATATTCTTGTTTTTGATCGGGAAGCTGTCATAAATAAAAGATGCTTCGAATTTTTCACTATATTGTACAAAATCAAAATTCGTCGTAAAGAACATGGTCGACATATAAAGTACAACATAGGCCATAGTACCTTTCAGCCCAACTATTCCGGCAATAATTCCCTCACTTCCCTGAATAATGGGAAAAAGCATAATAAAAGGAAACAACATGGAGATCGCCTGGTTGGGATAAATCATCAGTTTAAGTTTTCGATCCCTGCTCAGATTGGAATCCGAGAATTTCATAAAGGCCAGTTCCGTATGATCTTTTGAGAAAAAATTGAACAATATGGCTTTAAATCTTGAGCTTAGATTATTTTTACTGATGAAAACTCCATCTTCAATCTGCAGTTTCATCAGATAACTCTCGAATTTAGGAAAGATCCATTTAATCAATACCATACCGGATAAAATCGGTACCACTAGCCCCGTAACCGCCATAATGACATAGGACTTATCTGTACTGCCTTCCACAACCACTTTGAATAAGCCCGCATACCATGCCGGTGGTATCAAATAAGTCCACCATTTGATGTTGATGGTCAGCTGGAAATCGACAAACTCAAATATTCTTGCCGCCACTTGATAGGCGAGTATTGTAGTAATCGATAGAATTATTTGAAAAATGTTGATGATATCTTTAAGTTTCTCACCTGAAAATCTTTCCAGTAGTGAGCTATATAGGATTGTTGTGATGATGACTATCAAAAATGACAAAGCAACCATCATAACAAGAAAAGCTAGTAGGATTTTGGGTCCATAAACACCAGTACCAAGAACCATGGACATAAAATTAAGAGCAAGAAACATTGCGACCATATAATAAACGATATGAATAATCCTAGCAGCATTCATAGTTTGCTGGTTCACAGGTTTTGTCATGATGATGTTCTTATCCCTGACATCCAGTAGTACTCCGGAAAAATCGGAAACCATGTACATTACCATAAAAAAGAGATCCATCGAAGCCACTATGGTTATTTTATAATAGAGATCAAATGGAGTGATCATCATCATTCCCACGAAAAATCCGACAAAAACGAGCATCAACAGATTCGCTTTTAGCCCTTTGATCTTCTTTTCCTTGCCATCGCTTAAATTGATAGGCGATTTTCTCTCATCAAGGGTCAATTTGAGTGTTAATATGGAAAGTAACATCTCAAAATCAACTTGTGTTTTAGAAAACAACCATTTCACGCGATTCAATATTTTTATTAGTACGAATTTTCGTTCCATGAATCCTCCTATCTTACGATCACATCAACGAACTCCGATGCTATGGCTTCATGTTTATTGAACCCTGTCAATTGATTGAATATGTCTTGTAGCGACCCTTCCTTACTTGCTGTTTTGAGTTCTTCAAAATTGCCGTCAGCAACGATGACCCCATCATTCAGCACAATGATTCGATCACTTATTTTTTCGACTACTTCCATGATGTGTGAGGAATAGAACACTGTTTTTCCCTGCTCCGCAAGCTTCTTGATAATTTCTTTGAACACCATCACACTGTTTGCATCCAGACCACTGATGGGTTCATCAAAGAATAAGATATCGGGATTGTGAATCAAACTGGAAATGATCAGAAGTTTTTGTTTCATGCCTTTTGAATATGACGAAATCCTATTATAGAAGGCTTCGTTGATTCCAAAAAGCTTGAACAGTTCATCAGCTTTCTCATCCACAACAGCACTGTCCATCTTATAGAGTTCTCCAATGAATTTAAGATACTCATACCCAGATAGACTGTCATAGATCGTGGCCACTTCTGGCACGTAACCTATTCTTCTTTTATATTCTACCGGATTGTCCTTTATATTTTCACCGAAAATCTCCACAATGCCTTCATACCTGTCAATCATTCCGAGCATTATTTTCACAGTGGTGCTTTTTCCCGCACCGTTTGGTCCTATGTATCCTATGATTTGTCCCGCATCAATATCCAAATTGACTCCTTTCAGAACATAGTCACCGTCTGATTTGTATCTCATTTTCAAGTCTGAGATTCTGATTACTGATTTCATATCAACCTCCATGTGTCCTTACCGATGATTGTACCAAATAAATTCCAAAAATACTATAAAGTGATTCTTGTCATTGATCGTCATTTATGGTACTCTCAACTCAAAGTTCAAAATCAAGGAGGCACACCCATGAACACAGCTGCTTTTTTAGACATAGATGGCACCCTATATAGGAACTCGCTCATGATTGAACATTTTAAGAAAATGGTCAAATACGAGGTTATCGATCCTGGTCTCTGGCATACAGGTGTAAAACCTGCTTTCGTAGAATGGAGAAAACGTGTCGGCGTATACGAAGATTACATGCTTGAACTAGTTGCCATCTACTATGAAGCCTTAAAAGGGAGAAGAGCTGCAGACCTTGAATTCATCTCCAATCAGGTCATTCATTTGCATGGTGACATTGTTTACAAATACACCAGGAATCGAATTCTTTGGCACCAAATGCAAGGACATAAAGTGTTTTTCATATCAGGAAGTCCTGATTTTCTGGTCTCCAAAATGGCCGAAAAATATCAGATTGACGGTTACAGAGGCACCGGTTATCTTATTGACGCCGAAGGGTGCTTCACCGGTGAAGTCTCTCCTATGTGGGACTCCGAGAATAAAAATAAAGCCATTGACAAATTCGTCAAGGCTTTTGATATCGATCTTTCAAAAAGTTATGCCTATGGGGACACCAATGGCGATCTGTCCATGCTTTCTCGTGTTGGAAATCCGGTCGCTATCAACCCAGCCAAAGAGTTACTACTCAACATCAAGCATTCTCCTGAACTCTCAAAGAAAACGACTATCATCATCGAGAGGAAAGATTTGATTTATAAATTATCCCCCTCTGTTGAGATCATCGATGAGAATTCACTTTTAATCTGATGAATACTTTTCGCTTTTCAAATGCTTCAATAGCGGGAGTTGTTCTCTGATTCGAGTAACCTCTTCAAAATCGATGGTTCCGATCATAAACCCTTCATCCTCATTGAGCTCTCCAATGACATCGCCCCATGGGTTGACCACTATGGAGTGTCCATATGAAATATAACTGGAATCATAATTGCGCGCAGGTGCACAACCTACTGCAAAAACCTGATTGTCCACTGCTCGAGACCTGAAAAGCAATTCCCAATGTGCAGGTCCTGTGGTCATGTTGAAGGCGGCCGGGTAGATCAGCATCTGTGCGCCTTTTTTTACCATGTAGCGTGCCAGTTCTGGAAACCTGATATCATAACAAATTGCGACACCTATCTTACCGTAAATTGTCTCTACAACCGTAGGGGTATCTCCAGCGCTGAGTGCATCGGATTCCCTGAAATATTGTCCATTCTGTATATCAATATCCAGCATGTGGATTTTTCTGTGTTTTCCAATTTGCTGCCCCTCGGGATCAAAAACAAAAGTCGTGTTATAAATATAATCACCAGCCTTTTCAGGAATTGAGCCCCCTATGAGGTAAATGGATTTCGCTTTTGAGATTTCTTTCATTCTCGTCCAAGTAGCTCCAGCCTCCGCTTCAGCATACTCTTCAAAACGGTGTGTCTCATAAGGACAATTGAACATTTCAGGCAACACTATGATATTCGCACCTCTGTCAGCCAGCATTGCGACGTTTTCCATTGCCTTGTCCACTACTCTATTCTTATTTTCATGAACCGCCATTTGAACAATTCCTAATTTAAACTGTTTTTCCAAAAGTCATCACCTCATCAATACTTTTCTAACCAGTCCATCCATGTCCTCATCAAAAAAAGTGGCTCTGTCTTCAATGTGTTCATGATCAAGTCCAGCATATTTAAAATGCCCTGTCAAAGGCATTCTTAGATTTCTATATAAAAGCTCAACTGTGAGTTCACTGCCGACAAATTGATTCTCGTAGGCATTTGCACCTCCAAGTGATATGAGAAAACCGAATTTTTCCTCTGAATTCAACTTGGAAACAAATGGTTTTTGATGTGCAAAATCACACATGAATATCATCTGGCACCTGTCGATCAACACTTTGAGTTTTGATGTCACATTGTTGAAATAAACCGGAGATACGATAATCATGCTATCAGCGTTTCTCATCATCTGATAAACGAGGGTCATATCATCCTCATAAACACACTTCCCATAATTTTGTCTGCAATAATCACAATCGATGCAGTGATTGATTTTAAGCTTATTGATATCCAGTACATCCACACCACAGCCTTCTAGTGACATGCGCCTTGCAAGTTTTTTTACAATCCATCCCGAATTGCCGTTTGACTTATGACTGCCCATGATTATTAGCACTTTTTTATTCATTTTCAAATTCCATTCTCCATATTCAGCTCATCGATCAAAGTCTCACATAAAAACTCATCTCCACAAACGACATTATATTTTTCATCTTCTACTGTAAACGTAAAACATCTGCCAGCTTCTGTGATCATCAACATCCCAGCAGCCAGATCCCACCAACCAAGCCTGAGTTCCCAGTAGGCATCCAGAACTCCAGCTGCCACAAGACACAAATCGTAAGCTGCTGCTCCAAGCCTACGAATGCCTTTGACTTTTGGAACCATCTTGGCCACATTCTCAGAATTGTTATTGCGAGCGGATGCCCTGTCATAAGGGAAGCCAGTAGCCAAAACCGCCTGTCCCATTTCGATAGGTGCTTTCTTGCTGATCAAAACATGGTTCATATAGGCGCCTTTTCCCGACTGTGCATAAAATAGTTCATCAAGCATGGGGACGTAAACCACTCCGAAAACAGGCTCATCATTCTTCCATCTCGCTATGGAAACCGCAAATATTGGATGTCCAATTGAGAAATTGGTGGTACCATCCAGAGGATCAATAATCCACGAGTATTTTCCAGTGCCTTTCGATAGTCCCTGTTCTTCAGATAAAATGGTGTCGCCTGCGAACCATTCGCTGAGTTGATCGACTATCATTCGATCACAAGCAAGATCCACTTCAGTCACAAAATCGACATCAGTGCTCTTAGTCGACATTTTCATATTTTCAGATCTGAAATACGATTTTTGATATTCACCTATTTTTTTTGCAAGATCAATGACAGGCCAATAAATTTCATCTATATTATACATTTTATATTCCTTTCATATCAATCATGAATTGTTGGATTTGCCAGTCACATGTTGAATCTTGAGTTCCAACAAAGCTGTTCTTGAATGATCGGCATTGACATAATTGACACCTTTTTCGAAAAACTCTGAAGAGTACTTTTGTATAAAGGCTGTGAGTACTTCTATTTTTTTCTGATCATTATCCACAATATCCACAGTTCCAAATGCGATTACACTTTCATAACTGCTTGTAAATTTCGCCGGCAGAACCTCATGTTTGTGTACAATGGTGAAAGATGCCTTTGAATTTCCCTCAACTGCTCTTATTTTTGCACCATCCTTAGCAGAATGGATATAGACACATCCGTCCAAAACCACGAAATTCACAGGAACCGCATAAGGATATCCATTGGCAGACAAAACAGCTAATGAGCCGTATTCTGAACTGGAAAGAATTGCATTCACTTCCGATTCCGACATCATCTTATCAGCTCTTCTCATTTTTTCAAACATATAAACCTCCTTGTTTTGTGCGTTTCACTTAATAACTATACACCCTTTGCTCTTATAAGTGAATGCAATTTTTGAACATTTTGTAAAACAAGAACTTATTGGCGTTTAAACCATAACTTTGGGTAAGTATATAACATAACATTATATGGAGGTTAACATGAGAAATCAAATCACATCTGGGGGAAACCCAGTGACACTATTGGGTGAAGAAATTAAAGTTGGAGACAAAGCGCCTGATTTCATGGCTATAAATACGGACATGTCACCATTTAAATTTTCAGAACTCGACAAAAAAATCAAAGTCATCAGTGTTGTGACTTCAACCGACACACGTATTTGCGAATTTCAGACCATCAGGTTCAACGAAGAAGCCACCAAACATCCTGATGTGGTCATCTTGACTATCAGTATGGATCTTCCATTTGCACAGAAACGTTTTTGTGCTACAAACGGCATAGAAAATTCAAAGGTAGTTTCCGATTATAGAGATCATGATTTTGGTATGAAATACGGTTTCTTAGTGAAAGAAACCAAATTACTTGCACGTGGAATCGTCGTTGTCGATGCAGAGGGAATCGTAAGATATGTCGAGTACGTATCTGAAATCGGATCTCATCCTGATTATGACAAAGTCCTCGATTTCATAGAAAAAATGTAACTCATATTTAAAGCCCCATTAAATGGGGCTTTTTTGTCGTTCTATATTCAGATGATTAATGCGATACCCGTTTTTCGAAATAGGAATTTATAGCTGCTGTAAGTTCTCGCATAAATGGTTCACAAGATCCATGATTCGTCTGTGCATCTAGAATTATTGCCAAGGTGTATGGATTTTGGGGTAAATACACGATCCCTACATCCACGAATCTGCCCATATCTGTATAAGTTCCAGTTTTATGCGCCACTGTGTATTTGTAATTGATGCCTTTTGGAATTCTTGATTTGTGGATCGTGTTGATCATGTTTTCATTCAAGTATAACATATAGGGATTTTTTTCCTGAACTAGCTTATAAAAGTGTTTCAATAAAATTCCATAATCAGATGGTGTGAATCGACTAGCATTCTTTGTTCCATATTCTTTGACCAATCGGTTGAGTGTCCAGTAAGGGTCACCACCACCAAGTTCAGCATTTATAACCGAATTTTCAACGCCTACAGAAGACATGTATGCATTGACCTCATTTCGTCCCATATACCTCAGAAGGTAATTGAAACTGTCATTCGTGGATTGTAAAATCATAGGATTAAGAACTTGATCAAATCTCAACGTCTTACCTGAGAGTGAATCTTTAAAAGAATCTGTCAGCTTAAGTCCTTTAGCTTCCATTTGAGTTAAAACAGCCATAGCCATTGGGAACTTCACTGCTGAAGCAGAAGAAAATTTTCCTTTGGTCAATCCTGTTGTAGTGTCCTGAACAAGTTCATTACCATAACTCCAAGAATATCCAGTCCCCAGTTCTTCGACATATAATCCTACCATATTGTAATTCAACTTGTATTTTGTTTTCACATTATTGAATATGGTGAGCATGTCCTTTTGAAACTCAGCTTGCTCTAGGGGATCAACCCCTTCAACCTTATACCAATAGTCTAATTCAACGGGTCCATTGCTTTCATCTTGATTGACAAGTCTTGAAAGCACATTCACCACATCGCCCCTAAAAAACTGACTTCTATTGGATGACTCAAGGAGTACTTCATCCAGTAACCCCACAGAAAACGCCACTTGATGTGCTTGATCCATAGTGGTTGGCTCCACGTGCCCCTTTGCCCTTAGCATGAGCATAAAGAACTGATCGCGTGTCATCATTTGATTGGGTGAAAATTCACCTTCACTGGTCCCAGAAGTCAGTCTCAGCCGTGCTGCCAAATTTGTATACCCAACTCCCCAAGATGGCACATCAGTGAAAATTGAAAGTTCATCTTTCATGCCTATTGCAATTTCTTCCAGTCCCAAATACCTCAATACAAAGATAACTCCTTCTAAACGAGTTATCTCTTTATCCAAATCATAATCGCCATTGGAACCCATCAATAATCCCGCATCATACAGATAATCCGCTGAAGCAGTTTTTTCCTCTGCTCCAAATACTGTAAGTTCACCAACTGAAACAATTAAAAGAATCATGCACAGCAATAGTATACATTTATATTTCATATTTCATTGCACCCCTTATATTTTATATTTGTATTGTATTTGTATACTTGTAATCATATAACTTTATTATCATACACTATAAAGCATTATAAAGGCTATGCAATTTGCATAAATTATCTGAACAAAAAGAATGGAACGAGTATTGGCACGATCATTGTCAAAATGAGCCCCGTTGAGAATGAAAGAATGGCCGTTTCACTGTTTGTGTTTCTCGATACGATTGGCAAAGTTGTATCCATTGCCGTCGCTCCGGAAGGTGCAATGGCTTCAACGAATCCAATATGTTTCGCAATGAACGGAATCAGTGCAATGGCAAATATCTCACGAATGACATTTGTGATGAATGCGAGCACAGAAAGTTCCGATGAGTACGGTGCTATAATAATGGATGAAAGCGTGTACCAACCTAGCCCTGAACCAATAGCCCCAGACTCATTCAGCGGATACGACAGTAAAGCTCCTGCGAGCGCCGCCCCAACCAGACTTCCTACGACCACACCAATTGGAACGATAAAAAACATCGCCCCTGATTTTCTGATGTCTTTCAGTACATTCTTATTTTTACCGATATCCATGCCCACAAAAAATAAAAGGAGACATAATCCAATGGTCAGCATATAGTCAGTAGCACCATAAAATGAATCTGGAAGAAACAATCCCACGCCGATTCCAGCCACTACGGCTAAAATTATTTTAAGTGTCATATTATGCTTTCTCCCTTCTTAACCATAACCAACCGCGTCTGAACAACATTACAAAAAGTACACTGCCTATGACCGTAAACGCTGCGAAAATACTCGCGTGAAGTCCAATTTGGGCAAAAGCATCTATGACTTTGTCATCCATGCCGATTCTGAGTCCCATGGTAAAAAGAAGTGCAAAAAGACAGATCAACTGGACGATGTCGAGTCTATGGTAGAGTTCTTTATGCACCAGTCCCTTATAACTCAAGAGTCCGCCTACTATCAATAATCCCAAATACAATAAAATACTATTCATTTATATGCTCCTTTATCGGTAATGTCTTAATGTATTTAATAACACCACTCCCAGGATCCAGTTCGACCCTTAGTGGATACATCTCCACGCCTTTGCTCATCGCTTTATAGAAAGTATCATAAAACAAAGGATCTGTCACCCCATTGGGTTCGAAAATTTCAGCTTTCCCGAGCACCAAAATGAAGACACAGGCCCGCTCCCCGCCTTCCTTGATAGAAATTAGCGACTCAAGATGTTTGGTTCCTCGTACTGTCGGTGCATCTGGAAATCTTGCTACTCCGCCTTCTGAAAGAGAGCATCCTTTGACTTCCACCCAAATGACTTCACCTTGAGCATTCTTTAATTTAAAATCTATTCTGGAATGTCCGAATTTGACTTCCGGCTTAATTTCAGTCAAATGCCCAAAAGGGCTAATTTCAAAATTTTCAAGTATGGCACTAGCAATATATCTGTGGTACCCCGAATGGATAAGAACGTATCCATCACCACCACCAGCGGCAATCATATCCCACTCGGTCTTACGTTTAGGACCTGCAGCGTACCTGATCAGACAGTCATTTCCCTCATATAATAGTTCCTTGAGGCGTCCTGGATCGTGCACATGCACCTTTACCAAAACACCTTCCACTTCCACATCAGCCAGATATCGATTGGGGCGCTGTACAAATAAACTTTTTTTCAAATCGCTTATTGTGATCAAGTCCATGACTGGTCCTCCAACTTTCTGACTTTCTCGACATAGTTTTCTATCTTATATTTTCTTTTCAAACCCTCTGCATTCATATAGCGTACTTTACCGAAAATCGCTCTTTCAGAAAATGGTCTGTCATGCTTCCCAAAGCACCAGGCAATTCCAGCATAACCATTGGGATCTCTACCATCCAGTTGATACTTGTCATTGAGAAACAACATGTTTTTAAAAGCCTCTTCAGGTGTTTTGGACCATTCGATTATTTTTTTCCCCCAATACATACGCATGGTGCCATGCATATATCCGGTGAGGACCATTTCCTTTTGTGCGGCATTCCAGTAGGAATCGTGCGTTTTCCCTTGCTCCAATATTTCTAAGCTGTACACATAAGGTCTTTCGTCAATTCTGTGGCGAGCCAGCTCTTTGATTGCCCAATCGGGCAGAATTTTAATCAGTTCACTGTCATAATTTGGGTTATAATGTACAAAATTATAGGCGAGCTCACGTCTGATAAACAACTGCTCGATCAATCCTGCTGCATTTTGTCCCGATTTCATCGCTTCCTCATACACCGTAATCGGCGACAATTGTCCAAAATGAATGAATGCACTCAAATGGGAAGTCGCATCGAGCTCCGGATGATTGGAAACGCTCTCATAATGCTCAAGTCCATTTTCAACAAATGATTTCAATCGATTCAGCGCTTCATGTTCTCCACCTTTTGTTAGCTTTATTATCGGAAGGGCTTCCAAATGGCTGAGCTTTGTCTCAAATAACGATTCCAAGTGTACAGACTCCGGAACATTTCCTATGATGGATTTATTTTTCAGCTGCGAAGACTCGAAACCAATCGCAAAATACGCAGCCTGACGCTGTAGTGCTTTTCTGATGGCATAAGCGGCATAGGCTTCCTTTGGATAGGCTGTTTCAATAGGGACAATCACATTTGTCTCCACAGAAAAGACCTGTTTTTGAATCAGTTGTTCAACCTCTTCTTTCATAAGCTTCAATGGACGTGTGATCGCATCATCAAAAACTACTAGAGAAGCTCTCTTTGAAAAGCCTGGTATCAATGTTTTCACATCTCCAACCTGAACAGTAAATGATATCCCCATCCCATTCAACTCGGTTTTCAATACTTCAATACCTTCAAACATGAATTCATAGTGTCTTCGATTGGCACCAGGATACCTCTCCATAACGATGAAACAGACAAGCAGAGGCAAATTATGCTTGTTGGCAAGCTGGATTGACAATTCGAGTGCATGGTTGTTTTTTATTCTTTGAGCGGACTGCATCCAATATAAAACATATTCTCCAGTCTCGTCGAAACCTAGCGAACTATTTGTTTTGACGCGTTCAGATTGAATCATGGCTTCCTCCCGATTTGGGTACAAAATGTCCCTCTATTTTACTCTTCTTTTTTCTCTTATTCAACCTCAACTGACACAAACAATTGTTTTAACTCCAGCTTTATAATATAATAAACCATAATGTTCACCATTATCAGAAGGAGGCACCATGATAGAACTTAAGATCCACGAGCGTCACCATGAGAAATACTCAAACCACTACCCATTGCTATTTAAAGAAGCAATTATGGGCAATCACATATTCGACACAGGGGAACTCGAAGAAGGTGAGCTGCTAAAACTCACCGATGAACGTGGCAAATACATGGCCACCGCTTATTACGGAAGACAAAACAAAGGTCTCGGTTGGATTATAACCACCAATTCAAAAGAGAAAATCGATACCCTATTCTTCAAAAGAAAAATATATCAAGCTCTCGAAAAGAGGATTGGCCTTTACAATAATCCTAAAACCAACGCTTTCAGGGTTTTTAATGGCGAAGGCGATGGCATTGGTGGATTGCAGATTGATTTTCTGAACGGCAATTATCTGATTTCATATTACAGCAAAGGAATCTACAAATTTAATAATGAAATCGTAGTCGCTCTTTCAAGTGTTGTGGAATATGATTCCATTTACGAGAAGAAACGATTTGATGACGACTCCGAATCCGATTTTGATGGTTTTGTAAAGGGCAAACGGATCGATTTTCCACTGATCGTAAAAGAAAATGGGGTCAACCTCAATGTTTACTTCAACGACGGAGCCATGATAGGTTTTTTCATGGACCAACGGGAAGTGAGAAGAACACTTCGAAACAACTATGCTAAAAATAAGACAGTACTGAACACATTTTCTTACACTGGAGCATTTTCATTGTTTGCTGCACTTGGTGGAGCAAAAAAAACAACCAGTGTGGATTTGGCTAATAGAAGTCTTGAAAGAACCATAGAAAACTTCAAGGCTAATGCCATCGATCCGGCTGAACATGAAATCATCGTTGAAGATGTTTTTCATTATTTCAAATGGGCTCAAAAGAAGAATCTGAAATATGACATCGTCATTTTGGATCCTCCGAGCTTTGCGAAATCCAAAGACTTTGTTTTCAATGCCGAGAAAGATTATCCCGAACTTCTTGCCAGTGCCATTGCCGTGACAAAGGACTCTGGAATCATAATCGCCTCAAACAACTCATCAACAATCGATATGGAAAAATTCAAACAGTTAATCGGTAAAGGTTTCAATATGGCCGATTTAAGATTTGAAATATTTGAGTCTTATCAATTACCAAAAGATTTTAGAACCAATCGCTTTTACGAATACAGCGATTACCTTAAAGTACTCTTCATTCGTATAAAAAAGAAAGGATAAAACCCCTTGAACTTGAAAATAAACCTCAAATTCATATGGCTTTTGACCTTGGTGTTGTTTTTGGGTGGTTGTCAATCCGCTTATCAGTCAGCACCAGCACCTGAAATTTATCTCACTGAAGTCAAGGAAATGGTATATGAGCCTGATGTCATCGGCATTCAATCCATGATTGAAACCTATGATACCTATACATCCTCAATCCATTATCCGGTATTCGGCTATCAAAACATTGATGTAGTATTATACGACTTCATACAAAACAGATATGAATTGTTCCGTCAGGAACTCGCTGAAGTCTTAGAGGCAAATGAAAGCAAATGGCCACTTGAAATGCATATGGAATATGAAATTGTATACCAGACCCCAAGACATGCGGCGATTTTATTCAAAGAGCGAAAACACCTGGGGAGCGCACAGCCATCGGTCAACACTTTCACATTCAATTTCAATTTTGATGCAGACAAGCAGTTGACTCTGGCAGATTTGTTTGAGAACAATGCCGGTTACCTTCAAATCATATCTGAAATCTCATTTGATTTGTTGTCTGGAGGTGAACTCATTCCTTCAGCGGTCGATCTCAATTGGGTCAAAGGTGGACTTTCTCCTCATGAAAAGAATTATTCGAATTTCCTGATGAAGGCTAAGACATTAGTCATTCTTTTCAACAAGTATCAGCTTGGTCCTGCGTTCATAGGAGCTCCATCCATTGAAATTCCATACGAGAGTCTCAATGCCTATTTACCGCTTAAAGAAAGTCTCCTCAACAATTTCAATGGCAGAATTCCAAAATTAACTTCAGGTCCTCTCTTTTCAATGGATTTGGAAGCAATAAACTTAGATCCTGAAGAACCGGAGACAGCACCCGATTCATTCTATAAAAAGAGAATTGCCATCACATTCGATGACGGTCCTCACCCGATATACACACCAATCATAGTGGATATACTAAAAAATTATGATGCAAAAGCGACATTTTTCTTTTTAGGCAACCGGATTGCTGACTATCCTGATGTCGCTAGACATGTGTTCTCAGAAGGGCATATGATCGGCAATCACTCATTCACTCATCCTCAGCTTTCCAGAATGTCTACAGAGGAAATCAAGAACGAAGTGGTCAAAACCCAAAACATCATCGAAAACGCTACCGGATTCTCACCATTTCTGATGCGGCCACCATTTGGAGCCATCAATGATGTGGTCATGACTACAGCGGAGATGCCAATGATTTTGTGGTCCATCGACTCAGAGGATTGGATTTATAGTGATCCAGACTATATTGTCAACTATGTCCTTGATCATGCGTTTGACGGGGCCATAATTCGCCTACACGACACTCTTCCCAATACGACACAAGCCATTGGCCCAATGGTGGACGGACTGATCAGCGCCGGATATGAGCTCGTAACAGTGAATGAACTGCTTGGAATCACAAAGGACTCGGCGACTAACAATTTAAGATTGTTTTCAAGGGCTTTAAAATAAGGTTACTGCAGCAAAGCTGCAGTAACCTTATTTTACGCGTAGTTAAGTTTCCTGCGGAAACTTATTAGCGTCTCAGTTTATATTTCGAGCCGAATCAGAAGAACATCTTATTATGTGAAGCTGTAGTTACAATATTTGCGCTTTGCGCAAATATTGGGCGTAGGTATGGTTCTCGCGAAGCGAAACTATACTAGCCTCTATGTATCTATGTATCTATGTTTCACATATTAACAAAAAAACTTGCGAAAACGAATCGTAAGAGTACATTCTTACGGCTCATTTATTTTACTGAGACGTAGTTATGTTTCCTTTACAATCTTGAACATAGAAACATAGGCTCCTGTGTTTGCTCGCAAACACTACGTCGCCCAATATTTGCGCTTTGCGCAAATATTGTAACTACGCGCTAAATAAAAAATAGGGGTACTGCAGCTTTCGCTGAAATGATTCCTACATACTATTCTCAAAATACAAACTAAGACGCTAATAAGTTTCCGAAGGAAACTTAACTACGCGCTAAATAATAAAAAAGGGGTACTGCAGCGAAAGCTACAGTACCCCTTTTTTATTATTTAGATCGTCTCTTCTTATCTCTAAAGCCATCTTGGGTTTTACGCTTGGCGTACTCACCACTTTTAACTCTGACTTTTGCTTTGTTTTTATCGCCTTCTTTTGCGACTTCAATTGAAATTGCCTTGCCTTTGATCAAACGTTGGTCCATTCTTTCAAGAACTCGGCTCACTTGTGCTTCAGGAATCTCGACAAATGTGAATGTGTCATAAATATCTACGCTGCCAATCAATTTTCCGTCAATATTTGCTTCGTTTGCAATTGCGCCAACTATATCTCTCGGCTTGACATCTTGGTTGTTACCAGCGTTGATATGCAATCTCACCATTGGACCAGCTGCTCGAGCACGAGGTGATTTTCCTCTGCTGTCAGAAGATCTGTCCGATCTGTCTCTAGGTTTTTCAGCTTGTACAACGTATTTTCTGTTGTTGTCGATACTGTCGATTTCACTTTTCTTTTCTATCTCGAGTTCCATTTGGAACAACGCTGCTGCAATTTCAAGAGGTGAATAATCATCTGAGAAATCTTCGATGATTTGAAGGAACTTTCTATCAAGACCCGCTTCGATGCGCTCTTTGACTTTTTCGAGAAATAAACCTTGTTTCATCTCTTCTATATCACTGATTTTAGGAATCGGATGAGGTTTGATTTCAGCTTTTGTATATCTGGTGATGTTGCGAAGCAAATGGTAGTCTCTCGAAGTGATAAAGGTGAAAGAAATTCCATCTTTGCCTGCACGACCGGTTCTACCGATTCTATGAACGTAGTACTCTTCATGGCTTGGCATGTCGTAGTTGAAAACAGCTTCTACATTTTCAATATCGAGACCTCTTGCAGCAACATCTGTTGCAATAAGAATTTCAATATCGCCTCTTTTAAACTTGTTGATGACATTCATTCTAAGGGTCTGCTTCATATCTCCATGAATCTTATCACATAAATAGCCTCTCGCTTGTAGCGTATCTGTGATTTCATCCACACGTTTCTTCGTATTACAGAAAACAATTGAAATCTTGTAGTTGTAAACATCAATCAATCGAGACAAAATTTCAACTTTATCACGATCTTTCATCTCAAGATATACTTGCTTGATGTTCGGTGCAGAAAGTTCCTTGTGTGTGACTTTGAGAATTTGTGGATCTTTCTGATACTTGTTGATGATATTCAAGATTTCTTTAGGCATAGTCGCTGAGAACAACATAGTTTGAATTTCATGTCCAACTTGTTGAATGACGAGTTCGATATCTTCTCTGAAACCCATATTAAGCATCTCATCTGCCTCATCGAGGATTAACATTTTCATGTTGTCCATCTTAAGCGTCTTACGTCTCAAGTGGTCGAGTACCCTTCCAGGTGTCCCGATGACAATATGAGCACCACTTCTAAGGCCTCTGATTTGTCTTTCAATGTCCTGCCCTCCGAATATTGGCAAAATATGAAGTCCTTTTACATATTTACCGATTCGATTGATTTCCTCTGCGATTTGAACAGCGAGTTCACGCGTCGGGCATAGTACTAAAGCCTGAACACTTCTGTTGCTGAGATCGATGTTTTCCAGCATAGGAATACCAAATGCTGCAGTTTTTCCCGTACCTGTTTGCGCCTGTCCTACAAGGTCCTTCCCCTCTAAAGCCACGGGGATTGCCATTGCTTGTATAGGCGTTGTTTCCTCAAAGCCCATATCTTCAATAGCTCTCAAAATTTCTTTTGAGCAATTTAATGCACTGAATTGAATTTTTTCCATTTAAAATAGTTCCTTTCTAATCTTATCTAAACAAGTGCTTCCATATTGATGTGAAGCAGTTGAATAACGCGTTCGTCTTTCAAACACTTTATTATACCACACTTAGTATAAATCACCTATTATATTTTCGTAACCTCGATCAAATCCCGTCATGTTCATTTCCAGAAAAGCCCTTGGTACCTTTTCACCGATGACTTCCTTCCATATATCCACAGGAATGTCCATATATCTCGCAAGCATCCCCATCATCACCACATTCACAATCTTACTCGTACCAATTCCCTTGCTGATTTTCAAAACATCTTCTGCCATTACATGAACATCTTTTCTGAATTGATTCAAAAAATCATGTGGATAAGGGGCTTGTTCAGCTATTGCAAATACTGGATAGACTTCTGATGTGTTAACGATAATGGTGCCATCTTTTTTCAAATAATCTTGCCATCTGAGTCCTTCTAGCGGTTCGAGAGCCATAAGTATATCCGCTTTACCTTTTTCAATATTTGGGGAGTGAACCTTCTCGCCGATTTTGACACTGCCCCAAACTTTTCCACCTCTTTGTGACAAACCCACAACATCATTGCTTTTGACATCGTATCCAGCTCTGAATGCAACCTCACAAATCATATTCGTGGTCAGTACAAGTCCTTGTCCACCCACCCCTGAAAGAATGATATTCATACCCTGCCTCCTCTCATCATACTCTATGTTTGATTGCACCTACCGGACAAACCTGGGAACACACTGAACACCCCACACACATCGATGGGTCAATAGAGGATTTCTGTTTATCAAATCCTTTATAATCCTTCATATGAATCGGTGGACAATTCGTTTTCACACAAGTCCTGCATGCAATGCAAACCGATGGGTCAACATAAAAATTTGGCTCAATGATCTTGAACTTCAGTGCGCACGGACGAGTTGTAATCACTATGCTGAGTCCTTCAAATCCGATTTCTTCCTCAATGACTTTCTTAGCTTCCTTGTAATCAAATTGATCTACGACTCTTACACGATCAAACCCCATTGTGGCAATCAGTTTCGGTAGGTCGACGTTCATATCGCTTCCATCGCCATAGGCGGATGAACTCGCATTAGGTTGGCCACCGGTCATAGCTGTTGTACCATTATTGAGCAGGATCACTGTTAGATTGTCATCCGGATCGTTACTGTGCAACAAGTTCATGAGTCCAGTCATGCCCGAATGATAAAAAGTACCATCTCCAATGACTGCCACAAGAGGCTCTTTCTTTCCAGCCATCTTAAGTACTTTGTTCATACCTTTCATGATTCCTAAGGAGGCTCCCATGCTTATGATTGTATCTAGCACTTCAAGTGGATACAATATGCCCATGGAGTAACAGCCTATGTCTCCAATGATATGTTTTTTAGTTTTTTTGAGTATATCAAAAACAGGTCTATGTGGGCAACCCGCACAAAACATCGGCAATCTTCCCATCACTTCTTCAGTTTCCTGAAGCATAACAGAATCCACAGGCTCAATTACTCCAGCTTTTTCAAGACCCGCTCTTATGTCACTGACATCCAGTTCACCTGTGAATGAAAAAAACTTTTTCCCTTCACACTTTATGCCTTCAATCTTGAGTTGGTCTTCTATAAACGGCATCATTTCTTCAATGACAATAATTCTTTCATATTTCTCTGACAGATTCTTCAGCTCCTCAATTGGAAGCGGATACACCATACCCAGCTTATAGATGCTGAAATCCTGTTCCAGGGTTTTCAGGTTCTGATAGACCAGCCCAGATGTGATGATCAGAAAGTTGGTTTTCTCAGAAGGCTCATATCTGTTGATGTCCAGTTTAAAGGTTTCCTTCCCGAGTTTTTCAATTCTATCCTTCATGTGGAACTGCTTGTCAAATGTGTTGGGAGGGATCATACCAAAATTCTTGATGTCGCGCTCAAATCCTTTAATCTCAACATTGATTCTAGGCTCAATATCCACTGCGCTCCTCGAGTGACAAAGTCTTGATGTGATTCTCAGCATCACTGGAGTTTCATAAGTTTCACTGATTTCAAGACCCATCTTCACGAAATCCTTTGCTTCTTGAGAGTCTGAGGGATCTAAGATTGGCATAAAGGCAAATTTGGCGAAAAGTCTATTATCCTGTTCGTTTTGCGAGCTCGCCATGCCCGGATCATCTCCTGACATCAGAACAAAACCGCCCTTTATTCTAGTCTGCGTGAATGTCATCAATGGATCGGCAGCTATATTTACGCCCACATGTTTCATGGAAACCAGCGTTCTACCGCCAGCAAACGAACTTCCAATCCCCACTTCAAACGCCACTTTCTCATTGATTGAAAACTCGGCATAGATTTCCTTGTAATTGTGCTTGATCTCTTCGAGCATCTCCACTGTGGGAGACCCGGGATAACTTGCCGCCAAATGGCCTCCCGCTTCATAAAGTCCCCTTGCAATCGCCTGATTGCCCGTCATCAATACTTTTCCCAAAACGGTACCTCCTTATTTATACTTTGAAGAATGGATTAAGATCAAAAAAATGTTGCATCAAATATGCCGTTCTCGCTGTGACTTCCTCTTCCCTCAGCAAGATTTCCGCCATCTCGGCATCCACGAGAAAGGCCTGCGCGTCTTCCTCATCCGTCAGAAATTCACTGGAAGGCTCTCCGCTGTAATAACCGTAAACAATATTGATGCATTCGTTGACAATTCCTACTGAAACATACCTAGACCTATCGACATAATGAGGTGAAAAATCCATCCCGGTCTCTTCCTTAAATTCCCTGATGGCAGCCATTTCTATCGTTTCATCGGGATCTTTAAGTCCTGCTGGGAGCGTGTAGACATATCTTCCCGCAGTGACTCTGAATTCCTTTAAAAGCACCATTAGAGTCTTTTCCCGATTTGTGGCAAAGATCATGGCGCCATCGGTAAAACGTTCATGTTCAAAAATCTCCTTTTCGAGTCTTTCATGGCCACTTCTCGATGCAAGCTCCCATTTGGCAATACGCCCTGTTTTTGTCCTATATTCAATTTCAAATGAATGTAGGTATTTCAAACTCTTCGTAGGCTTAACCGATATGATTTTCAATTTATTATCTGTATTGTTGGACACAGTCTCCTCCTTATTATTGCTTTTTGTATTATTTTTATTATATAATAGCATGGACATTTTCTAGTAGAAAGGAAAACCTATGAGTATTTTAACTGTTAAAAATCTGAGTCATGGCTTCGGTGACCGCGCAATTTTTAGTGATGTATCGTTCAGACTTCTTAAAGGCGAGCACATTGGTCTTATTGGTGCAAATGGCGAAGGCAAGTCGACGTTCATGAACATCATCACACATAAATTGGAACCTGACGAAGGTCAGATTGAATGGTCGAAACGCGTCCGGTCAGGATACCTCGATCAACATACATCCCTCGAAAAGGGCAGCACCATCAAAAGCGTTCTGGAAGGCGCATTCAAATATCTTTTCGATTTAGAATCCGAGATGAACGACATGTACCTAAGAATGGGGGATGTCACACCAGAAGAGCTGGATGTTCTCATGGATGATGTCGGTACAATCCAGGATATCCTGGACCACAACGATTTTTACATCATCGATTCTAAGGTAAACGATATTGCAAAAGGTCTCGGTCTTATGGAAGTCGGCCTTGAAAAGACTGTTGAAAACCTAAGTGGTGGTCAAAGAACAAAAGTACTTCTGGCAAAGCTTTTGCTGGAAAAACCGGATATACTTCTTCTGGATGAACCGACCAACTACCTGGATGAGGACCACATCAACTGGTTACGGAAATACCTTCAGGAATATGAAAACGCATTCATTCTCATTTCACATGATATCCCATTTCTCAACAGCGTCGTCAACTTGATCTACCACATGCACAATCGTGGACTCAATCGTTATGTAGGCGACTATGAAAATTTTGTACGCGTCTATGAAGCGAAAAAGAAGCAGGTAGAATCCGCATACAAACAGCAACAACAGGAAATTGCCGACCTTGAAGACTTTGTACAGAGAAACAAGGCGCGTGTCGCAACTAGAAACATGGCGATGTCCAGACAGAAGAAACTTGAAAAAATCGATCGAATTGAGCTCACTCGTGAAAAGCCAAAGCCTGAATTTAACTTCAAAACCTCCAGATCTTCCGGAAAGTTGGTTTTTGAAGTTAAGGATTTGACCATCGGATATGAAGAAGCGCTTTGCAGACCACTTAACCTGAGATTGGACCGCAATCAAAAGATCGCAATCACCGGTGCGAATGGTCTAGGTAAAACAACGTTGCTTAGAAGTATTCTCGGTGAGATCCCAAGCATCACCGGTACAGTTGAGCTTGGAGAATTTCTCTACGTCGGGTATTTTGAACAAGAGATCAAGGACGCCAGTTATAAGACTTGTATCGAAGAAGTCTGGGAATCATTCCCGTCTCTAAACCAGGGTGAAGTCAGGTCGCTTCTTGCGAAATGCGGACTCACACACCAGCACATCGAAAGCAAAGTGGTGGTGCTCAGTGGAGGCGAACAAGCTAAAGTAAGATTATGTAAACTGATCAACAAAGAGACCAATTTCCTTGTTCTTGACGAACCGACAAATCATTTGGACATAGATGCCAAAGAGGAACTCAAACGTGCACTTAAAGCCTATAAAGGAACCATTTTGCTCATAAGTCACGAACCTGAATTTTATCAGGACATCGTTACAGATGTTTGGAACCTCGAAAAATGGACCACTAAAATCGTATAACTTCAAAAAACACACCCTAGGATTTCCGACTTTTCACCCGGCAATCCTAGGGTGTTTTATTTTACACTTTGAATCTTCCGATGATTTCAGCCATATCAAAGGAGATCCGCTTCACTTCGTGTGAATTGTCTTGAATGCGCTTCATCAACTCATTTTGAGTATCCATTGTCGCAGCTATTTCTTCGGCGGCAGCGGCATTTTCTTCTGTGATAGCTGAAATGCCATGGATTGAAGATGTGGCTTCATCTTTGTTTTCGTTGACAGTCTCTATACTATTTGTGATGACTTCCAGCTGGTTGATCGTGTTGTTCATAGAAGACTCAATAGCATCAAAAGCGCTTTGAACATGACTAAGAACGTTATTGGATACGGTAATTGCTTCTGTAGAGCTCGCCATATTTTCCTGCGTTTTTGTAATTTCATTCAATATTTCATTGGTGATCAAATCGATTTGAGTGGTCGACTTCGAAGTTTCCTCAGCCAATTTTCTAATTTCATCAGCTACAACCGCAAAACCTCTACCAGCCTCCCCTGCTCTTGCTGCTTCAATAGCCGCATTCAGTGCCAACAAGTTCGTTTGTTCAGCAATCCGTTGAATCGTATTTGTGATTTGAACTATGGACGATGATTTAATCGTAAGTGTGTTTACATTGGCATTCAATTGTTCGTTCGTCTTCGAAGTAATATCAAATTTTACATTGAGTTCTTCAAGTTGTTTGACACCTTCATTGTTGCTCTTCGCAACTTCATGAGTATATTCTCTTAGTTTAGTGGCACCTTGAACTGTTTTTTCTATGGCGCCTGCAAGCAAAATCATTTTCTCAGCTGCTGTTTGTGCGTCTTCAGCCTGTTCCGATGCTCCCTGGGCAAAGTCAGAGACGGTATGGGTCACAGCATCAATGCCTTCTTTTCCATTTTCGACAACTTCATTTAAAATACCAGATGCACCATCCAGCATACCTGCATCTTTTTTAAGTTCAGCAATCATGTCTCTTAAGACTACTCTCAGGTTGCCAACAGATTTTGCTATGACACCCGTTTCATCTTTATATTTCATAAGGTAATCATAACTGTCATCATGTTGTATATCCAGATTGGACGTCTTATCAAGCAATTCTGAAAGTTTGAGAATCGGTTTTGATATCGCACCACTGAGTGTATAAGCCACAACAGCTCCTACAGCTAGGGAAATCAATATGATCACACCAAGCATAACAAAAGCAAGGTTGATCTGCTCCAGCATATGGTCTCTTTCAGCCTTGATGCTATTGTCTATATCATCAGTATAATTACCTGTTCCTATTACCCAACCATAAGGTTCATATAATTTGACATAGGCACGCTTTGGAAGACCTTCCGTCTCCCCAGGTCTTGGGAAGTAGTAATCCGAATAGCCTTCGCCGTCTTCCTTCACGATCTTGAAAAAATCCTCAAGAATCTTTTTGCCATTGGCATCTGTAAGTCCCATACGATTAGTACCTTCGACTGCTTCATTACCTAGTAAAACGATATTTTCCCCTTCAAGAGTGTCCGTCCAAAAGTAGCCATTGGTTCCATATCTTGCATTTCGAATCACATCTGCAGCAATAGTCTTTGCTTCAATGGATGTTATAATTCCTGATTTTTCCTGGTTGGTGATTCCAACCAATTGCGATGTGATGATCTCCACTTGATTTTTGATAGTAATATCGTAATTGAGTCGCATCTGTGACTCCATCTGATCGATTCGCTCATTGTTGGTGCTGTATATGATATAAAAGGAGCCCACTCCAATTATGACGGCCAAAATGAGCATGTTGACAACTACTAGTAGAACGATTCTAGTTCTTATACTTTTCATATTATGCCTCTTTCTTTGGAAACCAAGGGAAAAATTTATTGGTTATTTTTGAATATTCTTCAAATCCAGGTCTCTTTTCCATACTTTTTTCAAGTAGGGGCACACCTGATACAAACAATAAGAGAAATGTGATTGCTATTGGACTGATGATCGCAATCCACGAAACGCCTATTGATAGCGCAACAATGAAAATACCCCACCACATGACCGCTTCTCCAAAATAATTCGGGTGTCTGGTCAGTGCCCAAAGCCCTGTAGTGATGAGTTTACCTTTATTTTCAG
>JAGXHV010000003.1 GCA_024636005.1 Bacillota bacterium
ACACGATAATTGCTTTTTCGTCTATGTCCATAGTAGGCCATTTGAAGGAATCCAATAGCTGGTCCGAGAACAAACATTGGACCGAGAAGAAGCATGATCCGATAACTTAAAAAAACATCGGCTAAAAAATAAATACCATAAATGATCAGGATAGACCCTAGCAGTAAGTTGCGACTTCCCGCATGACCATTAAAATAATCTCGCTCTGCCTTGATGCCAAAATAAATGAAAACGACTGGCCAAAGGCTCCAAATATCAAAAGAGATTATATTGTAATAATTGAGAATGAGTGCAGCACCTAAAATGACAAAAGTGGCGCCTAAAAATCTGTTTTTACTGTCCATATAAATACCTCCTGATTTATTATCCGACATTAAGGTTAAGAATGCGTTAGAAGCGGTTTAGAATGATATTAGCATATTGACAATAGTTGGGCAATTGATTATAATTAAAACAATTTTATAAGTTGTTGATGACGAAGAGGAGTAGGCAATTGTAACTGTAAGAGAGATGGGTTCACTGGCTGAGAGACCCATCCAGAACAGATTGTTGAAGGTCGCTTCCGAGATGATCTGCTGAAATCAAGTATGCAGATCCGGTTATAACCGTTATATTTAATGAGTGCTGACATTTTTTAGTCGTGTCAGAATTAGGGTGGTAACGCGATCCATTCGTCCCTTTCATGGGGATGAATGGATTTTTTTGTTGTAAAAAATTGGGGAGGAAAATTATGCAAAGTAAGTACAATCCGAAGGATTTTGAAGACCGAATTTATGCCGAGTGGCTTGAAAAGAAACAGTTTAGTGCGGGTGTCAACCCTGACAAAAAGCCGTATACTATTGTTTTGCCACCACCGAACATCACAGGTCAATTGCATATGGGACATGCTCTGGATCAAACCCTTCAAGATGTCTTGATCAGATTTAAGAGACTACAAGGTTATGAAGCACTTTGGCTTCCTGGAACCGATCATGCGAGTATCGCCACTGAAGTTCGAGTACTTAAGTCTATTGAGGAAAAAGAAGGTTTGACCAAAGAAAATCTCGGTCGAGATGAATTTCTTAGACGCGCTTGGCAGTGGCGCGACGAATATGGCCGTATTATTGTAAATCAAATGCAAAAATTGGGATCTTCCTGTGATTGGGAAAAAGAACGTTTTACCATGGATGAAGGTTGTAATGAAGCAGTAACAGAAGTATTTGTGAAATTATATGAAAAAGGACTTATTTACAGAGGGAACCGGATGATTAACTGGTGCCCTGATTGTAAGACGACTTTATCCGACGCAGAAGTTGAGCATGAAGAAAAACCAGGACATTTTTGGCACATCAAGTACCCGGTGAAAGACTCAGATGAATTCATTGAAATTGCTACAACCAGACCTGAGACAATGATTGCAGATACTGGTGTCGCCGTGAATCCTGATGATGAGAGATACAGTCATTTGGTGGGAAAAACATGTATCCTACCTCTATTTGGACGTGAACTTCCGATTATTGCTGATGACTATGTCGACAAAGATTTTGGAACAGGAGCCCTCAAGGTCACACCGGCACATGACCCAAATGACTTTGAGATCGGAATGCGTCACAATCTTGAGCAAATCAATATCTTCAGTCCAGATGCCACCATGAATGAGAATTCGGGAAAATTCGAGGGAATGGACCGTTTTGAATGTAGAAAAGAGATAGTAAAAGATTTGGAAGCAGAAGGATATCTGGTGCAGGTCAAAGATCACCTTCACAATGTGGGGATGTGCTACAGATGTAGTACGGTCATAGAACCTAGGGTATCAGACCAATGGTTCGTCCACATGGCACCACTTGCAGCTCCAGCACTGGAAGTTGTTAAGGACGAATCCCTTAAAATCATCCCAGATCGATTTACGAAAGTCTATAACAATTGGCTTGAAAACATTAGAGACTGGTGCATATCAAGACAATTATGGTGGGGACATAGAATCCCAGCTTACTATTGCCAGTCTTGCCCTGAAATTGTGGTATCAAAAGAGATGCCAGATGTTTGTCCGAGCTGTGGTGGCATTCACTTCAAGCAAGATGACGATGTGCTCGACACATGGTTCAGTAGCGCATTATGGCCATTTTCAACATTGGGTTGGCCGACCAAAACTCCTGAACTTGAGTATTTCTATCCGACGAATGTTCTCGTAACTGGATACGATATCATATTTTTCTGGGTCATCAGAATGGTGTTCTCAGGACTTGAAATGACAGGAGAGCTTCCATTTGATCACGTGTTCTTACATGGTCTTGTCAGAGATGCAAACGGTAAGAAAATGAGCAAATCCCTTGGAAATGGTGTGGATCCTCTAGATGTCATCGACCAATACGGTGCGGATGCATTGAGATTCATGCTTGCTACGGGCAATAGCCCTGGCAACGACCTGAAATTCCAACTTGAAAGAGTGGAGAATTCTAGAAACTTTGCCAACAAACTTTGGAATGCGTCCAGATTCGTCATCATGGGACTTGATGGTGCAGTACTTCAATTTGACGGTTCAGAGGAATTCACTTTGGCAGACAAGTGGATCATGTCAAAGCTGTCTACCGTAACTGATGAAATCACACTTGCGCTTGAAAAATTCGAACTCGGAATCGCAGCGACAAAAATATATGAATTCACTTGGAATTCTTACTGTGACTGGTATATCGAACTCGCTAAAAAAAGACTTTATGGCACAGATGAGAATGAGAAAAAGACCGTTCAAAAAATTCTCGTCAAGGTTCTCAAAGATATACTAAGATTGCTTCATCCGTTTATGCCTTTCATCACTGAGGAAATTTGGAAATTCATGCCTAATGGCAACAATATGCTTGTTAGAGACAATTGGCCGGTTAGTGGTACAGAGTGGATCAATCTTGAAGCTGAAAAAAATATGGAAACTGTCATGGAAGCTATAAGAAATCTTAGAAATGTTCGCGCTGAAATGGATGTCATCCCCTCAAGAAAAGCGAAATGTATGATTTTAGCTTCTGATGAGACCATAGGCAATTTGATTTTAGATCAATCTGAATATTTGATTACTTTGGCTTCATGTTCTGAAGTTTCTAAAGTGGATTCCAAAGAATTGATTCCTGAAGATGCGGTTTCTGCCGTGATTTATGGGGCGGAACTTTACTTGCCACTGGATGATCTGATAGATTATGCCAAAGAAATGGAACGTCTTGTCAAAGAGAAGACCAAACTTGAAAAAGAAGTATCAAGAGTTGTACAAAAGTTAGGTAATGAAGGTTTTGTCAGCAAAGCTCCGGCTTTCCTACTGGAGGAAGAACGTCAAAAGCAAATCAAATACGAAGAGTTGCTTGATACCATCAACAGTAGAATCGCTTCAATCGCAGGCAAATTATAGGTGAGGTCTTACACATGAATTATGCTAAAGCATTGGAATTTATACACAGTACTTACAAATTTGGTAGCAAGCTCGGTCTTGATAATATCAAGACTCTCCTTGACGCCCTTGGAAATCCTCAGAAGGAACTGAAATTCGTTCATGTAGCTGGAACCAATGGAAAAGGGTCCACATCCTCTATGATCAGTCATATTCTTATTGAGGCGGGTTATAAGACAGGTCTGTACACATCACCGTTCATAGAGCAATTCAATGAGCGGATGAGAATTGACAATGTTTATATATCCGATGAGGAAATTGGTGAGTTTACTGAAGCGATCAAGGAGAAAATAAGCTGGATGCTCGAGCAGGGTTACAACCATCCTACTGAGTTTGAGGTCGTCACTGCAATTGGAATGCTCTATTTTGCAAAGCACAAATGTGATGTAGTCGTTCTTGAAGTTGGACTGGGTGGAAGGCTCGATGCGACCAATGCCATTGATCTACCCATGGTTTCAGTAATCACTCCGATTGATATGGACCATGTGGAGTATCTGGGTGATACCATTGAGAAAATCGCTTTTGAAAAAGCTGGAATCATCAAAAAGGATGGAATAACTGTGATGTATCCACAGGTTAGTGGTGCGGAACTTGTCATCAAAGAGGTTTGCTCCATTCAAAACAATAAACTGATCCAGGTTGATTTTGATACTCTGAATGTGTTAGAGACAAACTTGAATCATTTGGTTTTTGAATACAAGGAGAAACGATATGAACTTGGTCTGATTGCACCTTATCAAGCCCAGAATGCAGCTGTGGCCATAGAAACCATCGAGGCTCTGAAAATATACCACGGTTTTGTTGTGTCTTCTGAAAGCCTTACTGAGGGCCTTAGAAAGACAACTTGGTTAGCTCGAATGGAAGTGGTATCCAGAGAACCTCTGATCATCATAGATGGAGCACACAATCTTCATGGCATCAAAGGCCTAGCAATGAGCCTTATATCACTTAAAGAAAAATACCATATCATTGGCATTATGGGTGTTCTATCAGATAAGGATGTCGAAGCTATGCTACATGAGATTTCACCGTATCTCGATGAAGTGATCACAACTGCTCCTGACAATCCTAGAGCGCTCCAAGCGAATGAACTTTCAAAGCGCATTTTCTCCATTCCGGTGATCGGTACATTTGAAAATATTGAAGAAGCAGTCGATTTTGGTCTGGAACAGATGAAATCAAAAGAAAAAGATTCATTGATGGTGGTTTTCGGATCATTATATATGGTCGGGGCTGCCAGGAAAAGGATCATGAATATGAAGTGTTAAAAAAGAGACTCCCACTATCAAAGGTATTCAACCTTGATAGTAGGAGTCTTTTTTTCACTTAGTGACAGTGTAGGCTCTAATCGCCAAACTGCCTTGATTTCTGAATTCAAATATTGAGTAAAAATCATCTGATGTAACCCCCGAACCAATGTACCCTTCATCTTGTGATGCAAAAACCTCGTAGTCCATACCTGGATATGGAGCTTCAATAGGAAACACGAACGGTCCAGAGCCACTTACTTTAGCGCCTATATAAAATGGGGCATCGCCAATCAGTTCAAGTGGTGTTTCAAGATCATAGCGATGGTAACCTGGTAAATCAAATACAGTTTGTCCCACAGGTGCTTTTAGATCTACAGACTTAGGATCAAACTTTGTGGCATCTGCATATAGAGTGACTTTTGTATCAGGTTCGGAAGTGTATATTCCTATACCGGTCAGATATTCTACCTGATCAGTACCATAATAGCTGGAAATGAAATTGTTTATACCATAGATTTCTTCGACTTCTGGAAAACCCTCAAAATGTGTGACACCGGTTTCATCGTAATAATAAACATTTGAATTCTGCGTCATAGGCTCAACAGAATCAATGGCGTAATTAGTATCAAGGACATGAACATCCTCATAAGAGATATAAAACAGGCCATGTTGCCCCCAATCGTTTCCAAAACTGTTTTGAGCAATGAATGCACCGTTCCTTTGAGGTTTGTTCCTGAAGTTGTTACGATCATAATAATCATCCCAACCGATTAAAATCACGTCATGAGTGATTGGATTGCTTCCTGATGGGTTGAAGTATGAGGAAGTATCATCACTAAAAAAACCAGATCTTGATATGTCATAAAAAATTGAAGTCACAACTGCGCCATGTTTCTGGATCAATTGTTTGGTCAGATTCATATCATCATTGGCCTGGACGTAAGATTTCACATAATAATTTTGGTTACCAGTTTCGTCAACGGGTCCAAGTCTGTTGAGAAAATATCCCATTGCTATATTGAAACGTCCTCCGGAAAGTGCATCCGTCGGAATAGGGGAATGTTCCATCATATGTGTTTCGGAAAAGTTTTCAAGAGTCCCATGATTTTTGAGCAAATAAATCTCAAGCAGAGAATTTGCTGCAAAAGCCCAACAGGTATTGGCAGTGCCCTGATTTCGAATGAACAAATCTCGATCCAGGGTTTCATAGGTGCTGTAATAGGTGGGAAGTGAGGAGTATTTGAGTGGTGTGTCGAGTGGAATGACATCGATATTGAAGTAACTGAGTGCTATTGTCAAAAAAACGGATAGTGCAATTTTTGTTCGCATAGACGCTCCTACAAATCTGAATCATCAACTAGTTTATTTAAAATATCACCATAAAGATACTGGGCCTTTTTCTCCCAGTTTTCGCAAATTTGTTTGGCATGTTTGTTGGAAACGACATTGACTTTGATATCCATCAAAGTGTAGATGCCTTCCTTTACAGAAAGATGAACCATATAATCGTTGTCATCCTCTTTGGTATAATCAGCTGAAATATTCGTTTTGATCACAAATGATTTTTTCTTCGAATCCACACTGTCGTTGATGGTCCTGCGCAGTGATTGTGAAACCCGATCGGAAAAAAGTTCCAGAGTGTTTTTTCCACTCTCTGTGATGATATAATAGTTTTCTCCCTCGCTGCTCGAATATTCCAGCATTGAAGTAGCAACAAGGTCATTAAGATACTGTTGCAAATCGAAAAAATTCATAATATCATGTTCAAGAACAAAATCAGTCAATTGTTGATTCGTAAGAGGTACGGAAAATTGATTGATTATATACAATAATTTTATTTTGGATTTCAGTTGTTGATCTGGACTTATTTTCACAAATAAATCCCTCCTTGCGCATTGGATTGAACAGATGTTCAAGCAATAGTATAGCATAAAATCATATTAAACTCAAAATGAAATCTTAACTTGGACTATAGGCACTTTTCAAGTTATAATATAATCAACGAATGACAATTTTAGGAGGCAAAATGAAAAAAAAATTTGTTGGAGGCTGTTTGATATGGATCCTAGTGATTTTTCTTGTTGGTTGTGGCAATGAGGTGGTGGTCAAAACGAACGATGAAGTCATCCCTGATCCGATTGCTGAACAACCTGTCGTTGAAGAATCGGTTGTTGAACAACTGGTTATTGAACCAATTGAAACTGAGAAGCCTGAAGAGATTGAAGTGGTGGAGGAACTGGATTATGAACTGGTAGAACCTGATGAATCAGGTGAAATCATGATAGTCATGTATCACAATCTCACTGAAACGAACACGACTTATTCTAGGACAGTAGAGTCATTTAAAAGTGATTTGCAGAGATTGTATGATATGGGATTTAGTGCGGTCAGTATGAAGGATTACATTGATGGCAGTTTTGACATTGAGGCTGGAAGAACACCGGTAGTACTGACATTCGACGATGGACATAGATCGAATTTCAATTATTTGGAGACTGAGGATGGTCTGGAGATTGATCCGGATTGTGTCGTTGGAATATTGGATGCGTTTTATGAAGAGAATCCCAGATTTGGCAGAGCCGCAATTTTTTATCTCAATGCCGGCAATCCTTTTGGTCAACCCAAACACATTGAGAAAAAATTACAATATTTGTTCGATCATGGTTATGAAATAGGCAATCATGCTTATAATCACGAAGATTTGACAAAACTGGATGCAGAGGGCATTCAAAGAGCAATTGGTAAAAACACGGCACACTTCAATAATTTGAATCAAAATTTAGTGATGGAATCATTGGCACTTCCATATGGAAAAAGCCCACAAATTGATGAACTGAAAACTTATGTAATCAATGGGCAATATGAAGGGTTTGAATACAGTAACCACACAGTGCTCAGAGTCGGCTGGAAGCCATATATTCCTGTATATCATGTGGATTTCAACAAAAGTGGTGTTCACCGCGTTCAAAGTGGTGATGGCGATATGCAATTGTCTTGGTGGCTTGATGAATATGAAAAGAATCCACAAAGAAGATTTGTCAGTGATGGACTTGAAAATAGGCTTTCAGTGCCTACACTACATTTGAATCGTATCAATGTGGAGGCGATCTTAGACAAAGAGGTGTTTGAATATGAACCGGTTAACTATTGATAAAGATAGGAGCTTATATGAGTGATTTGAGACTGGAATGGATAGGAATAGCGTTTTTTTTCTTGGTGCTTGTATCCATACAATTTGCGCTGAATAAAATCATAATTCTTTTGAAGGAAATTAAATTCATCTTGCAGAACAAAAAGTGAATTTGTAAGTATTCAACAAAAAAATTGAAATGCTCCACTGATTGGTTATAATGTTTCTAGCGACTAAAATATTCAGTGGGGTAAATCAATGCGTTTAAACAAAGTGACACAATTTATACTATTCAATGCTTTGGCTTCTCTAGGCATTTCACTCTCTATATCCTTTTTCATGACTTTGATCAATCAAGGCATGGATCGATATTTTCTTTCGGCTTGGGGTCAATCCTTTATCATGGGATATATCATAGCGGTACCATCATCGATGCTTTTTGTTCCATTGGTAGAAAAAGTCATGGGTCTCATGACTGCAAAAGAGCAAATATAAAAAGAGCATTCATGTGGCTGTATGGGCCGCATGAATGCTCTTTATCCTTATAGAAACATAGTTGACAACAAGTAGAGGTAATGAGCTGATATGCCAGCCATAACGCCTCCTATAGTATGGGAAAAAATAGCCTTTGAAGAAAGTTTTCTAACACCAAGAGCATCCATCATACCGACGTGAGTACTAAGGTAACCACTCCAGCACATACCCATTGCAGTAAATACGGCAATGTCACTTGGTCCAACCAATCCTCTGGTGATAAAGTCTTTGACAAGTCCCATGGCAGCACCTACAGATCCAAGTGCTGTGATAGGGAATGCGATGGCTTCAGCGCTTTCAAAACCGAACAATGGTTTCAGAATAGGGCTGAACAACTCACCAATTTTCGGGAATAGTGCGACGCCTTCTTTCTTTGCTCCTGTATAGATGGCTACACCATCAATGGTTTCTGCAGGTCCGAAAGTAAAAATCATGACAAGTGTACAGATGATCACAACACCAGGGATAATAGCAAGACCAAGTTCAACACCTGATTTTCCACCTTCAAGTGTAGCGTCAAGGACACGTTCAAATACATTGCCAACTCGAACTTCTCGGAGTTTGTTGAGGTTGTCATTTGCAGGAATGATCTCCAGTTCCACTTTGCCTACATTATAATATTTCTTGGAATATACCATCATGATGCGGACACTGACTATACTTCCGATGATCGCACCGATATTACCGATGAGAACAGGAATCATATACTCGACGCCATCACCGAGTCCAATCATAAATGTAGTCAGTATAAGTCCCATTCCAAATGCGGTTCCAAGATTGCATAATGTCGGGAGTTGATAATCGTGAAAATACTTTTTGAAACCTTTGTCATGGGCAAGTGCAATAATTGCTGGATTGTCCGACAGATATGTGGTAAGCATTCCGAGGGAAGCGGCACCTGGTAATCCGTAAAGAGGTTTCATTACTGGAGAGATGATTTTGTTGATCAGTGCTACCACACCAAATTCTGACAAAAGTGCAGCAAATGCACCTGCCAATACAGCAACGGCCATAATAAAAAACACAACGTCAAGCAAAAGGTAATGTGCTGTGTTCATGATGGTGTTGAACATCTTGTCGACTCCCATTTCAGTCGCGAGATATCCGAAGACAACCCCAGAAACAATTAAAAAAACAAATGTCTCAATCGAAATCGCTTTTTTTTGTTTTGTGACATGTTCCATCTTTTTTCCCCCTATATTCAACTATTCTCATTGTACTATTGATATCTGTGTATTATCAATTAAAATAAGATGGCCAACAATTAATTTCTTGTAATATATTCAACTCGCATTATGTGTCTTGAAAAAGTATCTCAATTGATATAGAATAGAGAATAAAAAATGAAAAAGACTATGGAGGTAAGTGATGAGTATTGAGAATAAGCGCAGAGAAGTCTTATTATCAAGAGAAGCAATTGAGCAGCGTGTGGTTTCACTCGGAAAAACGATTACAGAAGCCTATAAAGATAAAAACCTACTTGTGATTTCACTGCTCAAGGGCAGTTTTATATTTACAGCAGATTTGGTCAG
>JAGXHV010000134.1 GCA_024636005.1 Bacillota bacterium
ATGTAAAAGTACGGGGTCTTTCGCTTTTTTAGCCATATTCAGATGATCAATTAATGATCCAAGATCATGCCCATCGACAGGACCAATATATGTCAGTCCCAAATCTTCAAAAAACTGACCTTGATTGACGAGGAAATATTTGAGACCACCTTTTGCCTTGCTAATAAGTTTCACGAGTGGTTCTCCCACAGATGGAAATTTGGAAAGTTTCACTTTCGTCTTTCCTTTTATGGAATAGTATCCTTGAGTTGTACGAAGCTTATTCAAAGCTCTGGATAGACCACCAACGTTTTTTGAAATAGACATTTCGTTGTCGTTCAATATTATTTTCATATTGGTGTTCGAATGTCCCAAATGATTCATGGCTTCAAAAGCCATTCCTCCGGTCATCGCACCATCTCCAATAACGGCAACCACGTCGAAGTCATCGCCCTTCAAATCACGCGCTAGTGACATACCAACGCCTGCCGATATGGAAGTGCTGCTGTGTCCGGTATCAAATTTGTCATGAGCTGATTCCGCCCTTTTGACGAATCCACTCATACCGCCCAGTTGCCTCAAAGACTCAAATCCAGCTTGTCTCCCGGTTAAAATCTTATGCACGTAAGCTTGATGACTCACATCCCAAATGATGTGGTCTACCGGAGAGTCAAAAACATAATGTAAGGCGATTGTGAGTTCCACTACGCCTAAATTGGAAGCGAGATGCCCCCCGGTTTTTGATACGGTATCTATTAAAAAGAGCCTCACCTCATAGGCGAGCACTTTGAGTTCTTCAACAGAGAGTTTTTTTAAATCCTCAGGCCCTTTGATGGCATCCAAGTATTTGTACATATATTATTCCTTTCTGATTTTCACATTGTGTGCAAATGTTTTTTTGAGTGTCAACACATCAAAAAAATAGATCGCTTTTCCCGTCAGATCAACTACCTCTTTGGATTTTGAAATCGCAACTTCCTTACCAATGGCTTTCCCACCAACAGTCAGTGCAGCAATCACTCCACTAAAGGCAATCGTGATATACACCTGTATTTCCGGATTGATATTGTATTGTTTAAAAAAACCCATAATAATTCCTATAGTAGTTCCACTGACAATCCCAGCAATGTCACCAATGACATCGTTGCAGAAATTGGAAACCTTTGATGCGTTCTTGAGAAGTCTAATGGAGTATTTCGCACTTTTCACCCTTGAGGCAGCCATAGCGTGAAATGGCTTTTCATCAGCCGCTGCGACCGCAATTCCTATGGCGTCAAAAAAAACACCCACTGAAACGATCACTAGGAGAAGCAAAATCGCAACGACAATATTCACCTGTCTGATCAAGGCTTCAGAAACGATACTGAAAATTATCGCCAGTATGAATGTCATCAAGAAAGTGTGTAAAATCCATTTTTTATTGATTGTAATTTTCTTTTTCATTTGTTTGTCACCTTATATATAATGAAAGGAGGCGATCAATCGGATTAATTCTGCGGCTTAGGTCTAGTAGGATTTCCCATAGGTTTGCTATTCTGTCGCCAAAATAGCGGTTTCCCTTTAAAAACCTATTTGCAATGTTTCCATATTGCAAGACTAGACTACCACTTAGTCCACACTTCAATCCCCGATTGACCTAAATACAGTCTAGGAGCTTTCCTCAACAGGCCTTCTAATTCCTAGCCTCTTTTGCAACAACGGTTTGGATCGGCAATAATCCTTGTGTATTGGCCAATTCACAGGAACCTAAACCTTCGTCTACCGCCACCACTCAAGGCAGGCTACTCTGCACTAAGCCTTTCGACCACATGCAGGTTTAATCTCGTCGAAACGAGTCTCCACAGGCTGAGGGTCAAGCTCTACATGCCATTGTAGTTTGCCCCCATACCCTTACTCCCAACTCCAACCCGAAACTGGGCGTCTCAAGCAAGAACCAGGAACTTCATCGATGTGCCCTCTAGCGAATTTTTAGCCCCGCCTTCAGAATTAGAATTTCTGACTAGAATACTGCGCCTCTTTTTATTTCCTATACTATGATGTTGGCAACTAAAATCCCTAGGAGTGCGCCAACTGCCACTTCTGTCGGTTTGTGCCCTACAAGTTCCTTCAGTTTCTCTTCTTCGAGATGCTTGAGCTTGTAAAGGTCTTTTATGATGTCATTGAGTAGTTTCGCTTGTTTGCCCACAGATCTGCGTACTCCGGATGCATCGTACATCACAATGAAAGCCATGATCAGTGAAAGTGCATACACCGAAGATGACCAGCCATCTGTAATTCCGATTGCCGTGGATGCCGCAACTATGGTAGCCGTATGTGAACTCGGCATTCCTCCTGAACCATGAAATCTCTCGAATTTAAATTCCTTATCCACCATCAGAGAAATCAATACTTTGAATGTTTGGGCAATAATCCATGAAACCATTGCGGCTATAAAAACCTTGTTGGCAACAATCTCATCCATAAAATCCGCCATACTGCCTCCTTGTCAATAATCCCTGAGTGCTAAAAAATGCACCAATTCCTTTAAAAATTCAGTGTCCACGCTCAGTTTGTCCAAATAATCAATCAACCGATCCTCATAGGTTTTGATTTGAGTTTTAACCTCATCTATTCCAATGAGCATCGGATAGGTCCTTTTATCATTCTTGACATCCATTTGTGTTCGTTTACCAAGTTTCTCTGGATCACCTGTAAGATCGAGCACATCATCAACCATTTGGAACATCAGTCCCATATCCTCACCGATTTTGCCTAGCAAAACGACGTCCTCTTCAGGTGCGTTCGCAAGAAGACCGCCTGCGGTGAGTGCTGCGACAATCAATTTTCCAGTCTTGTTTTTATTAATAAAATCAAGGGTTTCGCGATTCATACGTTCAGTTTCATACTTGATATCAGCTACTTGCCCTAATATCATACCACTTGGACCAGATGCTTTCAAGATTTCTCGCATGGCATCAATGAAATTGGGTAAATAGTTGCTTTTGATGACTGTATCCAGCATGACTTCAGCCGACAGATTCAATAATCCATCACCAGCCAAAACTGCTATGTCATACCCAAAAATGATATGATTTGTGGGTTTGCCACGTCTCAGATCATCATCATCCATACAGGGCAAATCATCGTGAATCAATGAATAGGTGTGTACCATTTCAAGCGCGAGAGCAAACTGGACAGCTGCCTCATCATTTCCACCATAAAGCTTGTTGACTTCCATCAATAGAGTAGGCCTAAGTCTTTTTCCACCGGCATTCATACTGTACATCATCGATTCTCTAATGATGCCATGAGCTGGTGATTCACCATCAAAGCTTCCATAAATAGCATTTTCAACTCTTTCAATATGTTCCTTCAAACGGTTTTCAAAATTCATGACCTGCTCCTATTCTTCCGTCATTAACATTTGAATCTTTGCTTCGGTCGATTCAAGTATTGTATTGCATTCCCTATATACTTTAATGCCTTCTTCGAACGCTTTCAACATTTCCTCAAGAGAAAGTTCTCCTTTTTCCAGTGCGATTGCTATTTCCTGCAAGCGGTTAAGTTTCTCTTCGAAACTACTTTTCTTTGCTGCCATGTTCAGCCTCACTTTCCTGCATTTCTACACTTTTCTCCACAGAATCTACTGTACCGGTCGCTTTGCCATCCACGAACTGAATCGCGATTCGATCACCCTTTGCCAATTGTTCAACAGTCCCGATGACGACATTATCCTTTGAGACAATCCCGTAACCTCTAGACAATACCCCCAGTGGACTAAGTGCGTTCAACTGGGTGCCATATGCATTCAATCTCGAACGTTCCATGGCAATGAAGTTTTTCGCCGTGCTGATGCTCCGTTCATGTAGATATTCCATTTTTTGTAGTTTCTTGTCCGTATACTGTCTCACCAAATCCGCCAACATTTTTTCTGAATAGCGTTCAAGCCTGGCGGCTTTGAGTTCGACCTTTCTATTAACTTGCAACATGATGCTCTGAAGTGACTTGTTGATCATCAGGCGAATTTCCTCTTTGGATTTGACCGCGATTTCAGCAGCTGCTGATGGTGTGGGTGCTCTGTGGTCGGCTACAAAATCACTGATTGTGAAATCGGTCTCATGTCCTACACCTGTTATGATCGGGATCTTGGAGTCAAAAATCGCCACTGCCACATTTTCTTCATTGAAGGACCACAACTCCTCGATTGATCCACCTCCGCGGGCCAAGACTATCAGATCCACCGGATTCTTGTCGTTAAAATATGCTATAGCCCGAACTATCTCCACGCTTGATCCTTCGCCTTGTACTCTGACTGGGTAGATCAAGAGTTCCGAATATGTAGATCTTCTTTTTGCGACTGATATGATATCCTGAATCGCCGCTCCAGTCGGTGAGGTGATCACACCGATACGCTTTGGCAGTTCAGGTAATTTTTTCTTATATTTCATATCGAAGAACCCTTTTTTTTCAAGGGATTCCTTTAGTAACTGAAATTTGATGTGCAGTGCGCCAAGACCAATATTTTCAATTTCACTAACATACAGTTGGTATTTACCGTCTCTTTCAAAAATCGTGATTTGGCCTTTGGCGTGAACTTTATCTCCATTTTTTAGAGTATTGACATTCTCTGTGACATACTTAGCAAATAGAACACAAGTCATCTTGCTTTGATCGTCTTTAAGCGTAAAATAACAGTGACCGCTCGAATGTCTGGTGAAATTCGATATTTCACCTTCAACAATCACATTATTAAGGATGGGATCCGCTCCAATGATTCGCTTGATATATCTCGTGATTTCAGTCACGGTGAACGCTTTCATTTTTATCACGTCTTATCTCCTCCAATACCTTACTCTACCTAGCTCGGCAATTCCAAGCGCGTTGTCTCTCGAGTAGTCCGGACTAGCGAAATAGACAGATCCATGTTTGTCTCTTTGCCCAAGATAGGTCTTGATGATACTGTTCGATGCAACGCCACCCGCGAGTATAATCGGTACGTTCTCTTCCTTATCTTTGATCCAAAGCTCAAGTATTCTGCCAATTGTGTTGAAAACATGCTTACATACAAATGCGGATTCATGTGTTTCAATCATCTGCATATATTTATTTTCCAGCCCTGAAATATTGAAATCCTCATGGAATTTGAAATTGACCTTAAAGAACGATTCACAATCAGAAGTACCTGCAAGTTCATCCATCGCTCTTCCCGCCGGAAAGGGCAGACCGAGTTTCACACCAATACGATCAATCAATTGACCGAAATTGATGTCCAGTGTTCTTCCAATGATATTGATTTCATAGCTGTCACACTCATTTTTCACATCCAATAATTCAGTCGTGCCTCCTGAAAGGTGCATAGAAATAAAATGAGAAGGTTCATCATCCAGTCCACACGTCTTAAGTGCTGCTTTGATGTGACCTTCCTGATGCGAAAACTCATAAAGTGGAATACCAAGTGCATTTGAGATATTCCTGCAAAACAAAAGACCAGCATGAAATACTGGCATATAGGAATCTTCTATATTTCTGGGTTTGCTGCTTAGCGCGATTGCCTTTAATCCAGCAACAGGTAACTGACGAGACATTTTTTCAAATATATCAGTCAATTGTCCTGAGTGCATGAAAAAACCTTCGGATTGACGCAATCCACGTTCTCCATCCTTGACTTTAAGCAACCTGTTGTCCTCGAAAAGAATTTCTCCTGTTTCAATGGACAGTACTATGAAGGAGGTCGTGTAACAACTTGTATCAATACCAAGTATCATAATTTATTCCTCTTCTGCGAAATGACTGAGTACACCGTTGACAAACTTGCCTGATTTTTCATCGACATATTTTTTAGCCAAATTGACTGCTTCATTTATACTGACTTTTCTAGGGATATCATCCGCATAAATAAGCTCAGTGATGCCGAGCCTCAATATGGCCAAATCAATTTTGGCGATTCGATCGAGTTTCCAACCCTTCAGATGTTCGGTAATCTTGCCTTCCACATCACTACGATGGGTCAGCCATAATTCTACCAATCTATGGATATACGGCATATCCAAAACTTCCTCATAATGCACCAAAAACTTCTCCATGTCATCCATTTCATATGTCTTATGGATTTCCATCTGATACATTATTTCCATAACAACCTCACGACTTCTTGCGCGATTCATGTATCCTCCTTACATGAAAATGACCAACTTCAATGAAGCCAGTCTTTTCAAACTTTCTTACTTATTTTCTTTTTTAATGATGATGTTCTCAACTGTGATATTCACAGCAGCAACCTGTACACCTGTCATGGCCTCGATGGCAAGTTTCACGTTTTCCTGTACTAGTACAGCAGTGTCGTCAATCTTTGTGCCATAATCCATGACAACGCTAAGATTGACTGTCGCAATGTTGTTGACCATTTCAACATAAACACCTTTATGAAAGGTTTTCTTACCCATAATTTCCATAACTTCTTCAGAAAGTGTACCACTAAGTCCTTTGATTCCTTCAATCTCCGATGCAGCAATCGATGCTATGACACCTATTACATCATCAGCGATATTCACATTGCCGTGTTTTAAAGAATCAATAGTCATATTTTCAGCCATATAAGCCTCCCAATCCATCTATCTTATCGCTTTTATAAACTCATTAATAGTCATATCAATTATAACAAAGTTGGCGTTTTAATACAAATAAAAGTGAAAAACCCCATCATGGTTGCCCACGACAGGGTCTACATTCTTACTTGTTTTCTGCTTCTGCTTCTACTTCTTCTTCACAACATTTGCAATCTTCGTCGCCACAGCATTCACAATCATCAGTAAATTCGATTATGACACCACAACTTGGGCATTCCACTTCTTCGCCTTTGCCAATCAATTGACTTTCAACAAAAACGCTTTCCCCACATTCCGGACACTCAACTTCTTCGTAATCGTCATCAAAATCGTCATCTTCATCATCTAAGTCATAAAACTCATCTTCAATGTCTGACAAATCTTCGTCGATGGAATCCACATATTCGTCAAGCTCGACAATTGCGTCACTAAGGTCATCCAATTCATCATAGACTTCCTCTACTTCTTCGGCAAAGTCTTCGAGTACGTCGATGATTTGAAGCAACAATTTGCCCTCTTTCGAGTCCTTATCCACTTCCATGCCTTCTGCCAATCCCTTAAGATAAGCAACTCTTTCATGCATATAGCTCATGTGTTTCCCTCCTTGGTGGGTATTTTTTATTAAAACAGCGTTAGCTGAGTTAAACTTAATTATGCTCTTGACAAGTACTCACCAGTACGTGTGTCGATCTTGATCTTGTCGCCTTCGTTGACAAACGTCGGCACGTAGATCTCAGCACCAGTTTCAACGGTCGCTTTTTTAGTGACGTTTGTTGCAGTGTCACCTTTTACTCCTGGCTCAGATTCAGTTACAGTCAATATTACAAAGTTAGGTGGTTCAACCAAGAAACACTTGCCTTTATAAAACTTAAGTGTAGCGTTGTCGTTTTCTTTGATGTAAAGGATCGCATCCTCAACTTGTTCAGCAGAAAGTGGAATTTGATCATATGTCTCATTGTCCATGAAGTAATACAAATCGCCTTCACTGTATAAATACTGCATTTCTTTAGTCTCAATATGTGCTCTAGGGAATTTTTCAGACGGGTTGAACGCTTGCTCTCTGATGGTACCGTTCAACAAACTTTTGTATTTGGTCCTAACAAACGCAGCACCTTTACCAGGTTTTACGTGTTGAAAATCTACAACTACAAAAGGTTCGCCGTTTATTTCAAATGTAACCCCTTTTCTAAAATCACTTGCAGCTATCATGCTAACCTCCAAAATATATTCAATTGTAAACCACCATTTATTATACTGATAAATTATATGAATTGTCAAGAATGCTATTTTCAATAAAATTCTATCAGAAGTGTTCCGTTATAGCAATGTCTTTAAATAGTCCAGTGCCTCAAAGTAGCTTTTTTCCTTCATTCCATAAACCTGTTTTCTGCACACTGGTGCGATTACCGATACATGTCTGAAAGTTTCACGTTCATATATATTGGACAGATGGACTTCCACAAACGGGAGTTCGACACTTTCTATGGCATCTCTAATCGCGTAACTGTAATGGGTGAAAGCACCCGGATTGATCAAAACCGCATCATATTTCTGTTCCGACTCATGAATCCAGTCGATCAATTGTCCTTCATGATTGGACTGCATAAAATCCGTTTCAATGCCAATTGTTGTCCCATATGCTCTTATAACGTCATTGAGCATCTCGAGAGTCATAGCACCATAATGAAATTCATTTCTTTTTCCCAATTGGTTCAAATTGGGTCCTTGAATAACCAAAACCTTCATGATGTCACCTCTCCAAACGATTCAAAATCACATCTATCATCTCTTGATTGCTGATTAAATCTATGTCTATCACAAGTTCTGCTGAATTCATGTAAAGTGGATCCCTGACTCTATAAATAACATCAATGCTCTGGCAGTCAAGAAGCGGTCTGCTCTTTGTATGCCCTTCAAGATTTGCGTTTAGTGTATCGGGACTGGCTTTCAGGTAGACGATAAGTCCCATCTCTCTAAGCGCCATAGTGTTCAGAGGATTGAGTATGATTCCCCCACCGGTAGATATGACGGTGGAATCAACTGATTTCAACTGTTCAACCAATTTTGCCTCGAGTGACCTAAAATGACTTTCACTATAGCGATCAAAGATTTCTCTGATGGTCATGCCCTGCATGTCCTCAATCATTTTGTCGGTATCAAGATGTTTCCATCCGAGTTTTGCTCCGATTTCTTTTCCGACAGTGGATTTTCCCGATCCCATCATTCCTATAAGAATCAAATTATTCATAATATGCTCCTATATGAGTGATTTCTCAAGTCGTTTCACCACTTCGGTGTCTGAGCAGTAACGATACAAAGTCTCTCTTGTGATGGCACCGCTCGAATACATTTCATAAAGAGATGCGTCCATGGATACCATGCCCTGTCTTCTGCCAGCAATCAAAGTGTTTTGTATTTCCGCCAGATTGTCGGAAATGATATTCGATTTGACCACATTGTTCATGAGTAGAAGCTCATATCCGAGTAGTCTGACGTCCTGATCTGTACTTGGCACAAGTTGTTGTGAGATGATGCCGAGCAGAACCGAAGCCAATTTATGCTTTCTGATTTGTTTGCGCTCGGCTTGTTCAGAAAAAAGAAAGCCACCAAGTGCAGATATCGTATTGATTCCCGAATAGCCCGCAATGACTAATTTGCCGGATTCAGCAAGCCTTAGCGCCAAATCTTGCATGCGTTCACTATTGATTTCGGAGATCATGATGACATCTGGATCATGAAGCATCGCACTGCTCAGACCTTCGTAAAAATCGACACAATCGGTTCCGACATCTCTTTGAATCACGATAGATTTGTCATGTTTGAACAGATACTCAATCGGAGATTCAATCGTCATGATGTGGACGCGTTTGGTAGAATTGATATGTTGGATGAGTGAGGCGATAGTTGTGGATCTTCCCGTTCCAGATGCGCCACTGACCAGAAATAGACCTTGGCCTTTCTCAAGCAGCCCATACAAATGCTCGGGAAGTCCAAGTTCCGACTTGTCCGGAATCACGAGTTTCAAAATACGAATGGACAAACTGTATGAACCTCTTTGCTTGAGGACGTTGACTCTGAATCTTCCCATTTCAGGTATGGAGTATCCGAAATAAAGCTCACCATTTTGGTTTAAAACTTCCAGCTGTGCCTCAGTGCAAAGTTCATTCAAAACAGTCATGACATGGTCATGTGACATGATTTGCTCTTCTTCCAGAAGCTTCACCTTGCCATTCACGCGGATCAGCGGTCCTGCGCCTGGTGCGATATGAATATTGGTTGCCCCTTTTTCCACTGCATTTCTAATCAATTGATTGATCATTTGAGCCGCCTTACTGATTCTTTGAGTTGATGATGGATAGCACTTTTGTAGTCATCAGATCAATGGCCACTTTATTGTATCCACCTTCTGGAATTATGATATCCGCATATTTCTTCATTGGTTCAATAAATTGCTCATGTGCCGGTTTTACCGTGGCGAGATATTGCTCGATCACCGATTCCAGTGTTCTCCCACGCTCGTTGATGTCACGCGTGATTCTTCTGATGATTCTCACATCCGCATCTGTGTCTACGAAAATTTTGATATCCATCAATTTTCTAAGTCGTTTGTCCTCGAGAATCATGATCCCTTCCAGAATGATGATCTCACGTGAATAAACCAATATGGAATCCTTTTCACGATTGTGATTCGCGAAATTGTATATAGGTTTCTGAATGGGTTTATGATCGCATAACAATTTGATATGTTCAATCAACAAGTCCGTATCAAATGCCATAGGATGGTCGTAGTTTGTCTTGACACGCTCCTCATAGGACAAATGACTTTGGTCCTTGTAATAAGCATCTTGTTCCAAAATCAGGATGTTCTCATCCGGAAGCGACTGAAATATAGATTGCGCAACAGTGCTTTTTCCAGAACCCGTACCTCCGGATACCCCGATAACGATAGGCTTACCCATTCTAATTCTCCTTTGCTTTTCTGAGTATATAATACGGTTCCACGGGAACATCCATTGGAATACGTATGATTTGTTGCGCATGAGGCGCTACCTTGACCGACTCGCCTTTTGAATTGATGATTTCTTCGATGATTTGCTCCGAGTAAAAATAATCTGGTCCTATAATCTCAATTTTGTCACCGACCTTGAAGTTGTTTCTTTGTTCCACTGTCGCGACTTTGGTGTTTTCATCATAAGACTCTACAACTCCTACAAAATCATAACTTCTGATATAGGCACTTGAGCCGTATAGCTGCGAATTGTGGTCCGGTTTTCCTGTATAGAAACCACCAGTGAATTCACGGTGTGATGCTTTTTTGATCTCATCGAACCACTCTGGATCATAGTTGAAGTTTTCAGGATCCTTATAGAAAGTATCTATAGCTTTACGATATGCTCTTACCACATTGGCCACATAATAAACACTTTTCATTCGTCCTTCAATTTTTAAACTGTCCAGACCTGATCGAATCAATTCTGGAACCATATTAATCGTACACAAATCCTTTGAATTGAAGAAAAATGTGCCGTCTTCTGTTTCTAACACTGGATAACTTTCATCCGGCCTGGTTTTTTCCACAAGATTGTATTCCCAGCGGCATGGTTGTGCACAAGCCCCCCTATTCGCATCACGATCAGTCATGTAATTGCTGATCAAACATCTGCCTGAATAGGATATGCACATCGCACCGTGTATGAAAGCTTCAAGTTCAAGTGTCATCGGTGTGTTTTTTCTGATTTCAGCAATTTCATCAAAGGATAATTCTCTTGCGAGAATCACTCGTTTGACTCCTTGCTCGTGCCAGAATGTTGCACTCATGTAGTTGGTGTTGTTTGCTTGTGTGCTCAGATGCACTTCAAGATTTGGTGCATATTTTTTCACGAACATCAATGTTCCGGGATCGGATAATATGACCGCATCCAAATTGAGGTCCTTAATCGCTCCAATATATTCTTCCAAATAGTGGATGTCTTCATTGTGTGGAATTATATTAAGAGTCAAAAAAACTTTCTTTCCTCGCTCATGTGCGAAGGCAATTCCTTCTTTCATATCCTCAAATGAAAAATTCTTTGCGGCGGCTCTTAAACCGAATACCTGACCTCCGATGTAAACGGCGTCAGCACCATAAAGAATTGCGAATTTCAATTTTTGCAAGTCGCCAGCTGGCGCTAATAATTCAATACGCTTCATGCGCCGTCGGCCTCCTTTTTATAACTGATTGCCATACCATCTCCCATCGGGAGCACTGTTGTGTCTAGTTCAGGGTGATTGGATATGAAATCAAGATAAGTTCTCATTCTTTTGACTATAGTTATTTTTCTGCGTACCAGATAAAGATTAGTGGCTACCATACCTTTGTAAAGTACATTATCCGACACAATCAGTCCACGAGGCTTCAGCATGGGCATACATAGCTCGAAAAACGCTTTGTAATGACCTTTTGAAGCATCAATGAAGATCATGTCGAAATCGCCATTCATCTTCTCAAGGACAGATATGGCGTCGCCATGGTGCTGTATAATTTCAACATCCGGTTTGTAGAGTTTCAATTTTTCAAAGGTCTCACTGGCTTTCTCTACCATTTCCACCTTAAGTTCTATGGTTTCAATAACCCCCTGATCCATCTGCTCCGCCATAAGGGTCGCAGAATAACCGATTGCTGTACCGATCTCCAAAATTCTGACGGGCCTTTGAACTTTCATCAGTACTTTCAGATATTGGGCAATTTCAGGCTGGACAATTGGTACCAGGTGTTCATCAGCATAATGCTCAAGTTCACCCAAAAGTCCAGATGATTTCGGAAGTAGTGTCCTGATATAATGTTCGACGTGCTCATCGACTATGTTGTGGTCGGACATGTCATCATTTTCCCTTCTTGGCATCTCTGTCGTGACCTGCAAATGTTTCGTTGAA
>JAGXHV010000135.1 GCA_024636005.1 Bacillota bacterium
GGATTACAAGAGATATGGAGGAGAACCTCAACCAGAAGCCGAGAACCTGGTGGTGCTTTTAAAGCCTTCCGATTCACTTCACTATGCTTTTAATAGCAAACATAAAGATATTCTTTGTGAAATCCAGTGTTTTGGGGATGGTATTTTGACAATCGAAGTGCAAAACACGTCTTTTCTCAGACAAGTGACGGCTTCAATGACAATTGAGTTGCCGGTGGCTTTGAATCTGAACGAGGCCAAATCTATAGCTATAAGGTGTGATCAGGGCTCGGTTCATGTAGATACAATTCAACTGTTAAGGAGGTCTGATCATGAAAATCATACAGACGAGATACGAGAACAACACAAAAACAATTTCTGAAAGTCTCTCAGAGTTTGTATGTGATGACAACAATCAAGAAACCGATATCATTAACCTGTATCCAAAAGAAATTTTTCAAGAATTGATTGGATTTGGTGGTGCGTTTACTGAATCCGCAGGTTTTGTGTTTTCAAAGATTGATGAGAAGCTCCAAAAAGAATTGATACAAGATTATTTTGGTGAAAATGGTTTGGGTTACACTATCGGGAGATGCCCAGTGGACAGCTGTGATTTTTCACTGGGCAATTACAGTGCAATTTCTGGTGGCGTTCCAGGGGATCTCAGTGGGTTTACACTTGAACGGGATGAAAAGTATATTTTTCCTATGCTTGAGCAAGCAATTGAAGTCGCTTCTGATATGCGTTTGATTCTGTCGCCTTGGAGTCCACCGGCATATATGAAATCCAATAAAGAAAAAAACAATGGTGGGGAGCTTTTGCCTGAATTTCGAAGCACTTGGGCTCGGTACCTTTGCAAATATATAATGGATTATAAGTCAAGAGGGTACAATGTATTTGCACTTTCAGTCCAAAATGAACCCAATGCTGTTCAAAAATGGGATTCCTGTCTTTATACCCCTGAACAGGAAAGTGTTTTTATACGTGATTTTCTTTCTGTGGAAATGGCAAAAGAAGGTCTTCAGAATATAAAAATCATCATATGGGATCACAATAAGGAAAGACTTTTTGACAGAACAGATTATATATGCAGTGATGATACCGTTAATTCAGTCGTTGGAGCAGTAGGTTTTCACTGGTATAGTGGAGATCATTTCGAGGCGATTGAACTCGTAAGAAGAAAATACCCGGATAAGACTCTTATTTTCACTGAGGGATGTATCGAGTACTCGAAATTCTCATCGGACAGTCAATTGATCAACGCTCAAATGTATGCCCATGAAATTATAGGTAGTTTGAATGCTGGAATGAACGCTTTCATCGATTGGAATTTGTATTTGGATGAAAAAGGCGGTCCGAATCATGTGAACAATTTGTGTGATGCACCAATCATGATTGATTATGAAACGGAACGTGTGATTTACAATCTGAGTTATGATTATATAGGTCATTTCAGCAAGTTCATCAAACCTGGAGCCCTTAGAATTGGAATGACGAGATTTACAGATCAAATTGAAGTGACAGCATTCAAAAATAAGGATTTATCTATTGCCGTAGTTCTTTTGAATCGTACGAAAAAGACATTTGAATGCTTTATTAGGCTTGATGGACAATTGAATAAAGTGGTTATTGAAAGAGAGAGTATCACAACTTTACAGATTGCTCCAGATGAATGGGGGTATCAATTCATTAAATAGCAGAGGAGGACCATCATATGGCAAGTGTTCAAGTCAATCAAGTCGCACCAGATTTTACTTTAAAAGATTTCGAAGGCAAAACGTTTACACTATCAGATTTTAAAAACGATAAAAATGTCTTATTGGTTCTGAACAGAGGTTTTGTTTGACCGTTCTGCCAGAGGCATATGATGCAGTTGCATCAAGATTATGAGTTATTCGTAAAAAGAGATACTATAATTGTTACTATAGGTCCTGAAAATGCAAAGAGCTTCAAGGACTACTGGTCAAAAAACCAACTTCCTTTTTATGGATTGCCTGATGAGGAACATTCAGTCCTAAAACTCTATGGTCAAAAGGTCAATTTGTTCAAACTAGGTAGAATGCCAGCACAGATGATCATCGATAAAGAGGGGATGTTGAGATTTGTGCACTATGGTCATTCCATGCAAGACATCCCAGATAATACTGAACTGTTCGGATTATTGGATGAACTTTAAAATAAATTGCAGTTTCTTTCGAAATTATCGGAGAAACTGTTTTTTTTGTGACATTTTTACGATTTAATCAAAAATTAACTTATTATTCTGAATTATTTGTTACAATAAAAGGTGAAAAATATACAAGTAATATTGTTGGGGGGTAATTTTGTGAGTATGGAATGGTATGACATGGCAAAATATACGGTTGAAGGTGTTTCCGGAGAAACTATTTTTGAAAGAAAACTTTCCAAAATGCTTGAAAAGTATGATGAAGTATTGGACGCGGGTTGTGGTCATGGTGAGTTTACACTTAAAATGCGTAGACATGCGAACCGAATCATAGGAATTGACAATTCTTTAGAGATGATTAAGATTGCCAATAAACTCAAAGCAGATATGAAAGCACAACGTGTAGAGTTCCTAAACTATAGCACCAAAGAGACGCTACCTTTCAAAGATCAGCAATTTGACTTGATCTATTCGAGACGGGGTCCGACGTCAATCATCAACCAGAATCGAATACTCAAAGCAGGTGGTGTGATATTTGGAATCCATTCAACAAATATGGATGAACTTGAGGATAAACTCATCGATCAAGGATTCACTGAAATTGAATTCGATGTATATGACAGCGCTTTTCTTGTTTTTCCTGACAAAGATGAGTTTGCGAAATATCTTACAGCCTCAAATGGAAATCCAGATTACACTTCTCCTGAGAATAGATTGAAATTTGAGGAATTGATAGCTATGCATACCGTTGGAGATAAGATAAAATATAAAGAATGGCGTTATATATGGAAAGCAAAACGGAGGTAAATAATGGATCAATGTCCAAATTGCAAAGAAAAAAACATTAGTTTTGGCACAAAAATTATGACAGGTCCCACTCGGACCATATTATGTACCAAGTGTGGAGCTCTTTTGACTGTTCCGTGGTATTCTATGATTTTGACTATTATTATGATTGGATTGATTGTGTGGTTTTCAAAAGCACTTACCATTGATATGTATATGCTTAGTTCGATGATTGTCATCGCATTGTATGTATTTATAAAATATAAGTTTGTGCCACTCAAAATCAGGAAAAAACATTAAGATTGAGCTCAGCTCAATTGCAGAGCTGAGCCTCAGTACAGTAAATGAGGGGAGGTCTTGACATGCTTGATAAAACTATTCCGTACTTCAACATTGTCATGCGCAGAATGGCGAAAAAACCAGTACCGCATATAAGTTTGCCTAGTGGTTACAATTATATATATTATAAAAGAGGACTTGAAAAAGATTGGGCTGAAATAGTAACTTCTGTAGGAGAATTCGATTCCATTCAAAGTGCGCTGGATTATTTTAGTGAAAACTACATGAGGGATCCAAAAGAATTGGAACGAAGAACCCTATTCATACAAAACGAACGAAAAGAGAAGGTTGCCACTGTTACTTCATGGTGGAATTATACTGGTGTGAAAAGGACACTTACACTAGAATGGGTTGCAGTCAAACCTGAATATCAAGGCCTTTCGCTTGGCAAGGCAATTGTTTATCAAGGTATGAGACGGATGATTGAAATTGAAGGCGATAGAGAAGTTTATCTTCACACTCAGACTTGGAGTTATCGAGCGATAGGCATTTATCTTTTGGTAGGTTTTGAATTTATGAAAAAAGACACATTTGGAAATTACGTCAACGAATTTGATCGAGCGCTGCCATATTTGGAAAACAAAATGTCCGGATATCTTTGTGAGCGAATTACATAATTTTCTATATAGTGCTATACTTGACATAAAAGGAGCTTCAAGACATGAAAGAAACAAAACTTTATAAGAAAACCGAAGATTGTTCCTTAAGAATGGATATATATTACCAGGTGCAGGGTGCACCAGTCATTGTATACATCCATGGTGGAGCTTTGATTTTTGGATCACGCAGAGACCTTACTGAAACACAGGTGGAATTTTTCAAAACTGCTGGATTCAATGTGATATCCATAGATTATAGATTGGCTCCGGAAACAAAACTGGTTGAGATCATTAAAGATGTAAGAGACGCAATTGTGTGGATCAAAACCAGAATTTCAGAGTGGTATGATATGGATACCGAAAGTCTTTTTCTCATGGGAAGTTCAGCAGGCGGGTTTTTAAGTTTGTTGCTTGGTACAATGTCCGATATAAAACCTGCAGGCATTATTTCATTGTATGGTTACGGAGATATTCTAGGTGAATGGTACTCAAGGCCAAGCCAATTCTACCTAAAAAAGAAGTTGGTCGATTTTAACACTGCACAGCAATTTGTAGGAAAATATGGCACTACAGACGGGTCAGCTGATAGATTCATGTATTATCTTTATTGTCGTCAACAGGGCAATTGGGTTGAAAAAATAAGTGGTTTAAACAGGTTTGAAGATATGGATACTCTTAAAAAGTTGAACCCGATTGACCATATTGATTCAAGTTTCCCACCTACAATTTTTGTTCATGGTGATAATGACACTGATGTTCCTTATGAACAATCGGTACTGATGCATCAACGGTTGAAATCAGAAGGAGTGAAAACTGAACTTGTTACAATAGCAGGTGCCGATCATGGATTTGACAAAGCGTTTGCCTCAAAAGAAGTACAAGATGCTTATAATCAAGTAGTCGTATTTATAAATTCACTAATAAAAATTTGAGTCAAATGGGAGCAAATATGGAATTCTTGATAAGAGCAACAGTCGTAAGCGATTTGGAAGTGTTTTTTTTGAACCAACTGGATGAGGAGTCAAATCAAATGGCGGCTTTCACATCAGCAGATCCAACTGATAAAAAGTCATATATTGACAAATGGACCAGACTTTTGAGTGATGAAACTATTCATATGAAAACGATCATCTATAACGATGAAGTTGCTGGGACTGTTGCGAAGTATGAGATGGATGGAAAAGCAGAAATCACATATTGGATTGGGAAACGATATTGGGGCAGAGGAATTGCATCAAAAGCAGTGGATGCATTTTTACGTCTAGAAAAAAAACGACCCATTTATGGAAGGGTTGCATTTGACAATGTGAAATCATTACGTGTTTTGGAAAAGGCTGGGTTTGTTAAAATTGGATCGGAATTGAGTTATGCCAATGCTCGTGGTAAAGAAATCGAAGAAATTATTTTTAGACTTGACTGATTTGAAAATTCAAATGTATAAAAAATGGTGCGGATGGATTACCCATCTGCACCATTTTAATTTACACTTTAATAATTGACACTGATCAAACAAAGCGCATCTGCCATTGCCTTATGACCGATATATTTCTCATGCTTGGTTGTCAATGCGTTAGAGATTGTGTTTACTGGAAGCTGATTGAGACCAACTTGAATGATGGTACCTACAATAAGTCGTTCCATGTTCAGAAGAAAACCGTTTGCTGTCATGGTGAATATAATTTCATGATCGGTTTCTGTGATGTCCACAGATTTAATTTCTTTAATGGGA
>JAGXHV010000136.1 GCA_024636005.1 Bacillota bacterium
CAGCTGTCGTTGACCGGCTGATAATGTTGAACCACGCTCGGTGACTTCCTCGTCATAGCCATCCTTTAACTTGCAGATGAAAGTGTCTGCGTTGACATATTTGGCAATCTCTTGAATCCGTTCATCCGTGATGCTCTTGTCGTGGAGTCTGATGTTGCTTTTGATGTCTCCAGCAAAGAGGAATACATCCTGAAGAACAATACCGATCTGTTCCCTCAAATTTTCCATCTCGAGTTCACGGATATCGATGCCGTCAATGTAAATATGGCCTTTTTGAATGTCATAAAATCTGTTTAAAAGGCTAATAATCGTTGTCTTTCCTGATCCAGTGGCTCCTACGAGTGCAAGAGATTCACCGCTACCAATCTCAAAACTAACCCCTTTCAAAACGTAATCTTCATCTGTTTTGGGGTCTTCTTGGTAACTGAACCAAACATCATCAAATACGATACTGCCTTTAAATTCTTCTCCTTCAAATCGTTTTGGATTTTCGGGATTGTTGATGAGTGACTCTTCATCGAGTAGCATGAAAATTCTTTCCGCACTTGCCATAGAAGACTGGAAGATGTTGAATTTTTCACTGAGATCCATGATGGGTCTAAAAAATTGCTGTGTGTATGTGATGAAGGCGACCAAGACGCCGAGCTCCACCAAGTTCAAGATGGCATCTCCGCCACCGAACCATAAGAGCAGTGATAGTGAGATGGAGTAAGCGAGGTTCATTGTTGGTCTGAAAACGGCGTATACTTTGGTCTCTTGAACTGAACTCTTCAGAAAGTCTTTATTGATCACATCAAAATCGTCAAAAATGCTTTTTTCACGATTGAAGATTTGGATGATTTTCATGCCGTTGATGTTCTCTGCAAGAGTGGCATTGATTTTTGCGAGTTTAATTTTAACTTCTCGCTGTACTGCACGTGCTTTGGTTCTGAAAATCTGTGCGGAAATTAAGACGAGTGGAATGGTGCTAAGGCACACCACGGTCAATTTGAAATTGATGGCAGCCATTACCACGACGGTTCCGAAAAGCAACATGAAGTCCTTAAGCGATGTAACGAGAACCGTTGTGAACATCTCGTTGATGTTTTCCATGTCGTTGGAGACCCTCGTCACCAAACGCCCCACCGGGTTTTTATCAAAGAAGCTCAGACTCATATTTTCCACATGATTAAAGAGTTGCTCACGCATATTATAAACGATCTTCTGACTCGCATAGTTGAGCAGATAAGTATGTGCGAACGAAAAAGCAAAGTTGAGTAAGAGTATGATGCCAAGTGTCAAAGTCAACAGTGTAATCTGTGATTTGTTATATGTTTTAAATCTTACTATCTGGGCTTCAGTAAGTGGTGTTGTGTCATAATCGACTCCGTCGATAGTGATAGAGCCTTGCCTGATTTTGACATCTGCACCTGAGGTGGACAAATTCTTTGCAGTACCGTCAATCAGAAGAAATCCCGATTCGGTCCTATAGATTTGTCCGACATTTTCATAATCCGTTTTCCCAAATGTCCTTTCAATAAGGCCAGGAAAAACAATCCCTTTTCCATCTGATACGAAATCAGTTCTGCTGTCGCCAACATCTGAAAGATAGACCGTTTGGCTGACTGGAGTGATGTAATCGTCAATGGCAATTTTTGTGACATACGGTATGACCAAATCCACTCCAGTTACGAATAACATCATGATGATGCTGAGAAGTAGGATCAACCACTGGGCTTTTGCATATTTTATGAGGCGCCACATGAGTCGGGCGTCATAGGATTTGTATATTTCTTTTTCATGATATTCCATGCGCCTACTCCTTTGATATTTTTTCTTCTAATAGTTGTTTTTGGTACATGTCAGTATAATGACCATTCAAACTCAGAAGGGATTCATGTGTACCTTTTTCAACAATTTTTCCTTCGTCGAGCACAATGATCTGATCGGCATGCTTGATGGTGGATATTCTATGTGCAATCACGATAGAAGTCGTGTTTTTCAGCTCCATTTTAAGATATGTTAGGATGCTTTCTTCTGTCTTGGTATCCACTGCTGAGAGTGAATCATCAAGGATGATGATTTCAGGTTTTTTCGCCAGTGCACGCGCTATGGAAACACGCTGCTTTTGTCCACCCGACATGTTCACACCGCGCTCGCCAAGTTTGGTTCTGAAATCTTTTGGGAAACTCATGATTTCTTCATAGACCTGTGCTGACTTGGTGGCCTCTATCATTTCATCTTCAGTAAGATTTTCGTTTCCAAATTTCAGATTATAGGCGATATTCCTTGAAAAAAGGAAGTTATCCTGAGGGACATAACCGACCATATCTCTGATTTTTTTGATTGGCAGTCGATTGATGTCGACTCCCCCGATTTTTATCGTGCCGTCATCCACTTGGTACAGTCTTAAGAGCAGGTTCACGAGTGTTGTCTTACCACTGCCTGTTTTGCCGACCACCGCCAGAGTCTCGCCGGTTTTGAGTTCGAATGAGACATTCTCCAGTGCGGGAACGTGAGTATTCGGATAAGTGAAGTTCAAATTGTTTACAGTTATGGATGGCTCGACCTCATAGGCTTCGCTTAAGTTTTCGATAACTTCAAGGTTGAAAATCTCAGGTGGAGTCTCAAGGATGGTATTGATCCTCTTTAGCGAGACCTGACCACGCTGAAGATTATTGTAAACGAAACCCAGTGCCATCATTGGCCAAGCCAGCATACCCACGTAAGATAAGAATGCGACGAATTCGCCAATGCTGATGACCTCATCAATAACAAGGTGACCACCATAAATCATGGCGATGAGCACACTGGTCATGGAAATGAAGCCTACTAAAGGTTGTACAAATCCAAAGAGTTTTACCATTTTCATGTTTCTAAAAAAGTTGTTTGAATTTTTTTCGTTGAAATAATGGAGCGATTGTTTTTCTTGTACGAAAGATTTGATGATGCGAATTCCAGAAAATGCTTCTTGGACGTTGTCGGTCAAATCCGAAAAGGCCTCTTGAACCATTTGGAATCTATAGCGCACCCTTTTACCGAGTACTACAATGAAGATAACAATCAAAGGTAGCGGAATAAAGGCCACCAAAGTGAGTTTCAGGTCGATCCTGGTAGCCATGAGAAAAAGAGTCATGATTCCCATAAAGAACGCATCGACAAACATGATCACGCCGCCTCCGAATGCATTTCGGATTGCGCTGATGTCGTTGGTGCAGTGAGCCATTAAATCGCCAGTTTTATGATGGTTAAAATAGTTGAGACTCATTTTTTCAAGGTGAGAAAAGACTTCGTTTCTCAGCCAGTATTCCAGTTTCTTCGCAGTGGCGATGATGGTCATTCGCCAGCCGAAACGCCCGATGGCAACTGTGACCGCAATTCCTATGATATAGAATATGTACCTTGGAATGGACTCTTGAGTGAGATTGCCATCCATAAGTGCATCGGTAAATGCGCCGATGACAAGAGGAGTTATGAGCTGAAGACCATCAATGAGCATTAAGAGCAAAGTGCCATAGAAGTAATACTTCCAGTGTTTCTTTAAAAACGGTTTAACATATTTAAAAGTTTCCATAATGTAGTCAACCTTTCGGATTAAAATTATAATTCGTGCCCCTATCAAAATAGTTTACCACATTCAAACGCACTGTTAAATATAATTAAGAAATTTAAAAATGATGATTGCTTCCTCATTCCTTGACAAAGTAATTCAAACGTGGTATTTTGAGTATTAATATAAAAGTATTAACTCATATAATTCCAAATGATATGGATTGGAAGTTTCTACGCGATTGCCACAAAAATCGTACTATGAGTTGTCATTATTTGATTCGCATGTTTATTTCATGACGGAATTTTTAAGGCAACCATGGGAGATGACCTAGTGGTTGTTTTTTTATTATAAGAATTGGAGGATAAGAATGGAAGGCAAGTTAATTAAGGAAGGCTTGACTTATGATGACGTTTTACTCATACCACAAAAGTCTGCAGTGTTACCGAATCAAGTGGATCTCAAAACCAGATTGACAAAGAAAATAACCCTCAATATCCCACTTGTGAGTGCGAGCATGGATACGGTGACGGAAGCGAAACTCGCTATTGCCATCGCCAGAGAAGGTGGACTTGGAATCATTCACAAAAACATGAGCATCGAACAACAGGCACTTGAAGTGGATAAAGTTAAAAGGTGTGAGCACGGTGTCATCGTCGATCCATTTTCACTCAGTCCTGACCACTTGGTTGAGGACGCTGAACATTTGATGTCGAGATATCGCATATCAGGTGTGCCAGTAGTGGATGCAAAAAACAAACTCGTTGGGATCATCACCAACAGGGACATCCGTTTCGAACCTGAAATGGACGCAAAAATCGGCGATGTCATGACCAAAGACAACCTTGTCACTGGTCCGGCGGACATTACACTTGAGGATGCCGGAAAAATCCTTAGAAAACATAAAATCGAAAAACTTCCTTTAATAGATGCAAATGGAACACTAAAAGGTTTGATCACCATAAAGGATATTGAGAAACAAATCAAATATCCGAACAGAGCAACAGATTTCAGAGGCAGACTTCTTGCGGGTGCTGCTGTGGGAATCGGATCAGATATGATGGAACGTGTGGATGCACTTGTAAAAGCCGGTGTGGATATCATCGCACTCGACTCTGCTCATGGCCACAGCCAAAACATCCTCGATTCTGTTCGTGTCATTAAAAACGCATATCCTGAACTGGACGTCATAGCGGGAAATGTTGCTACAGGAGAAGCCACTGAAGATTTGATCAAAGCTGGAGCGGATTGTGTCAAAGTGGGTATCGGCCCAGGATCCATTTGCACCACTCGTGTTGTCGCAGGAATAGGAGTACCACAAATCACTGCAATTTTCGATTGTGCTCAGGCTGCAAAGGCCCATGGGGTTTCAATCATCGCAGATGGTGGCATTAAATTTTCAGGAGATTTACCAAAAGCCATAGCAGCAGGAGCCGATGTGGTCATGCTGGGGTCACTTTTCGCAGGTACTGAAGAAAGTCCCGGCGAAATCGTCATGTACCAAGGTAGAAGCTTTAAGATGTACAGAGGCATGGGTTCTACCGGTGCTATGGAAGCGGGATCTAAAGACCGTTATTTCCAAAATGAAACTAAAAAATTCGTCCCTGAAGGGGTTGAAGGCAGAGTCCCTTATAGAGGCTATTTGAAAGACATTATCTATCAATTGATCGGTGGACTGAGAGCGGGCATGGGATATTGTGGAACTGGTACCATTGAAGCCCTCAAAGAAAACGGAAAATTCATACGCATCACAAATGCAGGACTAAGAGAATCTCATCCTCATGACATCTCGATCACTAAAGAGCCACCAAATTACAGCATTTCCAGTGGGGAAAGAAACTAAACGATAGATCATCGGAGGAAGAAATGAATAATGAGTTGATTATGATTGTAGACTTTGGAGGTCAATACAATCAATTGATAGCAAGACGTGTCAGAGAAGCTGGCGTTTACAGTGAAGTGATCTCATGGCGAGGTGCTCTTGAAAAAATCAAGGATAAGAAGCCACATGGCATCATTTTTACAGGAGGTCCAAACTCTGTTTATTTAGAGGGTGCTCCAACACTTGAAAAAGAAATATTCGAGCTCGGAATCCCCGTACTCGGCATATGTTACGGCATGCAATTGATGGCACATATGCTCGGTGGTAAAGTGGAAAAAGCCACTCAACAAGAGTATGGCAAAATCAAACTTTCCCATAAAGGGGACTCCAATCTGTTCAGAGGTGTCGAAGATGGCGCACAATGCTGGATGAGCCACTTTGACTATGTTTCAAAAGTCCCAGCAGGTTTTGATATCGTATCCACTACGGACAATTGTCCTGTTGCAGCGATGCAAAATGTGGAAAAAAGACTTTATGCGGTTCAATTCCACGCAGAAGTCGAGCATACACCATTTGGCAGACAACTCATCAACAACTTCCTTTACGAAGTATGTGGCTGTTCAGGGGACTGGAACATGGGCGATTTCGCAACCCAAATGATCGCTAAAATCGCTGAACAAGTCGGCGATAAGAACGTCCTTTGTGGCCTTTCAGGTGGCGTGGATTCATCCGTTGCCGCGACAATGGTCTACAAGGC
>JAGXHV010000137.1 GCA_024636005.1 Bacillota bacterium
ATACTATCCTCAGCTATATCAAGATTTAAGCCTGATACTGCTGTAAGGCCTCCAAATCTCATGGTGATATTTTCTGTTTTCAAAATACTCATGATTTGGCTCCTTTCTTGATATTTTTTCTATAAAATCTTCGCATAGATTCAATAGTAATTTCATCTCGTCCCATAAGTCCGTTTTGATAAAACAGAACAACCAACATGAGAAGTATAGAAAAAAGTACCATCCTCATCCCAGGAACACTTTCAATCACCATAAATCCAAGATTAATTGTTCCATCGAGAAATCGGAGCGCTTCCATTGAAAAAGTAACAACAACAGCTGATATGACCGTGCCAGTGATACTGCCTATTCCACCTAGAACGACAATCAATAGAACATTAAAAGTCATCAGGAATCTGAACATCAACGGGTCTATTGTGCCCATGAGGTGAGCGAGTAATGCACCACCAATTCCAGCAAAAAAAGATCCGATGGTAAATGCCAACAATTTGTGTTTGAACAGAGCAATGCCCATGGATTCAGCAGCAACCTCATCTTCTCTGATGGCCATAAATGCTTTTCCATAACTGCTGCGTCTAAGTGAGAACATGAATATGATGGTAATGATCGCAATCCCCCAACTGTATTGCACGTTCGTATATCGTGTCAAACCTTTTAGTCCTAATGCACCATTTGTAAGTGACATTGTATTTGTGAAGATCACTCTGATGATCTCACTGAATCCTAATGTTGCAATAGCGAGGTAATCATCTCTTAGTCTTAGAATTGGTGCAGCAATCAAAGCGCCAAGAATCGCAGCCACAATTCCACCGATTAACATTGCTGGAAGAAAAGGCAATTCTACATTTGCAAGCCATGGTACAATTGGTTTTACAAAAAAATTGGATTGCTTTTGTGCAGCTGACATGGTTAGGAGCGCACTGGTATATGCTCCAATTGCCATGAATCCAGCATGTCCCAGTGAAAACAAACCAGCAAATCCATTGATGAGATTGAGACTTAAACCCAATACAACATAGATTCCAGCCAAATTCAAAATTCTTAGTTGATAATTACCAAGAGTAAAATTCAGTATGGTAAGAATCGAAATTACTAGTATAATCAAACCTATTCTGATCTTATTTTCTTTTTTCATCTCATCACACCTTCTCTGCTAAATTTTCGCCCAAAAGTCCTGAAGGTTTTATGAGCAGTATTACAATGAGGATGACGAATGCAAATGCGTCCCTATATCCAGTCATTGAAGGCAAAAATGCAATCAACATGATTTCTGACATACCAAGCAAAAATCCACCTACAACTGCACCTTTAATATTCCCGATACCACCAATTACTGCAGCAATAAACGCTTTAAGCCCAGGCATGAGGCCCATAAGAGGAATCAGATTTGGGTATTTAATCCCCCACATTATTCCTCCCAGTGCTGCAAGTACAGAGCCCATAAAGAAAGTAATGGATATTATCGTATCCACATTGATTCCCATAAGTCTTGCAGCTTCATAATCTCTTGAAACTGCCCTCATTGCCATTCCAGTCTTGGTTTTGTTGACAATATATAGTAAAATTACGAGCGCAGCTATTGTGATCCCAGGAATAAAGAAGTTCGCAACTGGAATCGAAATCGTATTGATATAGACCACTTTATTGAAGAATTCAGGTATTGGAAATGCTTTAGGTCTACCCCCAAAAATAACGATGGCCAAATTTTGTATCAAATATGATGCTCCAATAGCTGAAATCATGACAGAAATTTTCGGGGAATTTCTGAGAGACCTATATGCTAGTCTTTCGACCAAAATTCCAAATGCGCCTGTCAAAAGAATGGCGACCACGAAAGCCACCCACCACGGCATTAAAAATAAAGTGACGCTATAAAAAACGATATATGTTGAGACCATGAAAATATCACCATGAGCAAAGTTAATCAGTCTTAAAATACCATAAACCATGGTATAACCTATGGCAATCAAGGCATATAGACTGCCTAGCGCCAAACCGTTGCTCAAGTGCTGCATAAAAGTATTAAGCGACATATGAGTCCTCCAAAATAATTAAAAAGGTACAGACACTTCATCTGCACCTTTTTTTATCCGCTGAATATTACTGAGGTGAAATAGTTGTCAAATATGTGAATTCCCCATTTTGAACCGTCTTAATGACTGCATTCTTTACAGCATCGCCATTTTCATCTAATGTTACGACTCCAGCAGCACCATCAAAACCTTCAGTTGCCGCAAGCGCTTCTTTTATCGCTTCAGGATCTGCACTGCCGGCTCTTTCGATTGCATCTATGAGTAAGATATAAGCGTCATATGCAAGTGCTGTAACTGAAGCAGGCTCTTTGTCATATTTTTCTCTATAAGCATTAATGAATACTTCTGATTCAGGAGTCAAAGGAACTTGTGAATCGAAGAATGTTGAGAACACCGCTCCATCCACAGCAGAACCACCGATATCTATGAACTCAGGAGTTTCCCAAGTGTCAGCTCCAAGGAAAGGTGCTTTGATATCAAGTTCTTTTGCTTGTTTGATTAACATTGCTGATTCAGAGTAGTTACCAGGAGCAAATATAGCATCTGGATTGAGTTGTTTGATATTAGTAAGTTGAGCGGTAAAGTCCTGATCGCCTGTATTATAATTGGCAACGTATAGAACGGAATCAGGATCGCCTGTCAATCTTACGAACTCATCCGTAAAGAACTTAACAAGACCTACAGAGTAGTCATTTGAAATTTCCTGAACGATGGCCACTTTTGTAGCACCGAGTTCAGTAAATGCGTAGTTTGCCATAACAACTCCTTGGAAAGAGTCAATGAATGTGACTCTAAAATAATAATCGTTTCCAAGTGTTACAAGCGGGTTGGTACATGACGTTCCGACTGCCGGCACTCCAGCTTCCATTACGATTGGACCAGCTGCCATTGAAAATGAAGATCCCCACGAACCAATGATTGCATTGACTTTGTCTTGATCTACAAGTTTGGTTGCAGCATTTGCAGCTTCAACTTTGTCAGACTTGTTGTCCACAATGACAAGTTCGATTTTCTTACCAAGTACTTCTGGATAAAGTTCTTGAGCAAGTTCAATACCTTCGATTTCCATTGCTCCGCCAGCCGCGTTAGCGCCTGTCAATGGTTCAAAAACACCAAATTTTATTACATCACTGTCCGCAGCAGCGTTCCCATTTTCCGATTGACAAGCAGTCAACGGAATAGATAAAATCAATACGAGAACTAAGAGTAGTGCAATCCTTTTCATAAATATCCCCCTAAAATCAAATTTATATTTTGTTCATACTCATGTTAAATTTTATTAACATTACTCATTATAATACCACCATCTTAGTTAAAATCAATAGTATTGTTTTTTTTATATGTATAAATAAAACTGTTCGCGTGATTTCAAGGCTTAGACATTTTAAAAAAATAGACAAGTCTAATAAAAACTTGTCTATAAGTATACATAATTCAATTCTAATTATTTTTTAAGGGATATGTTTAGTGCTCTCAAATGCTCCATAACGGGTTTGACATCGCATTCACTGAGCCAAACCATTTCCTGTCGTCTACTTTTAGCTTTTCTGAACACCAAATATGGACGATCTTTGGCCCTTAATACGTCGAAGTATTCAATAGTACTGATTCGTGTGTACCACGCTTTACCCAAGGAATCCTTTGTGATTAAGGTGTCACCAAGTTGAATGATAGTCCAGATGATGCCCATCTCAACAGACATTATAAAAATTAGTATTTTAATTAATAAACTTTTTTCAAATAATAATCCAGAAACCATGATCACAACTGGTACAAAAAGTCCCAGCGCATAGAAAAGATGCTTGTGCTTTTTTTCTTCCTTAATCCGGTATCTGATGTCCTCTTTATTAAGGATTCTTCTACGTGAATCACTGAAAATGACCATTGAACAAAGAAATACCAATAAACTATAGCTGTAGAAATTACTTGACATTGTTAAGCCTCCATTTTATATTCAGATTTAAGCAAACCGTAGAGCACTCGATCTTTCCATTCTTGATTCACGGATTGATGTTCTTTTAAGTCGCCTTCTTTCCGAAAACCTAGTTTGATCATGATGCGTTCTGAAGCGATATTTTCTTTGACACACCCAGTCGTGATTTTCCATGCATCAAGTTCCTTGAATGCAAAATCGATACATAATTCCGCTGCTTCTGTCGTCAATCCTTGCCCCCAGAATTCTCTTTTCGTAAAATAACCCAGTTCAAGCAACTTTCCTGAAGAATTCTCATCAAGTACAGTGAATCCGATTTCTCCAATATATTTTGATGTTTCTTTCTCAATGATTGCAAAAAAATAATGCTTGCGACTTTGTTTCCCAATGCCACGCATAGAGATTATCAAATTTTCCTCAGCCCCTTTGAGGTCCACCACAAATAAATCCATGATGAATCGCATCTCAAACGGTCTGGAAATCAGATCAAACAAATTGTCCAGATCTTCTTCAATATGGTCTCTGATGAGTAACCTCTTTGTCTCAAGTTTGATCATTTTAAACACCTCATGCTATTATACCACGGATGTATGACAAGAAAAAAGAGTTTATCCCATAATCGAATCGGGACAAACTCTTTGGACCAGGAATTGTGAGCAATCCCTGAAATATTTAATTATTCAACGATTGAAGCACCACTGAAGTCAACAGTTCCAAGTACAGATCTGTCCCATCCTACTACAACGTCAGAAACCAACATTGTATCAGAGTAGTGATAAACAGGTACGATTGGAAGTTCAGTCATCATGATGTCTTGTGCAGCATAAAGGGCTTCATAGTGCTCAGCGCCTCTAGTTTGAGAAGAAAGAGACAACAATCTGTCATACTCTTCGTTGCTGAATTTTGGATCATTGTAAGCGTTGCCAGTTGTGAATATGCTTAAAAGACCACTTGGATCCATAAAGTCTGTCAACCAACCACCACGAGCAAGCTCGTAATCGCCAACTTTTCTAGTGTCTTGGAATACTGCCCACTCTTGATTTTCAAGAGAAGCGTTAAGACCAAGATTAGTTTTCAACATTTCTTGAATGATTTCAGCAACCATTTGGTGACCTTCTGAAGTGTTGTACATGATTGTGAATTCAGGGAAGCCTTCGCCATTTGGGAATCCAGCTTCAGCCAAAAGTGCTTGTGCTTCAGCTATCTTGCTATCATCTGTTGCTAGGCCATAAGTGCCTGCAGTTTCAAAGAAATCATTGCCTTCAGCGTCAAGGAATCCTGGTGGAACGAATCCAGCAGCAGGAATTTGACCAGCGCCAAGAGTATCAGTAATTAATTCTCTATCGATAGCCATGTTGATTGCTTTTCTTACGCGAGGATCTGCCCAAAGTTCGAGATCCATATTGAAGTTGTAGTAGTAAGTTCCGAGTAATGGGAATACATAGAATTGTGGATCTTCTGCGATCAATCTTGGAACTTCAGCAATAGGAACTGAAGGAATAAACTGTAACTCATTGCTTTGGAAAGCTTGGTAAGCAGTTGATTCTTCATCAATAAATACTGCATCGATTTTGTCGAGCATTACGTTTTCAGCATTCCAGTACTCTGGATTTTTTTCAAGTACAAGACCTTGTCCAATTGTATAAGAAGTCAAGACAAAAGGTCCGTTTGATACTGCAAGAGCAGGATCTTTAGCCCATGCACCATCAGCTAATGATTCTACAGCAGCTTGATTGGTAGGCATGAAGTGATAGAAAGAAAGTAAGCTGATGATGTAATCTGTTGGATTGAGAAGCTTAATCTCAAGTGTGTAATCGTCAAGAGCCATAACGCCTACATCATCAAGAGAACCTTCACCAAACGCAGCATCAGCAGCGCCTACGATATTTGTATATTCCCAAATCCAAGAATATTCAGATGCAGTAGCAGGATCCATTCCACGTTTCCAAGAATATACGAAATCGTGAGCAGTAAGTGGAGTTCCATCTGACCAGTTTGACTCTCTCAAATTGAAAGTAACTGTCAAACCATCTTCGGATACATCCCAAGATTCAGCGATACCAGGATAAACGATACCACTTTTTTCTCTAGTTAAAGCTTCAAAAGTCTGATTGATTACGTCACCACCATCACTAGCACCGTTAAGTGTAGGATCGATAGTTTTAGGGTCAGCACCAACGTTCCACAATAAAACTTGAGGAGTTGTTTCTGCCGGTGTTTCTGTTGGAGCTGTTGTCTCGGCTGGTGTTTCAGCAACTGGTGTGGTAGGTTCTGGATCTTTTGCTCCACACGCCGCTAAAAGGGAAGTCATCATGACCAACACCAAGAGTAGCGATAAAAATCTTTTCATATTTTCCTCCTTCTTACATTAGGTTTATATTAATTGCCGCCAATGACGACAAATAATAACATTTGGTTCCTACAATTCATTGATTTCTTCTACGATGTGACACGCTGCGAAATGATTCGGCATGATTTCTCTAAGTTCAGGGGTCTCCACTTTGCATCTATCAACTGCATATCTGCACCTTGTGCTGAAACGGCACCCCGGCTTTGGATTGATCGGGCTTTTGACATCGCCCTCAAGTATGATCCTGCCCTCTTTTTTTACGTTTGGATCAGGAACAGGAATAGAGGACAATAGCGCCTTTGTATAAGGATGTAAAGGTTTATCGTACAATTCCTCACTTGTGGCGACTTCCATCATGTGTCCCAAATACATAACTCCGATTCTATCGGAAATATGTTTAACCATTGAAAGGTCATGGGCTATAAACAGATACGTCAAACCTAATTCATTTTGGAGATCTTCAAGCATATTGACTACTTGCGCTTGGATAGAAACGTCCAGAGCAGAAATTGGTTCATCGCAAATGATCAATTCAGGTTCGATAGCTAGTGCTCTTGCTATACCAATCCTCTGTCTCTGTCCACCTGAGAATTCATGTGGATATCTATTGGCATGTTCTTTTTTGAGACCAACTGTAGTCAACAGATTATGGATTCTTTCCATTCGATCATTTCCCTTATGGTCGGTATGGATGTCCATACCTTCGCCGATAATTTCTGATATGGTCATACGCGTATTGAGTGATGCGTAAGGATCTTGAAATATCATTTGAATCTTTTTCCTATATTTGAGCAATTCCTTGTTTGTCAGTTTTGCTATGTCGACTCCGTCAAAAATGATTTCGCCATCTGTAGGCTCATAAAGTCTGACCACACATCGTCCAATTGTTGACTTTCCACAACCGGATTCGCCAACGAGTCCGAAGGTTTCACCCTTATGAATGAAAAACGAAAGATCATCCACCGCTTTCAGAACATTTTTTTCTTTCTGAAACATCGGTGTTTTAACGGGAAAATACTTTTTTAAATTTCTAACTTCCAATAAAGGTTTTTTTTCAGCCATCTATTTCACATCCTTTTTTATAACCTTCTACCTCCGGTGCATCCTCATGCAACA
>JAGXHV010000138.1 GCA_024636005.1 Bacillota bacterium
GCTGCTAAGATTTTGGACATTGAACCACTCTTAAAGAGAAAACCGAAGCAACTATCGGGTGGTCAAAGACAACGTGTCGCACTAGGAAGAGCGATTGTCAGAAAACCGGAAGTTTTTCTGATGGACGAGCCGTTGTCCAATCTGGATGCCAAACTCAGAATTCAAATGAGAGCTGAACTCATCAAGTTACACAAGGAACTTGAGACCACTTTCATATACGTCACACACGATCAGACAGAAGCAATGACGATGGGAACGCGTATTTGCGTCATGAATGGTGGCATCGTACAACAAGTTGCGGACCCAAGAACCATTTACAATGCCCCAGCAAACCTTTTTGTTGCAGGATTTATCGGTGCGCCTCAAATGAATTTCTTTGATGGTCTTGTGAATGAGGATTACAATTTAGTCGTTGGGAATCAAACATTCAAATTGACAGATACAATGGTTGATGCTGTGAAAAACAAAGAGAAAAAGAATATTCCGCTTGTTGTAGGTATTCGCCCTGAAGATATGAGGTGTGGAGAATCCAATGAAGGCGTAGCTGCCGTAGTGGAAATGACTGAGCTCTTGGGAAGTGATCTCAATGTTTACTTTAAAATCAATGAAAAGCAATATATCATGAAAGCGGAAGCGTCCAATCAGATGAAGATGGGCGATCAGATTTTTGTCGTATTCAATCCGGACAGATTGCACCTTTTCGATAAGGAAAACGGCGAGTCACTCATATATTAATTGTAGGAAAGACGTAGGGAGTATTATGTGGAAATTGACAAAAAATGATTATGATCCATCAAGACAATTGGTTGAAGAAAGTTTGTTCATGGTCGGTAATGGTTATGTCGGTGTCAGAGGGTGTTTTGAAGAAGAGTACCCTTATGGTCAGAGCATCCGAGGGACATACATCAATGGTCTTTACGATCGTATACCGATGATTCATGCTGAGATGGCTTATGGTTTCCCTACGGTTCAAGATAAGCAACCAAGAATCGCAGATACTCAGACTTGTCTCATTTGGCTTGACGGGGAACGTGCGGCTTTATATGAAAACAAATATGAAACCTATTATCGACATGTGGATTATCATTGTGGTGAAACGGAAAGGAGTTACGTTTTCATCACTAAATCCGGAAAAAAAGCGCACTTAAAATTCAACAGATTGGCATCTATGGTCAATCCTCATGTTTTAGCTTATAAAATCGAAGTGATTTATGAAGGGCACATTGAATTCACCAGTATTCTGGATGGTAGTATAGAAAATTACAGCAATCCAGGTGATCCGAGAACTGGACAGGGGCATACCCAACTGATGGAAATTCTAAAAATAGATTATAACACTCTTGAATCAAGGCTGCTTATGGAAACTAAAACCACCAAGATCAAGCAAGCCACTTTAGTGAGACACAACGTTTCAAGTCCAGAAGAGCATAAAATGCTGCATAGTCTCAATGGAAAGAAAATTGAGACGAAAATCACTGGAAAAAATCATCTGACACTTGAAAAAATATGTGTCTTGACAGACAGCATAAGAATGGAAGACGCAATGGGTGGAGCCATTTCTATTCATAGCACTCTTGAAGGTCATTCCTATGAGGATCTGCGCCAGTCACAAATATTATACTTGAATCGTTATTGGAAAAATTCGGATATAGAGATTAAAGGCAACCCATCCGATCAAAGAGCAATTCGATTTATGCAATATCAACTCCTTCAATCCGTTGGTATAGATGCCTATTCCAATGTTTCGGCTAAAGGTCTGTCCGGCGAAGGTTATGAAGGGCATTATTTTTGGGATACGGAAATATATGTTTTGCCTGTATTGATGATCAACCAACCAGAACGGGCAAAACATCTCCTGGAATACCGATATCATATTTTGGAAAATGCAAAAAAACGCGCAAAAGAGCTAGGTCAAAGCAAAGGTGCTGCCTATGCATGGAGAACGATTTCAGGTATTGAATGTTCAGGATATTTCCCCGCGGGAACAGCACAATACCACATCAATTCGGACATAGCTCATGCTTTCATTCAATACCATTTATATACTGAAGATTGGAATTTTTTAATTGAGAAAGGTGCTGAAGTCATATTTGAGACAGCGAGAACTTGGATTGAAATCGGTAATTTTCATAAAGAAGAATTTCATCTTCATAATGTGACCGGTCCTGATGAGTATACAGCGATTGTCAGTGACAATTATTACACCAACGCGATGGCAAAACATCATATGTTTTGGGCATATAAGATTTATGAACAATTGCGTGACTACGATGACCCCAAAGTCCGTATTAAATTAAAGGAGCTGATGGAGCGTATAGATTTGACTGTTGAAGAATTGAATTATATGTTGGATGCATCCGAACGAATGGTAATGCCATACGACGAAGCATTGGGAATCTTTGCCCAAGACGCCTCGTTTTTAAGCAAACCTATTTGGCCGTTCAGTAGTCTTGATCCCACTAAAAAACCATTATTGCTTCACTATCATCCTTTGACCATTTATAGACATCAGGTGCTTAAACAAGCAGATACAGTCCTCGCACACTTTCTTCTTGAAGATTACGCAGATGATGAAAGCATATGTAGAGGATTTGATTACTATGAGAAAATCACAACCCATGATTCTTCATTGTCCAGCTGTATTTATGGCATTATGGCTTCCCGTTGTGGCTACAGCGAAAAAGCTTATGATTATTTCAGTGATGCAGTATTTTTAGATTTAAAGGATACCCATGGCAATACAAAGGACGGTCTTCATATGGCTAACATCAGTGGAACTATTCTTAGTGTCTTTGCGGGGTTTGCGGGCTTAAGAAATACGGACACTGGGCTAAAATTCAGACCTTATGTTCCGAGCCAATGGGAGGGGTACTCATTTAACATGATTTTCAAGGGAAGAACGATTAGAGTGAATGTCGATGAAAATTTCGAGGTTGTACTCTTAAAAGGAGATAATTTACTTTTATCAATCTTTGATGAACACTATGAACTTTCCTTGATGAATCCCATCAGTATACCACTTGAAAAGAAGGGAGTGATTTCATGATTGATCAATATAAGGGATTTGTATTCGATTTAGACGGTGTTCTAACCGAAACCAGTAAGGCTCATTTTGAGGCATGGAAAGAACTTGCTGCAAAAATAGGATTTGAACTTCCGGATCATGTCATTGATGAAGTTCGAGGCATATCTAGATTGGAATCCCTCGATATCGTATTGGGTTACAACAAAAATCCACAAGACTATTCATACGATGAAAAAGTGGCACTTGCCACCCAAAAAAACAATATCTATTTGGATAAAATCAAAGCATATTCTCCTAATGATCTTGCTGAAGGTGCAATAGAACTGTTTGAACTTTTAAAAGACAATCACATAGGGATTGCACTGGCATCTGCAAGCAACAACGCCCCTTTTCTGTTGAAAGCGATGCGTATAGACCACTATTTTGATGCAATCATCGATCCGAAGACCATCAAAAATGGCAAACCTGCTCCTGAAATATTCTTAAAAGCCTGCGAAATGCTGGGCCTTGAACCTCGTGAATGTGTGGGTATAGAAGATGCTGAGGCAGGTATTGAAAGCATTAAAACTGCTGGACTATATCCTATAGGCATCGGAAAATTGTCGAATTGCGAGGAAGTATATCCAGATTTGAAAGCATTACTAGACCATCTCCTATAATCCTATTTTTTACTTTTGTCTTGACAAAGTCGACGATGGCCTATAGAATTTATTATTGGTAAGCAAAAAATACACTTTTAAATTGGTCCCGTGAGGCCAGAAAGAGGTATGCGATGAACTTGACATTAAAACACAAGGGACCACTAGGTCATGATCAAAATATTAGGGAAGAAGCAATGCCTGAATGGGGCATTGCCGCTTCCCTTTTTTGTGCGTTCATTCATCGAATACTGATGCTGAAGGAGGCAATATTATGAAAGCAGAACTGATTCTTGAAAACGGCATGAGATTTGATGGAGAAGCATTTGGATACCTGGAATCAAAGGTGGGAGAAGTCGTTTTCAACACAGGAATGACGGGTTACCAAGAGATTCTATCCGATCCGTCCTACTATGGACAGGTTGTGGTGATGACTTTTCCACTAATTGGAAATTATGGCATCAATTTTGATGACTTTGAGTCGTCATCACCGAAAGTAAGTGGATTCGTCGTCAGGGAAAAATGTCATGAATCCAGCAACTTCAGAGCGGAGATGGAACTTGACAATTATTTGAGACACCATAAAATCATAGGCATTGAGGGTGTGGATACAAGAGCTCTCACAAGAGTCATCAGGAAAAACGGTACAATGAAAGGTGTTATCACAACAGTGGATTTGTCAGATGAAGAGGCACGGGAGCAAATGAATACTCTGGATTTAACGGATTCGGTATATAAGGTGACCACAAAAGAAGTTTATGAGCTCTCAGGAGGTTCAAAACGTGTCGCAGTTATGGATTATGGCGTCAAGAAGAGCATCCTTAACCAATTTGTAGAAAGAGGCAGTCATGTCAAAGTATTTCCAGCGGGTGCCAGTGCAGATGAAGTCATGGCATTCAATCCTGAGCTTGTCTTTCTTTCAAACGGACCTGGAAATCCATCTGATCTTTCCGAAATCGTGGGTGAAATTAGAAAAATGATTGGCGAGGTGCCAATCACGGGCATTTGTCTTGGACATCAGCTACTTGCCATCGCACTAGGTGGAAGAACTGAAAGATTGAAATTCGGACATAGGGGATGCAACCATCCTGTAAAGACTGTCAATACGGGTAAGGTAACTATCACCTCACAGAATCACGGGTATCACATATCCGAACTTCCTGAATATGTGGAAGCGACCCATATCAGTATGAACGACGGTACAGTAGAAGGGATGAGACATACACTTCTTCCTATATTCTCAGTTCAGTTTCACCCTGAGGCTTCACCTGGACCGTGGGACAACTATCACCTTTTCGATCACTTTTTAGCTTATGCCAACTAGGAGGGAAATATGCCACTAAATGAAACTATAAAAAAAGTATTGGTCATCGGTTCTGGACCGATTGTCATTGGACAAGCAGCAGAGTTCGACTATTCTGGAACCCAGGCTTGCCAAGCGCTCAAAGAAGAAAATATAGAAGTTGTATTGATCAATTCCAATCCAGCAACAATAATGACTGATCAATCGGTTGCAGATCGGGTTTATATAGAACCAATCACTTCAGAGTTCATCGAAATGATCATCATCGAGGAAAAGCCAGATAGCATACTTGTTGGTATGGGGGGACAAACAGCCCTTAACATGGCGATTGAACTCAAGGAAAAGGGCATACTGGACAAGTACGGGATAAACGTTCTGGGTACGCAAGTAGAGGGCATCATCAAAGGTGAAGACCGGGAACAATTTAAAATCGTCATGAATGCCATTGGTGAGCCCGTTGTGGAATCAGCAATTATCAAGAGTATCTCGGAAGGACTTAAATTTGCAGGGATCACTGGCTATCCTCTGATCATAAGACCTGCTTATACACTTGGAGGTACTGGCGGTGGGATTGCTGATGATGAAACGGCACTGATGGATATTTTGAAATCAGGACTTGAGGCAAGTCCCGTCCATCAGGTACTCCTTGAAAGAAGCATCAAAGGCTGGAAAGAAGTGGAATACGAGGTGATGCGAGATTCCATGGGCAATAAGATTTCAGTTTGCAACATGGAGAATCTTGATCCAGTGGGGATCCACACGGGGGATAGCATTGTGGTGGCACCAAGTCAGACGCTTTCAGACAAAGAATATCAATTGCTCAGACAATCGGCCCTAAAGATCATCGAAGCCATCGGAATTGAAGGGGGATGCAATGTGCAGTTCGCACTCAATCCTCTCAGTTTTGAATATGCGGTTATAGAAATCAACCCGCGCGTGAGCAGGTCATCAGCACTGGCGTCTAAAGCGACCGGCTACCCGATAGCAAAAGTTGCAGCAAAAATCGCACTTGGGTATGGACTTGATGAGATTAAAAATGATGTCACAGGGGTGACGATGGCTTGTTTTGAACCCAGTCTTGATTATGTGGTGGTCAAATTGCCACGCCTCCCATTTGATAAATTCACCACAGCGAATAAACTCCTCGGGACAAAAATGATGGCTACAGGTGAGACGATGTCCATCGGTGCTAATTTTGAAGCTGCACTTTTAAAAGGGATTCGTTCACTTGAACTCAATATTCACACTTTGAAAATGAATAAGTTTGAATCTATGACAGTGGAATACCTCAAAGAGAGTGCAAGGAATGCTGATGATGAGCGGTTGTTTGTACTGGCAGAACTCCTTAGACGGGACTACAGAATAGACAAACTTGTCAAAATCACCGGAATTGATAAATGGTTCATCGATAAAATCAATCTTTTGGTGAGAATGGAGCGACAGCTGGAGACTACTTCACTGAATGATCTCGATGAAAATATTTTGAGGATTTACAAGAAGAAAGGATTTTCTGATGAGGGCATTTCGGGCCTTATGAAAGTGGATTCAAGTGCAATTAAAAAACTGAGAACCGCATGGTCAATCATTCCAAGTTATCAGATGGTGGACACCTGTGGAGGTGAATTTGATGCTGTATCCACATATTTTTATTCCACATATGAAAAGTATGATGAAGTAGAAGTATCTGACAGACCGAAAGTGATTGTCATAGGATCAGGTCCAATTAGAATCGGTCAAGGGATTGAATTTGATTACGCTTCGGTTCATACTGTTAAAACACTAAAAAAGATGGGGTATGAGACCATCATGATCAACAACAATCCAGAAACAGTCAGTACGGATTTCAACATCTCGGACAAATTGTATTTTGAGCCTTTGACTGAGGAAGATGTGATGCATGTCATTGAAAAGGAGAAACCAC
>JAGXHV010000022.1 GCA_024636005.1 Bacillota bacterium
TCATATTAACCTCCAGTACCGTATATGAGCATATTCGAATACACTCATATACATTGTCTCAGATTATAATACTTTTGGCAATAAAAAAATCATCTGCGATTTTCAGCTGCGATTTTCAGCTTTGCTGAAATATCGGGCGACGTAGTGTTTGTTTACAAACACAGGAGCCACAAGTTTATGCTGGTACTAATGATTAATAGATTGCCGGTCCCCCGCCTGTTTGACTGGATATAATTACATATAGCACAAACAAAATCAATGCAACCACCAAGACAGCTAGTGAAATTTTTAGTGCGCTCTTCGGATACGTTCCTTCCACTTCACCGTTTTGACCATTGATCATAAAAATAAAACTTTTGCTCTTATACAAATAGCTCGACATCCATACCGGCAAAAGGATGTGTTTGAATGTCACCGCATGATAATCGGACTGGATATTCAGCATACGGATGGTATCTCCGCCGATCCGGTGTCTGATATCGGATTCCAGCATGCTTTCAATCGTTTTTTTGCCTTCCTCCCACCCTTCATCCAGAGGAACACTGTATCTTTCGGCAAAAAATCCCGAGAGATATTCCGGCTTGTAAGTCTCAAGTTCACCGAGGCCGAACCCGTCGAGTTTACGTAGAACCGACCCATCAATCTTAGAGGAGGCACAAACAAGAACATCGTCAAAAAAACGATTATAATGGCCACTGACATTTGTCCACCTCGTGTGTCGCTCTTGGTAGGTCTCGGTCTTTCCGTTCACTGTCCTTGTCTTCGTAACGTAGTAGTAATCCCCTCTTTGAGCAGTGTAATAAGAACGGGAGTCTGTGTCGTAAGTCCAGTATGGGACATATGTACCTTTCAGTCGGTCATTCTTATAGGAAGACTTCAAATCAGAGGGTGCAAACCATCTCTTTTTGAGCCACTCCACAAATCTGGTTCCGGCCTCTTTTTCTGTGATTTTAAATGGCACCAGGTAACCTGGTGGAATTGTTTTTTCCAGTTGATGTTCACTAATGTGTGATGATCCGCAATAATTGCAGAATTTGGCACTGTTATGGGATTCAAATACGAGCTCTGCACCACAGTTTTTGCATGAAATCGATTTGACATCATCGTCAGACCATGAATGGACACCCTCTGCGAGAACACCGCTTAGACCATGTTCGACAATGTCCACTTCAGCTCGTTCAATCGTGGTTAAAGTGTCACAGTAATCACATTTCAAATGCCCGGACTCTGGATCAAATCTCAACATGCCACCACAGGAAGGACACATATTGACCTGTGTTTTGTCAGTCATGTTTACCTCCCTAGACTTGCTTACTGCCACATTCTGGACAGAATTTCGGATTGCCTTCAAGCGACGCGTTACACTCAGCGCATTTCTTCACCATACTCTCCCCACAATCAGCACAGAATTTAGCGTTTTCATCCACCAAATGGCCACAAGCTTGACATCTAACCATAACTTTCGGGGTTTCCTTCTCAGCAATGTCTGTGTCTTTTCCCGCCATGGCACCAGCCATCATATTTCCAATGCCCATTCCAGCACCCATACCGGCACCCATGCCCGCCATGCCTCCGCCTTCATTTTTAGCGGCATCTCTTATGGCTTCAGCAGTTTGGAATTTCATGTATTGGTTGAGGTCTCCAAGCGCACCCATCTGAGTACGTTTGTCTATGGCCTCTTCGACTGATTCAGGCAATGAAAGATTTTCAATCACAAAATCAGAAATAGTAAGACCGTATACTGAAAATCGTTCCAGTATCCTTGCTTGTGCAACTCGACCAATTTCATCGTATTGAGTTGCAAGATCCATTGCTGGAATACCAGCTTCAGCAAGTACATCTGAAACCGATGACACCACTAGACTCTTTAAATGTTCATTGACCTCATTTACCGTATAGAATTTATTAGATCCAAAGACTTCTTTAAGAAAAGTCACTGGTTCTTCCACTCTGAAGGTATAAACACCATATCCCCTAAGTCTCAATATTCCAAAATCTGCATCTCTCATCATGATTGGATTGGTTGTTCCCCACTTTTGGTTGATAAATTGTTTCATGTTGATGAAATAAACATCCGTTTTGAAATGATTCTCAAATAATGTCTTCCAATTGGAAAGCGTAGTCATAATAGGCATTGTATCAGTGTTCAGGCTATATTTACCAGGCTCATAGACATCTGCTATTTTACCTTCATACACAAAAATGGCCATCTGTGATGGTCTGACGATCAGCTGGGCATTCTCTTTTATTTGTTGCTTACCTTTAATAGGGAATTTATAAACCATCGTATCCTGACTCTCGTCCTCAAAGTGGACAACTTCAATAAATTCACCTTTGATAAAATCAAAAAGACCCATGTTTCCTCCTTATATAAACGTATTATAAATATCCTTATTCCATTCTATCATGAACCTATTAACTTTTTATACTCAATTATAAACAATTTATAAAAGCCCTTGATTCATCATTTTTATTATCTTATACTTTGATTGTTCTAATGACGTTTAAAGATTTTAGGAGGAATAAAAATGAGTTTTGAAAAAGTAAAAGCACTTTTAGTAGAAGAGTTGGACTTAGATGAAAATGAAGTGACACTTGAAAGCAACATTCGTGAAGACCTTGGAGCTGATTCACTTGATATGGTTGATTTGATTATGTCTATTGAAGATGCATTCGATATCAAAGTTGAGGAAAGCGACACAGCTTCCATTAAAACAGTTGGCGATATTGTAGGTTACATCGAAAAAAAACAATAAAATGAACACCCTGAAAATCCATGGAATACACCTTGGATTTTCTTTCATAATAAATAAAATAAACTTTTTATAAACTTTGGAGGCTTTATGATGAAAACACTACTGTGTGACATGTTGTCCATCGATTACCCGATTATTCAAGGCGGTATGGCATGGATATCAGACGCCGAACTTGCAGCTTCGGTATCCAACGCAGGCGGACTTGGAGTAATAGCGGGCGGTAACGCCGAAAAACATATCGTGGCGGAACAAATCGATAAAATGAAATCGCTGACAGACCGTCCCTATGGCCTTAACGTCATGCTACTCAGTCCATTTGCCGATGATATCATTGATTTGGCCATAGAAAAAAAAGTGCCAATCGTCATCACTGGTGCAGGAAGTCCTGGAAAATATATTGAGCGCTTAAAAGCGGCAAACATAAAAATCATACCGGTTGTCCCCTCTGTCTCACTCGCCCGACGTATGGAAGGACTTGGAGTGGATGCAGTCATTGCTGAGGGCACTGAAGCAGGAGGTCACGTCGGAGAATTGACGACTATGTCTCTTGTACCACAAGTAGTTGATGCTCTAAAAATCCCAGTTATCGCTGCAGGTGGTATTGGGGATGGCCGAGGTGCGGCAGCAGTACTCATGCTTGGAGCCGAAGGGCTACAAATAGGTACGCGTTTCCTTGTTGCAAAAGAATGCAATGTACACCAAGCTTATAAAAATATGATTCTCGATGCCAAAGACACATCAACAGCTGTAACCGGTCGTTCAACAGGACACCCGGTAAGAATCATAAAAAACAAATTGTTCAGAAAGTATACCGATCTCGAGAAAAATGGCGCTTCAATGGACGAAATTGAAGAGCTCGGTGCAGGCAGTCTCAGAAAGGCTGTTGTGGACGGTGATGTTTCTTTCGGATCCGTCATGGCTGGACAAATTGCTGGACTAATAAAAAAAGAACAAACATCCGCAGAAATCATTGAAGAAATCGTATCTGAATGCGAGTCCACCATACTTAAGAAATTCAAGTGGATCGCAGGAAGATAATCAAATAGGAGGACATTATGAAAATAGGATACATTTTCGCTGGACAAGGCGCTCAGAAATCTGGAATGGGCAAAGAATTCTACGATAATTTCGAAGCATCTCGAGTAGTCTATGACCGTGCAAATCTCGCACTCGGCTATGATTTGAAATCACTTTGTTTTCATGGTTCACAAGATGAACTCAACAAAACTGAAATCACACAGCCCGCAATTTTGACTACTTCCATAGCAATTTTGAAGGCTTTTGAAACTAAAATCGATATGGTGCCATCAGCAGTGGCGGGACTCTCCCTCGGAGAATATTCAGCTCATGTCTCATCTGGTTCATTGCAATTTGAAGATGCTGTACAACTTGTCAAAAAAAGAGGCGCATTTATGCAAAATGCAGTTCCACTTGGTGTTGGCGGCATGACTGCTCTTACAGGTGTCTCACCTGAAACTGTGGAGGAAATCGTAGCTGAAGCTTCTGAGTTTGGAATAGTCGAAGTCTGCAATTACAACTCAACTGTGCAAATCGTACTCGGTGGTGAACTTGCAGCGCTTGAAAAAGCTGGAGAAATCGCTAAAGCGAAAGGTGCCAAAAGAGTTGTTCCGCTTGCGGTCAGCGCACCTTTTCATACGTCGATGCTCTCTAGGGCGGAGACTGAACTAGCTGAAGTGCTTGAAACCGTGTCATTTCAAAAAATGAACACTCCGGTAATCTCAAATGTGGATGGCCGAATTGTCTCTTCAGAAGAAAGAATCAAACATTATCTTGCAAAACAAGTAACCTCCGCAGTTCAATGGGTGGATTGCATCAAATCCATGAAAATGATGGGAATCGATACACTTGTTGAGTTCGGTCCTGGAAACGCACTTTCTTCATTTGTGTCAAAAATCGATCGTTCCATCAAAGTGCTTTCCATTCATAATATGGAATCATTCCATGATGCTATTTCGTATATCAAAGATCAATCCGATCTTCACAAAGCTATCTAATTTATGAGGTGAATAATGAAAGTTGCCATAGTAACAGGCGCGGGCAGAGGCATTGGACGTTCAATCGCAGAAGTTCTTGCGAATGAAGGCTACAATCTTGTGCTCAATTATAGAAGTAATAAAGAGGATCTGGAAAAGTTCGTTCAGACACTCAAAACCAAAGTACTACTCGTTCAGGGGGATGTGAGTGATTATGCCGATGCCGAAAGGATTATACAGATCACAAAAGATACCTTTGGTCAAATCGATTTACTCGTGAATAATGCAGGTATTACTCGTGACAATCTATTGATCAAAATGAGTGAAGAAGAGTTTGACTCTGTTACAAGCACCAACCTAAAAGGAACATTCAATTGCACAAAGCACATTGCCCGAATCATGATGAAGCAAAGATTCGGCCGTATTATCAATATCGCTTCAGTTGTAGGCATCACTGGTAATATCGGTCAGGCCAACTATGCAGCATCAAAAGCTGGCGTCATCGGTTTCACCAAATCAGTGGCTCGTGAACTCGCTCCAAGAGGCGTTACTGTAAATGCGATTGCACCTGGCTTCATCAAAACAAAGATGACCGATGCGATTAGTGACGAGGCAAAAACAGCAGCACTTTCAAAGATTCCTCTCGGCACATTTGGAACGCCAGAAGATGTTGCAAACGTCGTGGCATTTTTAGCATCGGACAAAGCTGCATACATCACAGGTCAAGTCATCAAAGTCGATGGCGGAATGGCCATCTAAAAATTCATAAGATTATTTAATGGAGGAATTTTTCGTGAAAAATAGAGTAGTTGTAACAGGACTTGGAATCATATCCCCTATCGGAACTGGAAAAGAAGCATTTTGGACAGGCATCAAGGAAGGCAAATGTGGTATCGATATGATCGAATCTTTTGATACTGAAAATTTCAAAGTAAAAGTGGCTGGTGAAGTCAAGGACTTTGATCCAACTGTATTTGTAAACAAAAAAGAAGCCAAACGTATGGATCGATTCACCCAGTTCGCAATTGGAGCATCAAAACTTGCTATCGAAGATGCAAATTTGACAATAAATGATGATAATGCAGAAAACATAGGTATTTATATGGGTTGTGGAATTGGTGGTCTAATCACTATTGAAGATTCCGCTGGAAAATTGTTCTCAAAAGGAGCAGACAGAATCTCCCCGTTCTTCATTCCGATGTCCATATCCAACATGGCCGCTGGCAATGTATCCATTGAACTCGGTGTCAAAGGATCATGCTTGACTTACAACACTGCTTGCGCTTCAAGTGCGAGTGCTATCGGTGAGGCTCTCAAAGAACTTCGATATGGCAATCATGATGTCATGATAGCTGGTGGTACGGAAGCATCCATTTCCGCACTTGGAGTTGGCGGTTTCCAGGCTATGACCGCTCTTTGTGAATCTCATGACCCAAATCGTGCTTCCATTCCTTTTGATAAGGACCGCAGTGGATTCGTCATGGCAGAAGGCGCTGCAATGCTCGTTCTCGAAAAACTCGAGCATGCTCAAAAAAGAGGTGCACACATTTATGCTGAACTTGTGGGTTATGGTTCTACAAGTGATTCACACCACATCACCACACCTGCACCAGGTGGAGAAGGTGGCGCGAGAGCTATGAAAATGGCCATCAAAGACGCTGGCATCACAAAAGAAGATATCCACTATATCAATGCCCATGGAACAAGCACACCTTATAATGATATTTTTGAGACAGCTGCCATCAAGGCAACATTCGGAGAAATTGCCTATAAAATTCCTGTGTCCTCCACAAAATCCATGACTGGCCATTTACTTGGTGCGGCAGGCGGTATAGAATCAGCAGTTTGCTCACTTGCAGTTGAAAATGATTTTATACCGGCAACCATCAATCTCGAAGAAAACGATCCTTTATGTGATCTTGATTATGTTCCAAAGATCGGTAGAAAACAAACCGTTGATTATGCTCTGACGAATTCACTTGGATTCGGTGGCCATAACGCGACACTCATTTTTGCAAAATACAAAGGTTAGGAGTCCATCATGATACTAGGCAGCAATCAAATCCAAGAAATAATTCCACACCGCTACCCTTTCATTTTAGTGGACAGAATCACTGAAATTGAAGAAGGTGTACGCGCAACCGGAATCAAGAACGTCACAGTAAACGAATATTTCTTCCAGGGACATTTTCCACAGGAACATGTCATGCCAGGTGTATTGATTGTAGAGGCACTTGCTCAGGTTGGAGCTGTACTGCTCCTCAAGAAACCAGAAAACATTGGAAAAATCGCCTATTTTGCAGGCATCAACAATTGCAAATTCAGAAAGAAAGTCATTCCTGGAGATTCTTTGGTTCTTGAAATTGAAATGATCAAATCCAGAGCGAATTTCGGAGTCGGTAAAGCTGTTGCTAAAGTCGACGGCGCTGTAGTTTGCGAAGCCGAACTTTCATTTATGATTGGATAAATTCTCCCTTCTCAAAAGGCATTGGTGATTCATAAACCAGATGCCTTTTTTTTATTTTTATGATATACTGTTTCGAAATAGATTGATATAGGAGGCTTTACAGTGCATTCTTTAACGGAATACAAAAAAATCGTCATCAAAATCGGCTCTTCATCATTAACGCACGACAGCGGTCTGATCGATTTGTGGAAAATGGAACAACTAGTCAAACAAATCGCAAATTTATATAATAAAGGACTCTCTGTAATCGTTGTCTCATCCGGTGCAATAGCGGCTGGTATGGGTAAGATGAAATTTGAGAGCAGACCAAAGGAAATTCATGAGAAACAAGCCGCTGCCGCTGTAGGACAAAGCACACTCATGCACATGTATGAGAAGTTTTTTTCAGAATATGGCATAACAGTGGCACAGGTGCTGCTCACCAAAGAGGATATGGACAATCCCTCCAGACGTCAACACAGTATCAACGCACTGTCCACGCTTATCAAATACGGTATAGTTCCCATTGTCAACGAAAACGATGTCGTTGCCATTGATGAGATCAAAGTCGGAGACAACGACACGCTTTCTGCGGAAGTATGCTTCATGATGGACTATGAGATGTTGATTATACTTTCTGACATAGACGGTGTATATGACAAAGACCCTAGATGCAATCCCGATGCCGTCATGATTCCTCTTATTGAGTCACTTGAGGCTATGAATCTTATTTCAGCAGGAGGTTCAGGAAGTGAGGTCGGTACAGGGGGCATGCAAACAAAATTAGGCGCTGCCCGATTGCTTTCAGAGGCACATAAAGACCTTCTGATCGTCAACAGTCAGACTGAAAATATACTCAACCTTGTATTCACAGGCAAAGCACACGGAACATTATTCAGATTTTCAGGTAGGAATAAATCGTCTTAAGGGAGTATGAAATGGAAACTTTTATTGGAATAGATCAAATGGGACAAAACGCAAAAATAGCCTCCAGAAAACTCAGAATGCTAGAGACAGTTCAAAAGAACAAACTTCTCGGAGTGATGGCAGAAACGCTTGAAAAACACAAATCTTCCATACTTGCAGCCAATCAGTTGGATCTTGACGCAGCACGCGTAATGGGCCTCAAAGAAGCGTTGCTCGAACGCCTCGAATTAAACGAGAAAAAGTTTGGTGACATGGTGACCGGTCTAAAGCAAGTCATGGAACTCGAAGACCCAGTAGGAGAAATCGACAGCATGCACATCAACCAAGACGGACTTGAAATCGGATCAAAACGCGTTCCACTCGGAGTCATAGGCATCATATATGAATCCCGTCCAAATGTTACTATAGATGCTGCGGCACTATGCCTTAAAACAGGAAATGCAGTGATTTTAAAAGGTGGCTCTGATGCTCTTCTGACCAATCAGGCTATTATGGCCTCTGTAAAAGAAGCGCTTATTGATCAGAAACTTCCTGAAGGTTGTGTCCAGCTTGTGGAGTCCACAGACAGGAGCCTTGTGAAAGAATTGCTTGAAGCGACAAAGTATGTGGACTGTATCATTCCAAGAGGTGGTGCTGGACTAATCAAATTCGTGGTCGAAAATGCAAAAGTACCTGTTATTGAAACCGGAGCAGGCAATTGTCACATTTATGTGGATGAGGGCTATGAAATTGATGCGGCACTTAGCATCATCACCAACGCCAAAGTTCAAAGACCTGGCGCATGCAATGCCGTTGAAACGGTTCTTATTCAAAAGAATGCCGCAAAGGCACTTGTACCTAAATTGGTCAAGCACCTGGTCAAACAAAACGTTTCACTTTTCCTCTGTCAAAATGCCCTTAACTTATTGGATGAAAGACCCAATTCCGTTAGTCTTGCATCCGAAGACGATTGGAAAACTGAATATCTGGATTTCAAACTCGCAGTCCGCATAGTAGACACACTTGAAGATGCACTGAACCATATCGATGAGTACAGTACAGGGCACTCAGAAGCGATATTGACACATAATTATGAAAATGCCAGATTGTTTCTTGCCGCGGTAGACAGTTCCGCCGTCTATGTCAATGCATCCACAAGATTCACAGATGGTAGTCAATTCGGTTTTGGTGCAGAAATTGGAATCAGCACACAGAAATTGCATGCCAGAGGACCAATGGGATTAAGGGCTCTCACCTCTTCTAAATACGTGATTTATGGAAATGGACAAATCAGAAAATGAAATAACACTATTTGATGTGACAATTTGATAACAATCTTCAAAGATTACTTGCATTTTTATACCTCTCATTTTATAATTATCTTAGGAGCGTGATGATCATGAAAGACAACAACAATAAGATTAAAAGTATTATAAAACAAGTGATGGTTTTCAATGATTTTTATGAAGAGGTTATCCAGACTAGTTTTATAAAAAATCAAAATCAAGCGGTCAGCAAACTTGAGTTTAGATTGTTGCACACGGTATACCGTCATGAAAAATTAATGATCACTGAAGTATCCGAACTCTTGAATATTTCTTTACCAAACTGCAGCAGATATGTGAAGACTGCAATCGAAGATGGCTACATAAAAAAACAGATCGACCTTGAAGACAAACGCATTTATTATATTTCACTCACCGAAAAAGGACGTTCCATCGTCGAGTCAACTCTAGTCAACTTTACAGATGACATGGGTCAGCAATTGGTAGATTTGGATATGAAAAGTTTGGAACGGTTGAGCCAATCCATATCCGATCTTAACAATGTCATCAACGAAACACTTAAACCTGCAACCACGAGACGCAATTGAATTGAATCA
>JAGXHV010000139.1 GCA_024636005.1 Bacillota bacterium
ATTAAAACTAAAGTCTTGAATGAAGATGAGATTCATATGTTTAAAGAAGATAGGAGAATTGATGAGGCATTTTTATTTGATGATTCCATAAAAGATATAGTTGGTGTCGCGGTACTCTCTGATTCAGATGAATTATTGGCAGTTGCTGGCGCAAGTGCTAATAGTGATCGTATGTGGGAGATTGGGTACAATTCATTTGTTGAAGGAAGAGGATTTGGAACTGCTGCGGTATCTACATTGGTTAAAGAAGTTATTCAGCTTGGAAAGGTACCTTATTGTGGAACAGCCATTTCACATCTCGCATCTCAGAACATTGCATTGAAATCGGGAATGGTCCCGGTATTCAGCGAACTTAGAACAATAAAGATCAGGTAATTAATTAATGGTAAGAAAATTCTTGAGTATTCAGTCAATAAAGGGCTGGAACAGAATTCTGATCCGAGAGCACAAAGGGAACTAAAGTTGTTTTTAAGATTGATTGGTGAGGTGTGATTTGCAGAAAATATTGTTAATTGAAGATGACAAAGCGCTATCAAATGGTATTTCACTTGCGCTTAGAAATAGTGAACTTAATATATCCCAGTGTTATGATCTTAAAACAGCGAAGATTCATTTATCAAAGGACATCTATGATTTGATCATACTCGATATCAATTTACCGGATGGGAATGGACTTGAGTTCTTGACTACTCTTAAAAATGAAGGCTCCAGTCCTGTGATCATGCTTACCGCCAATGATTTGGAAACGGATATAGTAACTGGTCTTGAAATGGGTGCGGATGATTACATCACAAAACCTTTTAGTTTGGCTGTGCTTCGTGCAAGAGTAAACACACAACTAAGAAAGCAGACCTTCAAAGCATTTCAACAAGATTGTTTCTTATTTGATTTTGAGAAAATGACTTACTTAAAAAATAATGTGCAAATTGAACTTAGCAAGACTGAACAAAGATTATTGAGAATACTCATAGAGAACAAAGGCATTACACTGCCACGTAGTGTTCTCATTGACCGTATTTGGACAGATGGGTCAGAGTATGTTGATGAAAATGCGCTATCTGTCACGGTTAAGCGATTGCGCGACAAACTTGAGGATCAGCCATCAAAACCAGAGTACATTAAAAACGTTTATGGTATAGGTTACATCTGGGCGGTGAGATAAATGGATCTATTCAGATTGAACAAAACTATTGATCGATTAAATCAAATGGTCGATAATGCCATAGAAGGAAGACCAATTGAAAATGGTTTTGATGAATCCAAAATATCATCCCTGGAAACCAAACTAGCCCATTTTCTTGCCATGAACAATACGACTAAAGCTCAACTCGCAGAGGAAAAATTAAAAATTCATGAATTGGTTTCCGATATTTCTCACCAAACGAAAACGCCACTTGCCAATATTTTATTGCATTCCATGTTGCTATCAGAAAGTGATTTATCTGAGCATGACCGGCTGTGCGTCAATGCACTTTCTGAGCAAGTGGATAAACTCAACTTTTTGATTTCTGCACTCGTAAAAGGGTCGCGATTGGAAACTGGAATTATTTCGGTTTCAGCAAGACAAGGGGCTATTAATCAACTTCTGCAAGATGTTTTATGCCAAGCCGATCCAATAGCTAAAGTAAAGACAGTGATGATTTCAATTGAAACAACCGACATAAAAGCAAGGTTTGATCCAAAGTGGACTGCTGAAGCACTTTTCAACATTGTGGATAATGCAATTAAGTACACACCGAATGGTGGTACCGTAAAGATTTCAGCAACAGCATATCAGATGTTTTGTCGAATAGATGTTACGGATAATGGTATTGGGATCGACGAAGAGGATCTGCCAAAGATATTTACACGTTTTTATCGGTCACCTCGTGTTAGAGACCATGATGGAGTAGGGATTGGTCTTTACTTATCGAGACAAATCATCTCCAATCAGGGGGGGTATATCAAAGTACAGTCAAAGATTGGAAAAGGTTCAACTTTTTCTTTGTTTTTACCTATAAACGATTGAAATCTTTCAAAAGTGAAAGTATTCATCATGGCTTTGAAAGCACCTTGAAAGATTGATGCATTATAATCTGTTTATGGAGGTTAACGATATGACTATACTTGAAACAAAAGATTTAAGAAAAACCTATGGTAAAGATGAAGCAATCGTTCATGCACTAGATGGTGTAAGTATGAAAGTGGAAAAGGGTGAGTTTATTTCCATTGTTGGGACTTCTGGGAGTGGAAAATCAACACTTCTACATATGTTTGGTGGACTTGATCGTCCAACAAGTGGCAACGTGATTGTTGATGGAAAAGATATTTTTGAAATGAAGGATGAGGAACTTGTTATTTTTCGTCGTCGAAAAGTGGGATTTGTATTTCAAAACTACAACCTCATTCCCACTCTAAATGTTTATGAAAATATTGTTTTACCAATCGGTTTGGATGGCAATACGCCAGATCATGAATACATTGATCAAATCATTCATACACTGGGACTTGAAAGCAAACTCAATAATTTACCCAACAATTTATCTGGAGGGCAACAACAACGCGTTGCTATTGCAAGAGCATTGGCTTCAAAACCAGTCATAGTACTGGCAGATGAACCCACAGGAAATCTCGATAGTAAAACCAGTCAAGATGTGTTGGGGCTACTAAAAGTGACAAGTGAAAAATTTAAACAAACTGTTGTGATGATTACCCATAATGAAGAAGTTGCCCAACTTGCAGATCGAGTGGTTCATATCGAGGATGGTCGTATTGTAGGCGGTGGACAAAATGCTTAACGTCAACAATAAAAAAACAATTATGCTTCTTTCAAAAACATCATTTAAGTCAAGTCGGATGAGGAATTTCTTTGCAATCATCGCCATTGTTTTGACGACAGTTCTATTCACATCCTTTATCACTATAGGTGGTAGTTTGATATCATCAATAGAAGAAGGTGTCATGCGACAAGTGGGTGTTAGCTATCATGCCGGTTTGAAACGACTAACAGACGATCAATACAATCAGATTAAATTACATGAGAACATCAAAGATATTTCGTATTCTGTTGTTTTAGGAATAGGAGAAAATAAGAATCTTGAAAAAAGACAGACAGAAATTCGGTACACCAATGATGCGAGTAATGCAATCGGTATGTTTTCAATGCCCACCACTGGTAGATTACCTGAAAAGGATAATGAGATTGCAACTGACACACTAGTCCTCGAATTACTAGGGATTCCACTTGAGCTGGGTCAAAGTGTCTCGCTTGAGTATAGTGTTGGAGGTGAAAAAAGAATCAACACTTTTGAATTGGTGGGTTATTGGGAAGGGGATCCAATCATACCTGCCAGTCAAGTCTGGTTGAATCGAAGTTTTGTAGAATCGGAATTATCGGGGTTTGTAGGTGAGAATCCAAATGATGCGATTGGCACAATCAATGCCAATGTGAATTTTTCAAATGATTTTAATATTGAGGAAAAAATCGTTAAAATTATTATTGAGAGTGGTTATTCGTTGGATGAAATCGATTATGGCATCAACTGGGCTTATATCGATAGCAATCAGTCCATCAATATACTTCCGATTTTGGGATTCGTTTTTATGATTGCCTTTTCTGGATATCTTATGATCTCTAATGTATTCCATATAAGTGTTGCAAAAGATGTGAATTTTTTCGGGTTACTCAAGACAATAGGTACTACTCCTAGTCAGATCCGAAGAATTATTCGTTTTCAGGCGATTAGATTGTGCGTAGTGGGCATTCCATTAGGTGTAATCATTGGGACATTTGTAGGAGCGCTTCTCGTTCCGAAGGTGTTTTCTGTAATTAGCGTGGATGTTGTAAACATTGAAATCCATCCTATTATTTTTATAATTTCATCGACATTTTCAATAGGAACAGTATTGATAAGCATAGTCAAACCATCAAGAATTGCAGCTCATATCAGCCCTATTGAAGCCCTGAGAAGTAGTGACAATTTACAGCGCAACAACAAAAAAAATACCCGTTCATTCAGCTTGATGAGAATGGCAATAGAAAACATTTTACGAAACAAAAAGAAAACCTTACTTGTAACCATATCTCTTTCTTTGGGACTCATTATACTCAATACGACATTTTCATTAGCCAACAGCTTCGATATGGACAGGTTCCTCAGTGCTATGATAGACAGTGATTTTGTAGTGGGACATGATTCAAATTTTAATTCCAACTCTTTCTATACTGATCAGAAAACACTTGACCAAGATTTTTTTGATTCATTATTTGATCAGCAGAGCATTGAAGCTGTATCCAATATTCATTTTACTGAGCCTTATGGAACAGTAGATCCACGCCTTTCAAGAGTTATCACTGAGGCAAATGAAAAATTGGGTTTCACTGAGGATAGACTCCAGGTGATGAAGGACCAGCTGAATAGTACTAAACATCCGCTTCACATCTATGGACTGGATGATGGAGCATTTTCCAGACTGAGTATATTACAAGGTGAACTGGATATGGAAAAACTGAAAACTGGGCAATATGTCATTGCTGAAACATTTGATTTCGAAAAAAACATTTTGTATTATGACATAGGAGACAAAGTATGGTTGCCAAATGCTGGGGGAGTCGAAGAAGAGTATGAAGTGCTTGCCATAGCAGACATACCATACAATATCAGCATCAAACATTGGCATCCGATTACACCTACTTTTTATTTGCCAAGCGAAGTGTTTTTGTCACAAATTGAGAACAAGACACCTATGTTAACCACAATTGATGTGAATGAACAGTCTATTCAAAAAATGGAAGCTTTTCTTGATAGCTACTCCAAGACTATTGACATCAATATGTCCTATCAATCTAAATCAAGCATTTCTGCAGAGTATGAAAACACACAAAGAACTTATCAAACAGTAGGAGTTTCACTGAGCATATTGATCGCTTTGGTTGGAATCATGAATTTCATTAACACGGTGATCACTTCAATTCATGCGCGTAAGCTTGAACTAGCTATGATGCAAAGTATTGGTATGACCACCAGACAAACGAGAACTATGTTGATGCTTGAAGGGATGATTATTATAGGCTTTGCACTTTTGATTACGCTTACTATCGGAAGTTTTATAAGTTTCAGTGGACTAAAGTCGCTTGTTTCACAATCTTCAGTTATGAGTTTTTATTATACAGTGATGCCTTCTCTGATCTGCACACCAGCACTAATATTAATTTCGGTGTTGGTCTCACATATGAGTCAAAAATCAATCAGCAAAGACAGCATCGTGGAGCGGCTTCGTGCGATCGCATAAGTCATTTTTGTTTAGAACGCCTGAAATGTGTTATAATATATACAGATGATAATAATTATCAATTAATTAAATGTATAGGAGATTTAGGTGAAGTTATGAAAATTACGAAAATGTCTGAGGGTATAACGCAATTGTCTGTGAATATACAAGATATACTCTTTGAAGGGTTATGGGAAATGCCAAATGGTGTGACATTGAACTCATATGTGGTGGAAGGCGAAAAGATTGCACTTATAGATGGCGTATGTGGTTGGGACGGTGTACCGGAATCATTATTTGATTTATTGGATCAACTAAACATTGATCTTAAGTCGATACAGTACTTGATCCTCAACCATTTGGAGCCTGACCATGCAGGATGGATAGAGGATCTTAGAAAAATACACGAAGATTTTGAAATCATATGCACGGACAAGGGAGCAGACTTGTTTGAAGCTTTTTTCGGTCCGGGAATGAACATTCGTGTAGTCAAAGATGGTGATTCGGTGGATCTTGGTGATGGTAAAGTCCTTACTTTTACCACAATTCCACATGTTCATTGGCCAGATGCCATGGTGACTCATGAGCAATCATCAGGGACACTTTTTTCTTGTGATGCATTCGGTACTTTTGGCACCTTTGAGAAATCCAGTTTTGACGATGACTATTCTGATGAGGAACTGGCGGTTTATGAACGCGATACAATCCGATATTACTCCAATATCATTGCTGCATTCTCACCTTTTGTGCTGAAAGCGGCAGATAAGTTGAAGAGACTTTCTATCAATGCTATCGCACCAGGACATGGTCTGGTGTGGCGAAGTCGCGTCAGTAAAATAATTCAGGATTATGTGAGTTATGCCAACTATCAAAAGGGTGACGCCAGACGGGAAGTCACTTTGATCTGGGGGAGTATGTATGGAATGACTGGAAAAGCTGTTGATGCTGTCATCGAAGAACTGAAGGCATCGGGCATTAAGTATCACGTGCATCAAGTCCCCGAAACTTCATGGGGTGAAATACTGACCTCGGTCTGGACATCCTCAGCTGTAATTC
>JAGXHV010000023.1 GCA_024636005.1 Bacillota bacterium
AGTGTAATCCCCTGAACATTCAGGGGATTTTTTTTACATAAAAAAACAATTTATTATAGGACTTGAGTCCTAAGTCGCGCTGTGATATAATATAACAAATTACAACTAGTTGGAGGTTGCCTTGCAATCAAATGAAATCGATATTAGGCTGGAAGCACTTGAAAATGAACCGCGAGTGATGATAAATTTACTTGAGCACACTATTGATTTGAATCAAGCCGCCAAATCATCCGAAGCCGCTTTTGACCTATTTTTGTTGGGTAGGGCTTATTTGCTCACGGGTAAACAGGAAGAGTCTATCAAACCTCTCAACATAGCGCTCAGCTATTATCTGCTTTCAAACTCAGTAATTGGTCGTTTCAATTGTTTTACCAATCTTGGAATAGCATACCGTGAACTTAAGGAAATCGAGCTTTCCATCGATAGTTTTGAGAAGGCCTACCATTTGAGCTATGAAATTGATGATTTTAAATATCTCATAAAGGCACTACTTAATCTGGGATCGATTTACAGCGATCTGGACAATAAGTCAAAAGCCATTGAAATGATAGAGAAAGCTCTTGAATACAAATCACATATAGAAGATACCAAAATTCTTGGAGACCTTTACAACAATTACGCCTACACCTTGCTTGGTGTTGAGAGGGCAGAAGAGGCGCTGAAGTATTTGTTGCTTGCAAAAGAGGTATACCAAAAGCATTATGGCGATTGTATGCACATCAATTACATTATCGTACTCGCAAATATTGGCGAGACTTATCTCATGATTCAAGCCTATGATCAATCTGCTGCCTATCTTAAAGAAGCACTGGAACTTTCAAGGGCTGAGGGGATGGATTTCATCACAATGGATTGTTGTTTGAACCTATCAAGAGTTTGTGAGAGTCAAGGACTATATAAAGAAGCTTTTCAAGTCTACAAAGAGTATATCGAGACTCGCAAGAGAATTGAAAAATCCGAAAACAACGAGGAAATTCAAATACTCAAAGAGAGGCTGAAGTTGGAAACGGAAAAAAGTGAGAAGGAAATAGATGTTCTCAGAAACGTGGAACTAAAGAGCAAAACCATGGAGCTTGAAAAGACACTTAAAAACCTGTCATTGATTGGAACGATTGGTCAAAAGTTGACTTCTTCAATGGATATGGATGAGATTTACAGCATCTTAAAAACATCCATATATGATTTGATGCATGCTGATGTATTTGGTCTCGCACTTTGTGATTATGAAAGCAACAAGATTCTTTACAAATACTTTGAACATAAGGGAGAGGCGCTGCCTCTCATGGAAGTCTCTATACATGATCGAAGTGCCTTGACAGCATATGCGGTCTACAATGACAAAGATGTGTTCATCGGTAACTTTGATGAGGAGTACCAGAATTATTTGGAAAGAATAAGTGCTGGACCACGGCTGGACAAAGAACATGCCAAATGCATCATCTATTGCAGACTTATTGGTGAAAATGGTGTGATTGGCCTTATAACACTTCAGAGTTACAATGAAAATGAGTATACCGAAAGCGATTTTGAGGTCATCAAAGCATTGGCATCTTATGTTGCAATTGCAATCGCCAACGCTCAGAAGAAAAATATGATCAGTGAAAAGGCGAGAGAACTTGAATACCTCAGTTACAACGATCCATTGACAGGAGTTTACAATAGGAGATATTTCAACTACTGCATGAACAAATACTCAATTGAGGAGCATATGCCACTAGGCCTTATCGTGGGGGATATGAATAACCTTAAGAAAATCAATGATTTTTATGGTCATTTGATGGGGGATCAGTATCTCATCGAGATTTCAAGCATACTCAAGTCAGTTGCGCATCAGAATTTCATTTTCAGACTCGGTGGAGATGAGTTTGCCATATTGGTCACTGATACGACAAAATCTTTAATGGAAGAAATATTAGGAAAGATTCAAAATGCGTGTCTGAATGTGGATCTGGTCGATATTCCACTAACCATATCACTTGGATACGAAATGATGTATGGAGTAGAACAGGATTTGAATTCAGTATATGCAAGTGCCGAAACAAAGATGTATGAAGAGAAAAGGTCATATCATAAAAAATGAACAAAACAAAAGCCACCTGGTCGTAAATTCGATCAGGTGGTTTTGTTTTGGGAATCAAATAAAATAATGCAGTTTGCACAGGGAATTTGTACTTTGGTGAGTTATAATGAAGGCATAGAATCTATAAAGAAGGGGTAATTTGTATGGAAAACAATTTGGACAGGGTCGTCTACGTAATCCATCATGGGCAGCTACTTACAAGAGCTACAAGTATAGATGAAATCTACACGGTATATAATGATGCGATATCTCCATATGTCGATCACAAACATGACAATGAGGAATACGATGTAGTATCTGAACTCGGTATTTTCATGCAAATCGCCTTAAAAAACGCAGAGTTGATCAAATCACTCTCAGAACGTGTGGAAGTGCTTAGACACTTGAGTTATCGTGACACATTGACAGGCCTTTTCAATCGACGTGCATATGACGAATTGTTTGAGAAAAATGACGATTATGACAAGGAAAACATAGCAATTATAGTCGGTGACGTCAACGGACTTAAGAAAATCAATGATCTTTATGGGCACATGGTTGGAGATGCGTATTTAAAAGCTATAGCGAAGATCATCAAAAATAATTCTGAAAACAATAAAGTATTCAGACTAGGGGGAGATGAGTTTTGTATAGTGATTCCAAACACGTCTGAAGTGAATGTGGCAAAAATAATCTATAAGATCCAAAGGGACTGTACAATGATGCAAGTCCACGGCGAATCATTATCCATTGCACTCGGATATGCATTCAATGACGATAGTTCCTACAGTTTTGGTTCGGTCTTTGCATGTGCCGAATCGCGTATGTACAAAGAAAAAAGCAACTTTCATAAAGTGATATGAAAATTGCTTGATTTACTTTTTTATGAGACATTCCAGATTCCGATCCAGTAGAAGATCTTCAACATCAAATAATGACCATTTCTTATTTATTGTAAACATGAACACAGCGTCACGCTGTTCTTTTACATAGAGTTCGGATTTACCTGAAAGCTTAAGCATACGATTTGTCTCAGATAAGGAAAGGCCAAGTCCGAGAGCAAGTTGGATGACTTTATCTCTGGAGGGTTGTCTTTTTCCGTTGAACAATTGATAACCGTAGGACTCACTCATTTGAGCCATGCTAAGCGCTTCAGAGATCTTCAGCCCTTTGTGTTCGATCAGGGCATAGATATAATCCTTGAATGTGTTGGCGCAGAGGTTCTTATGATGAGTTTCTATAAAATCTTCTATGTTTTCGCTTTGTAGAAGTCTGTTTTTTAAAATCTCCGTGGATGGATTGCCTTTATTCATTTTCACTCACCATTCTTTATATTTCAACTATTACATTATATCAAGTATATGAGTAATTAACAACATATTGGAGCGCGTTTTATGAATCTTAAAAATAAAGTTTTCGAAAAAAGTGTGGAAATGGACCTTTGCGTCAGTGCATTTGGGAAACATCTCATTTCCAATTACAACATTGAAGAGAAAGTGATTGAAAATCGGGACGTTCAAATTTATCAGATCAAATCATTGAAAGACGATTTGGTCTACTTACTTGAGGCGTTTCCCAAAAAAAAGAAGAATATGTCAATTCCTGCGTTTTCTAAGGAAGAGTCTGTCGATCAGGGAGAGTCAAAAAATTTCATTTATGTGATTAAAAAAATATAAGTAGATCATCAAAATCATAAGATTAAAACCGATTTTTTCTTCAGGGATGTTATAATGGAATTAATAAATAAGTGGGGAGGGCCAATGTTTAATATGAACCTAAATTTCGAATCAGAAAAGCATTTGTTGAAAGCGCTCGATCTCGCTTTTCAAACTAATGACTTGCCAACCATAAAGGAGTGTCATGATCATTTGGCGCGTCTTTATGAGAGTGTTGGTAACTATGAAAATGCCTTCGAGCATTTCAAAGCTTATGATGCCCTAAGCCATCAATTATCCGCTGAAAAGGAAAACGACGAAATCAAAAGGATTCAAGCCAGGTTCGAGGAAGAATCCAAGCGAAATGAAGCGGAAATTGATAAACTTAGAAATGTGGAGTTGAAGAACAAGACGACTGAACTTAAAAAGACGCTCAAAAATCTTGCTTTGATCGGTCAAATTGGACAAAAGCTTACTTCATCGACGGATATGGACGAAATATTTGAGATACTCAGAAATTCCATTTATGCACTTATGACAGTAGACGTTTTTGGTCTGGCACTTTATAGTGCGGAAGATGAAAAGATACTATATAAATATTTTGAAGAGAAAGGGCATCCTATGCCTCTTCTTGAAATTGACATCCATGACAGGATGTCTCTAGCTTCCTATTGTGTTCTTGAAAATGAAGATTTATTCATTAAGAGTTTTGATGACGAATACCAAATATACTTACCTCATTATGATTATGTTTCCATCGGTGAAAACAATGATGAAACGACTCATTGTATCGTTTATTGCCGTTTGATTGCTGAAGATGGATGTATTGGTCTCATCACACTACAAAGCTACAAACCATATGATTATACCACAAATGATTTTGAGATCATCAAAGCTTTGGCTTCATATGTGGCAATAGCCATTTCCAATGCCCAGAAGAAAAACATTATACTTGAAAAAGCCAAACAACTTGAATTCCTCAGTTATAATGATCCGCTCACAGGGGTCTACAATAGGCGATTTTTCAACGAGACTGTTGAAAAATTCCGAGAAAGCAATAGCACAAATCTTGGTCTGATCATAGGTGACATGAACCATCTGAAACACATCAACGATAATTATGGGCATGTCATCGGTGATCACTACTTGATTGAAGTGGCTTCAATACTAAAAAAATGTACGGATACCGAACATGTCTTTAGAATCGGTGGCGATGAATTCGCCATAATCATCGAAAAAGCAAATGTTAAAAAGTTGGAAAGAATTATTGATTTGATCCGATATGAATGTGATCGCTACAGATTCGAGTATGTTCCTCTCTCCATAGCACTTGGATATGACATCAAAATCAGTAAAGACACTGCGTTTTCAGACGTTTTCGCGACTGCTGAATCCAACATGTACAAAGAAAAGGGTCGTTACCATAAATAAATATCAATAAGTTGAATCCCCCATGCAAGAATGCAGAGGGGGATTTTTAGGTTAACATAAATGTTACAAATAAAAAATAATGGGTATCATGTTTACAACACATTTTTAATCATTGACTAGGAAATTGGGCATGATGATGCGTGGCTTGTAAATGGGCACTTGAGTCACGTGGAGTGAATAGTGCAACCGACCTTTCCCACAATTGTGGAAAGGGCGCTAAGAAGTGTGCTTCGTAACTGGGCACTTGAAGTACATGGAGCGAATAGTGCAACCGACCTTTCTTTAGACTTCCGTTTAAGGAAAGGAGAAATTATTATGAGAAAAGCATTAAAATTCCTGACAGCAATAACA
>JAGXHV010000024.1 GCA_024636005.1 Bacillota bacterium
ATATTGGTGAGTGGAGATCTAAGATCATGTGAAAGACTTGAGATGAACATTCTTTTTGTCTGTTCTTGTTGATTGAGCTCGTCGGCCATGAGATTGAAACTCTCTGCCAATTGACCCAGTTCATCTTTTCGATTTATAATAATTTTTTTATCAAAATTGCCTTCAGAAATGTATTTTGCTGCATCATTGATGACTTTTATTTCATATCCCATACGTTCAGTAATTAAAAAAATCAGGATAACGGCTAAAATTCCAGAAAATGAAAGTGAAATAAAAATAATTACCGATACTTTAGATATAGTGTCCTCTATCTCAGGCATGGAAATATTGACGAACATTGCATACCTAGTTTCACCTACTGTGAAAGGATACCCCACTCTTAGAATTCTCTCAGTATAGAGGTCTTTGTAAAAAACTTCCCTACTAGTTGTTGAACCTGAGAATACGGTCTTGATATCCTCTGCCAGTTCCTGATACTTGTCGGGATCTATTGATACTCGATCTTCTTCAGTGGTATATAGATCACCAGACTCAGTAAAAAGCCATATATTCCCGCCTGTATACCCATCGAGCAACATAATCTGCTCTTGCAGTAAGTTCAAACTGATTGAATTGAGATATCTGCTGTTTACAAGTTCCTCATAGTTGGAAATTCTTTTAACAATCAAGTCCGTTTCATGACTCACAAAATAGATGTCCAGAACTGACCGAACACCTATGATGATCAAAATGAAAGATATGAGAAAAATAAGAATATAAACAAACGCAAATTTATGAAATATCGTCTTCATTACATGTCCTCTTAATCCAGTTTAAATTTGTATCCTACACCCCATACTGTTTTGATTTCCCAGCCATTGTTCTCTCTTTCAAATTTCTCGCGCAATCTTTTGATATGGACATCGACAGTTCTGGTTTCACCGAAGAAGTCATAACCCCAAATTCGATCAAGCAGTTGCTCTCTCGTGAATACTCTGTTAGGATTGTTCACGAGATAATTAAGCAGTTCAATTTCCTTAGGTGGCAGTTCGAGCACAGTGTCAAAATAAGTGACATTGTAATCAATCATATTAATCGTCAGATTCTGTACGGAAACAATACCTTCGGTATCCGGTTTATCGTTGCTCATAAATCTTCTGATGACTGCTTTCACACGTGCAGTCATTTCTTTGGGTTCAAATGGTTTTACTATATAATCGTCCGCGCCAAGTTCAAGCCCAAGCACTTTATCAAATGTCTCGTCTTTGGCTGTCACCATGATCACAGGTGTTTTTCCTAACTTTCTGATTTCTTTAAGAGTGTCATAACCATCCATACCTGGCATCATGATATCCAGCATGATCAAATCAGGTGTACTTGTCTTTAAAGCTTGAACGCCTTTTTCGCCACTCTCATATTGCTCAACAACATAACCTTCTTTGACGAGATATAACGAGATCAATTCTCTGATGTTCTCATCGTCATCAATGACAAATATTTTCTTATTCACAGCAACCCCTCCTAAATAAATCAATATAAAAAAGAGCATTATATAATAATGCTCCATTTTGTCTTACATATACTATTATACAATATTTATTATCAGATATCTATTTCTTATCATGAATGAAATTTGAACAAATTGTGTCCATCAACGATTAAGAAACGCCTTATACGCTTTAAACGTCATATAGACATCAACCTTGCTGACAATCTCATATGGAGCATGCATGCTGAGGACAGGCACACCACAATCCACAACTTCAGCGTTAGAATTTGCAAGTATATAGGCTATGGTACCACCGCCGCCTTGATCCACTTTTCCAAGTTCACCAATTTGCCATACCACATCATTGTCATTGAATATTTTTCTTACTTCACCTAAGAATTCAGCGTTTGCATCGTTACAACCACCTTTGCCTCTTGCTCCAGTATATTTAACGAGTTGAACACCCTTTCCAATAAAAGCTGAATTACGTTTTTCATATGCCGCAGCAAAATTTGGATCATATGCCGCTCCGACATCACCTGATAATACCTTCGTGTTTGATATTGCTCTTCTCAAAAATAAATCATTGAAGTTTGGTTCTTGAAGAGCGATCAATTCTGCAACAATGTTCTCAAAATATCTCGATTGTGAGCCCGTGTTACCTTGACTGCCGACTTCTTCTTTGTCCATGAACATACCACACGCCGTCGTCTTAACATCTTCGAGTTCAAACATAGCCATTACCCCTGTATAGCTACAAACTCGATCATCATGACCATATGCTGAAATCATACTTCTATCAAATCCCAAATCCTTAGCTTTTCCTGCTGGAACGACTTCAAATTCAGCACTGAGGAAATCCTCTTCCAATAATCCATATTTGTCTTTAAGAATTTTTAGAATATGAAGCTTTACTTTGTCTTTGGTTTTTTCATCACCAATTGGCATGTGACCGATGAGAACATTAAGGGTTTCACCATCAATACCTTCAGAAAGCTTCTTAGAAACTTGATCTTTTGCCAAATGAGGTAATAAATCAGTGATAGCAAAAACAGGATCAGTGTCATCCTCACCTATAACCACTTCAATTCTTTCATTGTTCTTGTTGTATGCCACCCCATGAATCGCAAGATGAATTGCAGTCCATTGATATTTTTTGATACCACCATAATAATGAGTTTTGAGGAAAACCATATCACTGTCCTCATAAAGTGGAAATGGTTTTAAATCAAGTCTTGGAACGTCAATATGAGCACCAACAATATTCATACCTTCTTTGAGAGGTTTTTCACCTAATAAAAACAATATAATCGATTTGTCTCTGTTGATCGCATATATTTTAGAGCCCTTTTGAAGTTTCTCTTTTCCACTCAAATAATCGTCGATATTCTTGTAACCCTTTTCAATAGCGAGTCTCTTGATTTCGTTTGCACTTTCACGCTCTGTCTTGCCTACATCAAGAAAATTTTTGTAACCTTCACTGAATTCGAAACAAGATTTTGTCTCGTCTTCGTTCATTGCTTCCCAAGCGTTTTTAAAAGTATGAGTCAGTTCTTTCGATAATTCTTCAAATTGATTCTTTTTTTCCATTTCATCCCCCTGATCTAATTTCATTAATTAAAATATTCTGTCAATTACAGCATATAAAAAAAATTATACGAGTTCAAGAGAATTAAATTTTCGTAACATTATGCTTTATGGCATAAAGTGCCGCTTGTGTTCGATCGTTCACATTAAGTTTTCTGAAGATGCTGGAAATATGATTCTTAACCGTTTTTTCGCTTATGAAAAGCGCTTCGGATATTTCCTTGTTGTTTAATCCGCTAGCAAGCAATTTCAACACATCGAGTTCCCTCTTGGTCAGTCTTCTTTTGCTCAAGTCATTATAGGAGGTTTCTTTACGTTTGTATTCGCGCACTAAAACACCAGAAAGTGACGGGTGAATATAGACCTCTCCTTGCATGACTCTGTGTATGGCGTCAATCAATTGAGAAACATCCGCATCTTTGAGTACATAGCCCTCAGCGCCCATATTGATGGTTTCTATCAAGTACTCTGCATCCTCATGAATCGTCAGCATGATGGTCTTTACATCATCATAGTCTTTCTTGATTTGATGCAAACAATCAATGCCGTTCATACCCGGCATATTGATATCAAGCAGGACTATGTCCGGTTGTTTGTCATCAATGGCTACAAGTGCCTCAATCCCGTTACCTGCAAGAGCAACAACCTCAATGGTTTCCTCAAGTTCCAAAAGCTTTTTTAATCCTTCTCTGATTAACGCGTGGTCATCTACAATTGCAACTTTGATTTTGCGCATATTTTCCTCCATTACTTGTTTGGAATACTGACACTGATATGTGTTCCTTTTTTCGGTTCCGATGATATTTTGAATAATCCATTTACTATATCTATTCGTTCTTTCATATTGTATAAACCATAACCGTTTGCATTTTCCATAACTTCCATAACATCGAAGCCTTTTCCGTTGTCGATTATATCCAGTTCAATAGTTTCTTGATTGATTTCAATTGTAAACAGTACTTTCTTACACTCGGAATGCTTCACTATATTATTGAAACTTTCTTGGATGACCCTGAAAGCCATCAAATTGACTAATGAATTTTCGACAACACTATCCTGTTGAACCTTAAGATCCACTTGGATTTTAGTAGTGTCCATAATGGTAGATACCATTTTCTTGACAGTTGGTACAAGACCTAAATCGTCAAGTGACATGGGCATCAAGTCATAAATGATTTTTCGAATATCTTTTAGTATGTTTCTGACATCATCCTGTAAAAAAGAGATCTCTTTTTTAGCCTTGTTGGGTGATGAATCAATGACCTTTGATGCATATTCCGCTTTATAAATGACATTAGCTAGCGATTGCGCTGGTCCATCATGAATATCCCTAGATATTCGTTTTTTTTCTTTTTCTTGAGCTTCGATGATTTTCAGCCCGACGTCTTTTTTTTCCTTAAGTTGCTCCATAACGTTGCCTGTTAGATACTCTAAAGCGACACTCACCTTCATTTCCAAAATTTCAGCCTTTTTAAGGACTTCCATACTATTTCGTAGCATGCGTTCCAGTGTGTTTCTTCTTTCAATCAACTCCTTTTCTTCTTGGGTCTTGAAGGAAAGTTGGACTTGTACTTTTTGAGACAATTCATAAGCTTCTTTGATATCCTTTTCAGTGAATTCATCGAAATGCTCGTTGATTGTCTTGATCATGTTTTTAGCCATTTGGGAACGGATCTGCAATTTATCCACTTCGTTTATAGTTATGGAGATTTGTGCTTTCACTATTATGAGCTCTTGCTCATAAGAAATATACTCATGACGGATCTGTTCTGAGATATCAAATATTTCTTTTTTCCCGTCTTCTATAGCAAAAGCAGTCTTCTGAATGATTTGATCTAATTTCTTGAAATTCATAGTCTTTTCCATATGCACACTCCGATGATTATTATATCACAAAAGCCCACGCTCATAAATAAGGTGGGCTTTTTTGAATATTTAGTCCTAATTTAATCATCCAAAAACCGGGATATACTAACTTAGATCCAACAATTCCTCTATTTCGTCATCGCTTAGCACTTTATCCAGATCAATGACTATTATCAGTTCATTGTCATGGATGCAAACTTCAGAGATATATTCATTGTTTTTTTTGATTGCAATCTTGGGTGGTGGCAAAATTTGAGATTCATCAACATTCATCGACTGTGAGGCATCGTCAACCAAAAAACCAATTTGAACATCGTTTTTATTCGCGATTATGATTCTTTTTTCTTTCATCTGACTATCGGCCATTTTGAATCGTTTTTTCAAATTGATCACCGGTATGATGTCACCTCTCAAATTCAGTAGTCCGTCCACGTATGGAGGTCCACTGGGAATAGGTGTGATTGATGAATATTCCGTTATGGATGCGATGTGGTTTATGCTGGTTGCGAATTTTTCATTGTTGAGTTTGAATATGATGTACTGCTTTTCTGCCACTTGAATCCCCCCTGTTAATCTTTATCGATGAAGTCTGTATGGTCCAGTTGATTTTTGAAGCTTTTCCTGAAAGCCTTGACATAAGCATCACGCAATTCTTTTTGTTCTGCGGTTTCTTCTTCAGTCAAACCCTCGGTTTTTTTCTTGTTGGCCAAATAATTGATTCTATCAAGCTTGTCTTGTCCTAACACATTCTTACCTTTCTAATGCCATTTGGCAACTAAATTTTCAGTTCGCCGACAACTGATTCAACTGCCTCTAAAATTTTATTTGTTTTAATTATACCATATATTTTGTTAAAATCTATATTCATTATACGGTCGGATTCCAGTTTTTCAACATGAGCTCTAACCATGTCATAAGCCTCTTTTGATCCTTTTCCAAGTTTACCAGTCGCTTCAAAATCAATCGCTTGTGCCGCACATAAAAGTTCAATGGCAATAACATTTTGAGCATTAAATAGAATTTCTTTCGCTTTACGAGCTGAAATGGTCCCCATGCTGACATGATCTTCTTGATTTGCTGAAGAAGGTATGGAATCCACACTTGCTGGATGCGCATACACCTTATTTTCAGAAACTAGTGCCGCAGCGGCATATTGCGCAATCATGAACCCTGAATGCAATCCACCATATGGCGTCAAAAATGCCGGTAAGTTGCTGAGCTGTGGATTGACAAGTCTTTCGATTCTTCTTTCCGCTACATTGGCGATTTCAGCAATTGCTATTCCAAGGAAATCGAATGGTAGTGCCATAGGTTGACCATGGAAATTTCCACCTGAGAAGACAACACCGTCTTCAGGGAATAATATAGGATTGTCAGTTACTGAGTTGATTTCTATTTGAATACGATCCGCAACAAACTGGATAGCATCTTTGCTCGCTCCATGTATTTGAGGAATGCATCTGAGAGTATATGCGTCCTGAACTCTAATTTCACCTTGCTTGGTTGTTCTTTCGCTGCCTTCTAAAATGGTTCTCAAATTTTCAGCGGTTTGTATTTGACCAGGATGTGGTCTGACAGCATGTAATCTTGCGTCAAACGCATCTGTGATTCCTTTTAACGCCTCAACAGTTAGTGATGCGCTGATATCTGAAAGCTTCAGTAATTGAATAGCCTCATAAGTTGTCACACATCCTACGGCAGTCATAACCTGTGTGCCGTTGATCAGTGCAAGACCTTCTTTTGATGTGAGTTCGATTGTAGGAATTTGAGCAAGATCCATGGCTGCTTTTCCATCCATACGTTCACCTTTGTAAAAAGCTTCCCCCATTCCAAGCATAACAAGAACCATATGTGCTAGAGGTGCGAGGTCTCCACTTGCTCCGAGCGACCCTTTTTCAGGAATAACAGGATGCACGCCCTTGTTGATCATATCCATAAGTGTGTTTATTGTTGTGAGTCTGACACCACTGTGACCTTTTACCAAATTGTTGACTCTTAGAAGCATAATTGCTCTAACGATTTCCTCATCAAATGGATTGCCTACTCCACAGGCATGGCTAATGATCAGATTGGTTTGCAAATCCGTCGTTTCCTCTTTGGAGATCACTATATCTGAAAATTTTCCAAAGCCGGTAGTAATCCCATATACCACTTTTTTTGAATCCACAAGCTCATCAACAAATTTTCTTGCGATATGAACTTTTTCTACAGATTCAGGTGACAATTCGATTATGCTTCCAAATCTGGCGACATCCATTACCAGATCCAGCGTTAGACTTTCTCCGTCAATTATAATTTTACTTTTCATAAACGATCCCCTCTTACAATCTTTTATTTTCAGTTTATAATATTACCGTCTCTTTTGAGTCTTATTGTTTTTGATTTTCTTCTCCGTTTTTGGTCTGATCAGTGCCTTTTGGTTCGTTCCAATCAAATCGTTTCTTCCGGCCAAAATCAATGCTTCATATACAAGATCATAATTCTTTGGATTTTTGAATTGAAGTAGTGCGCGCTGCATAGCCTTTTCTTTGGGCGTTTTCGGTATATAGACACTTTTCATGGTTCTTGGATCGATACCCGTATGGTACATACATGTACTGAGTGTCCCAGGCGTCGGATAAAAATCTTGGACCTGTTCTGGGGTATAATTGATATCTCTGAGGTATTCCGCCAATCTTATAGCAGATGCAATGGTGCTGCCTGGATGTGAACTCATCAAATATGGAATGATGTACTGATCTTTGTCTATTTCCTTATTGATGACGTTGAAGGCTTCAACAAATTCACCATAGAGCTTACCGCTTGGTTTTCCCATATAATCTAGAACTGTCTCATCTATATGTTCTGGTGCGACTTTTAGTTGTCCGCTGACATGATGTTCGCAAAGCTCATAGAAGAACTCATTTGATTGATCATGCATGAGATAATCATATCGAATCCCACTTCTGATGAATACTTTTTTAACTCTTTCAACTTGTCTGATCTTTTGGAGCAATTCCAAATAATCACTATGGTCAACTATTAAGTGTTCACAAGGTTCTGGATACAAACACTGCTTATTCTTACAGGCACCATATTTCAGCTGTTTCTTACATGCGGGATTCCTGAAATTGGCTGTAGGACCTCCAACATCATTGATGTATCCCTTAAAATCAGAGTCATGAGTTATAGCTTCAGCTTCCTGTAAAATGGATTCATGTGATCTGGAACTGATAATTCTACCTTGATGGAATGCAAGCGCACAAAAAGAACAGTTCCCAAAACAACCTCTTTCACTGATTATGCTGAGTTTTACTTCCTGGATGGCTGGTATTCCACCTAAACTTACATAGCTCGGATGAATTTCCCTCATGTATCCAAGATTGAAAACCCAATCAAGCCGTTCGCGTTCCAGCGGCATTGTTGGAGGATTTTGAACCAGATAGCGGTCTTTATGTCTTTGAACAATCGAACGGCCTCTAATTGGATCTTGCTCATCGTATAGTATTTTAAAGCTTCTAGCATAGGCCAACTTATCTGTACTGACAGTCTCAAATGCATCAATTTCAAGTGGTCTGTCCACATGGTCAACATTATCTGTCACATAGCAGGTGCCTGGAATATGAATGATATGCGCTATATCAATTCCACTGTTGAGGTAATCTGCAATTTCAGTAATCTGATTTTCTCCCATACCAAACACGAGCATATCCGCATCGCTGTCAAAAAGTATAGATCGTCTCACTTTGTTGTCCCAATAATCATAGTGGGCAAATCTTCTTAGTGAAGCTTCAATGCCACCTAGGATAATGGGTTTGTGCTTGTATGTCTTTCTAATGAGATTGGTGTATACAATGGTCGCCCGATCAGGACGCTTTCCTATCACTCCACCCGGTGTGAATGCATCGGTTGTTCTTCTTTTCTTTGAAACATAATAATGGTTCACCATTGAATCCATATTACCAGACGTGACTAAAAATCCTAGTCTTGGTTCTCCTAGAACTGAAATGCTGGATGGGTCGTTCCAATCTGGTTGAGCAATTATGCCGACTTTGTAACCCGCATCCAAAAGTACCCTTGCGATTACCGCCGGTCCAAAACTCGGATGGTCGACATAGGCATCTCCAGAAACCAAGACAAAATCCACGACGTCCCATTCGAGTCTTTTTAAATCTTCCCTATTAATGGGAAGAAAGTCATTTAAAATCATTTATTAACCTTTCTGAATGAATAATACATGCTCTAAAACTGGTTTTAAAGCATCCACAAAATTGTAATTGCTAAATTCAAATTCCTTATCTTTTATATCTACCGCTATGGAAAGTATACCACTTGTTGTGCCTGTTAGGAAAGTGATGATAATGTAAGATTTCCAGTTTGGTACTTTAAGGTTCGCATCATAAGCAATAACTTCTTCCCAATCTATGAAATAACCAGAGTTGTTCGTACCTTTGAACCTACTTATCAATCTTTCGTTCAATACAAGCTCATCACTTATCTTTTTTTGTCCTTTTTTCTTGTAGATTACTTCCTCAATATTTTGATTTTTATCGAACATGATAAACTGAATTTCCTCTCCTTCTGTAATATCCAGAAGTGATATAAAGGAATTGCGGATACTCTCTTCACGAGTGTAACTGTGTTCTAGTTGATTGAGTATGTCAATCAAAGCTTTCACAGTTCTAGTATCAGAGGAAATGTTTCCGGTTAATATACCTGTCAGTCGGTCATATCGATGCTTTTCCTTGATCAGTTTATGATCCCAGCATGTCGATTGGTTTCTACCATTGTTTTTTGAGTAATAGAGTGCTTGATCCGCTTTCTCAATCAATTCCTCTTCGTTGGCTCCGTCTTTTGGATACGTGGATACCCCCAAACTTACAGTTAGAAGCATATCATCTCCCAACAATTTGCTGGTTTCAATGAGCGTTCTAGTCTTTTCAGCGACTTTATAAGCACTGCTTGAATCCGCTTCAGGTAAGAGAATAATAAACTCTTCTCCACCATATCTTGCCACATAATCGGTACTTCTTACAGATTTATTGAGGATTTCACCCAAGCGTGTGAGTATTTCATCCCCCTTACGGTGTCCATAAGTGTCATTGACGAATTTGAATTTATCAATATCCAACATGATTACAGACAAGTTATAGTTATTTTGCCTCGCGATACTCATATGGAGTGCGAACTTTTGTTCAATGAACTTTCTAAGATAGACACCAGTCAATTTATCAACAGTTGAAAGACGTTTGAGATTGTAATTGTCAATAAAGACATAGATCAGATTAATGAAGGATTTCGCCTGTTCAAATGTGATTTCATCAAACCTATTGATTAGGTTTCTTGAATCCATAAACACATAACCGATGATTTTTTGTTTGGTTACGAGTAAGTCCTCTTTACGCTTGTCATTACCGCTCTTCACAGAAGACGTCTCATAAACTGGAAAACAGATGATGCTTTTTTGATTGTCTGAAAGCAGCTGGATATTTGTCTTGGGATTGATTTTCGTGATCAATATGCCTTCAATGTCATTGCCGATATTATTGATCAACCTTGATACGTCATAATCAGCACAGGCTTCATCTGCTTTGATTACTTGATTGATATTGTCATTTTCATCCAAAAGGTATATGAAAGCACGTTCCGCAAAAGTAAGCTGTTTCAAGTATTTTAATATTAACTTTAAATTGTTGATTTCATCCTTTTCCAGATTTCTGATCAAATCAATTGAAGTCTCAAACCTCACTTCATCACTGATTTCGAGGTTTTCACTGATCAAGCGATTAAACTCTTTGCTGTGATAGAGCCTATTGAGTTGGCTCAAATCAAAGAAATCCTCTACAGTCTCAAAACGCTCATCATATATGACACTTTGAACAACGCCATCCAAACTCAATAAGCGCTTGGTTATCTTATTGATGTTATTCTTGAGTGACATTTTTGAGTTATCATAAAGAATATATGTTTCCTTATACTCAAGAGGTACATTGTTCGATAAATCATAGATGACGTCAAGAGCCATCAGATAGTATTTAAGCGCTTGATAAAGATTGTTTCGATTAAAATTCTCATTACCTAGGATTTTATAAACTTTCCAAAGAAATTCCTGTGAAATCGACTCAATCTGTTCAATTTGGTTTTCAATGCGTTCTATGGAGAAATCCGATAACGCGGCTTCAATGACTTCGTTTTTTAATCTGATGAATTTTGTATTATAACGCTTGACGAGAATCGCGTCCAACCTGAAAAGCTCCTCAGCGGACAAATAATCATAACGATCCACGAGATCGATAAGTACATCCATGATGAATGTCCTGAGCAATTTCACCTCAGAAGGCTTTACTGTTTTATCAACGAGCTCCCTGATTTCTTCTAGAGGAACTTCTCTTTTTTCGTTGACTATATCACTCTTTTTATACTTTAAAATCATGTCGATGACATCAACACGATATTTTCTGTAATCATCTTCAATACTGAAATCATCGAATTCATAACGCCACTTGTCGACCTTCATGATGCTTTGCATGGATAGGAAAAAATCAAGGTGGAGCAAGTAATAATCCTGACGGTTAAAATCGCGTTTTTCAAGTGTCGCGAACTCGTGTTCCAATCGATTCATCAACGTAAAGGCTTTACCATACTTCTCAATGAGATTGTATGCACTGCATAGGTTGAGCAGAGCCAACAGATCAACACCTTTGTCACCGATTTTCTCAGCAATTTGATGGGATTCTTCAAAGTACTTGATTGCCATTTCATACCGACCTTCAGTCATATAGGTTTCACCTAGGTTATTGAGATGGGTCGGTGTTGCAACGATATAGTTTCTATTGATGGAATGAGTATAAGCTTTTCTAAAGAAATCTCTTGCGACCACATAATCACCAAATCCGTCGAAATGGACTACTCCAATATTATTATAGGATTTGATGATGTTTTCCTCATCATTAAGGTTCTTGTAGCACTTGAGGCTTTCTGAAAAAGCATTAAGGCTTTCCTCGTAATTATTTCTGTAAAGATGGTTAACTCCAAGTTCGTTTTGAAAAACAGCTTGATAGTATTCGCTGCCCGTTTCCATACTTTTATTCAGATATTTTCTCGTAAGTTCGATATGTTTGTCCAGATCGACTGTGTTCGTAAGACATCTACATAACATTTGTGCAGATTTGAATTCTCCATCAAAATAATTGATTTCAATGGATTTTTCAATACACTCTTCCGCAATGGTATATGCTGTACCCACATCATTTTTATAGTAAAGGACATTGCTGAATTCGAGTTTCGCATCAACATGACTTATTTCATCATATGCTTCTGAAAGATTTATGATTTCATTGGCTTTTTCATACGCATCATCCAATTTACCAACTTTGATCAACTGTTTGATCAATCTGAGACCGGTCTCAATGACTTTATTCTTGTTATCCATTTTTTCATAGAGATCACTGGCTCTGTTCAATAGTTCAGATGCTTTGACGTTATTGAAACTCTCAATATAATAATCTGAGAAAATCATACAATATTTTGCAGCCAACAGCAGATCATCACATTGGATCAGATAATCTATAATGCTTTCGTTGACTTCGTTATTGGCCATGAAGCGCTGTTCATAATAATCGGAAGCCTCTTTGTAAAGCTCCTTTTTTTCACTGATGGATAGCATGTCAAAAAATACCTTTTTGAATTCATTGTCATGAAAGACAAAAACATATTCTACATCACTGATTCTCTTATTTAAAATTTTCTTATCTTCCATCTCACTTAGAAAAGAATATCCGGTTTCTTCATCCATATGACAAAACTTGAAAACAAAATTCATATTGAATGAACTTTTCAAAATGGAAAGCCTTTTAAGATTTTCAAGATCATTGAGACTCAAATCATTCAAAAGTAATTCGTAATCTTCTTTTCTACCCTCAAAATATTCAAATACAAAATGATCATCAAAGCCATCAAGCTCCCACTGCATTTTCTTTGTATCAAAGTAAATGTAGCCATCCAGCCAAAGTTTGAAAATCATATTTTTAGTGACGCTGGCCTTGCCTTGGTTCTCAAGCATTAAACTATGAGTCAAACGGTACGGAATATAATTCACCCCAAGTGTCGCTTTTACGATTTGCCCTGTTTCCTCAAGCGTCAGTGAAGGCAACTTTAATATTCTGAGTTGTTCGTTTTTTGAATTCTCCTTTGATTTTACTTCTGAACCAGTAATGATCAGAAAATAGTTTGAAACACCCTTGTGTTCAAGGAGCTGATCATAGAAATAACGCTCTCTAGGATCTATTTTTTCTTCATCATCCACTAAAATGAGTATAAATTTATCGCTGCAGTACTCAAGGAAAAAATTGAATACCCGGTTCAATACCCGAAGATACTGTTCTTCAACGTCTATAATCTGATCCGGATTGATATTCCACTTTGATTGAAGTTCAGGCAAAACACTTGAGAGCTCTGCCCCGTATTTCTGAATCAAAAGCGGAGACACATCATCGTGCGATGACACAAACCCCAGAATCTGCTTCACAGTTCCAAAAGGAATGTTCTCAACTTGTTTAGGTTTCAATTTAACGTAATCGAAACGATTAAATTTTGCTACTTGAGCGATTTCCTTGAGTATCCTGGTTTTTCCGATCCCCGATTCGCCCCGTATATAAATTGCATTGTAATTCAAAGTTTTTTTGTATTTTTCATCGATAAGATTCCGGATGTCTTTAAGAATCGCGTCTCTTCCGATTATTTTCGTGTGATCATAGATCTTGTCATAACTGCTGGAATCATTGTTATCGACTTCAATCCATATAAGTTTGGAAAGGTCCTCAATAAACTGAGTGATGGATGAATGCCGCTCTTCCTTGATATGACTGGAGGCCTTCAATATAAATTTGTGTATATCATTGGCACTGGATGTCTTCACGACATTGTTGATCGATTTTTGACGATAGTCAATGCGATAATACAGATAATAAAACAAAATACCAAGAGAAAATACGTCAACGGTGAAATCGATTTCTTCACCCCACATGATTTCCGGAGCGATGAACTGATTGAATCTTTCATGGTCCATCTTAAAGTGATAATCATTGACATAGTTGTTGGCGATATCTTTCAACTTGACAGTGACTTTATGGTTATCCTTTAAAATGAGCAAATGATCAAAATTTAGATATTTATAAATGACACCTCTGAAATGCAAGAATCGAAACACTTTGCAAAGTTGAATAAGCACGCTGTTCACTTCGGACTTGTTAAGATCACTATAGTGAATAACCTGATTTTCATCATAATTCTCATAGGTGTAAAAATATTGCTTTCTGTTGATTCTACTTCCATTAATTGTATAAATGGGTTGAAATTCATAAACCGACAACAAATTTTCATGAACAATGTTTTTCAGTTCAACAAATTCATCTTCCATATTGATGATGAAATCAAAATTGGACATCTCAATGTCAAAAATCCGTATACGTTTGATCATGCCACTTTTCTGAACATCGGTAACGAGGTACTCTATCCAGTTGTTGTCTCTTGTGAGTGGTTTGATAATCTCATAGCGGTCATTAATTATTTTCAAGTCTGAATGCCTCCCATTACAACAGATTTCTGACACAATTAGATTTCAAAGATTTTGTTGAATATTTCAAAACTGTTGTCAATTTGATCAAT